>NZ_JACHLY010000001.1:1044375-1392500 GCF_014204715.1 Streptomonospora salina
TTCGCGGTGCTGACGCTGACGACGTTCCGCGATGTGGCCTGGAACGCGCCCTGGTATGCGCGGCGCGGCTTCCGCCCGTTCGCGCCGACCGGGTGGGGGCCGCAGCTGCGTGGGCAGTGGCGTCGCGAAGAGGAGGCGGGGATCGCGGTGGCGCCGCGGATCGCGATGGTCCGCCGCCTGGACGGGGAGTGCCCGACCGCCGCGTCGCGCGGTTGCGGCACGGATGCGTCGCCGCCGGGCGGTGCGGGTCGGTGCTGATGCGCCCCGACCGGGCCGGGGCGGTCGGGGCGCCCGGCCGTCAGGTGCCGGTGGCGTGCTTGGAGCGTTTGCACTTTCCGCACATCGGGTCGCTCATGGGGGTGGCCGTGCCGCAGTAGGTGCAGTGCCACTCGTCGGCGTTGTAGCGCCCTGACCGGATGTCGTCGAGCAGGGCCCATTCCACGTGCAGCTCCGTGCGCGAGTTGAAGCGCGTGGGCAGTGGTTTTCCGCAGTTCCAGCAGTCGGCGAGGAATCCCCGGTCCGCGTTCACCGTCGCCTGGCAGTCGGGGCAGTGGGCGAACCAGAGCAGGGCGTGGCCGTCGTCGCCGGCCGGCACGGCGACCCGGACTCCGTGGGCCGATCTGCCTTGCTCAACGTTGTCCATGGCCCTCCAGGCTACACTTCGCGATGCCCGGCCGCCGGGTGGTCGCCGATCCGTTGCGGGCTTGCGGGCTCCGCGGCGTCCGGCCTTCGGAGGAGCCCGCGGCGGACGGCCGGGCCGTCCCGCGGAATCGCGCCGGGCCGCCGGTGCGGTGTGCCGATCCGCCCCGCAGGCCCGGCGCTCGGCGCCGTCCGGCCGCTCGTGTCGCGCCTCTCCCCCTGTCGGCGCTTACTCCACGGTGGATTCGAAGACGTCTTCGCGGGCGTGCTGCAGGGCCGAGAGGAGGGCGCCGCGCAGGACGGGCGATTGGACGCGGCCGACACTGACCCGGGGTGCGTTGGGTCCGATGCGATCGGTGGCGCGGGCGACGCGGCGGGCGAGGTCGTCGCCGCCGCTTTCGGCGACTTCGCCGCCGAGGACGACGAGTCCGGGGTCGAGGACGACGCATACGGCGGCGACGCCGCGGGCGATGCGGTCGGCGAGTTCGTCGAGGAAGCCGTCGCCGGCGTCGTGGGCTTCGGCCGCGGCGGTGAGGATGTCGCCGACGGCCGTGCCGGTGAATCCGTGGGATTCGCCGAGGGTGATGATCTCCTGGGCGCCGACGAGGGCTTGGAAGCCGTGGGCGATGGTGGGTTTATCGCCGGTGCAGCGCAGCGACTGGTAGCCGCCGGGCAGGCCGACGTCTCCAGGCAGGGGTGCGCCGGGGACGGGCAGGTAGCCGATTTCGCCGGCGCCGCCGGTGGTGCCCCAGTGGATGCGGTCGTCGATGACGACGGCCATGCCGACGCCGCCGCCTCCGCCGAGCCAGATGAGGGCGAAGTCTGAGGCGTCCTCACCGGCGCCTTCGGCGTGCTCGGCGAGGGCGGCGAGGTTGACGTCGTTTTCGATGCGGACTGTGGGGCCGAGGTCGTTGCGCAGGGTGTGGAAGGCGTCTTCGAGCCAGCTGTGCAGGTCGAAGGAGAAGCGCACGGCGCCGGTGCGGGGGTCGACGACGCCGGGGGTGCCGATGGTGCAGGCGCTGAGGTGGTCGAGGGGGACTTCGCAGGTGCGCAGGAGGCGCTGTACAGCGCCGCTGACCTGGTCGACGGGGTCGCCGGTGTCGGTGGGGTCGAGGGTGAACTCGCCGGTGACCTGGCCGGTGATGTCGGCGAGGGCGCCGGTGACCTCGGAGGCGCGGATGTCGAGGGCGAGGGCGTAGGCGCTGGAGGGCACGACGGCGTAGAGGGCGGCGTTGGGGCCGCGTCCGCCGGCTTGGCTGCCGACGACGTGGACGAGCTGGCGTTCTTCGAGGCGGGCGAGCAGCTGGGAGGCGGTGACCTTGGACAGGCCGGTCTCCTGGCCGAGTTGGGTGCGGGTGAGAGGGCCCGACGAGAGCAGGAGCTCCAGGGCGGCCCGGTCGTTGAGCTGGCGCAGTAGGCGCGGAGTCCCCGGACGTCGAGACATAACCGTGACACCCCGTTCTCTATCCATTAGGAAAGTTTCTTGTTAGTTTAACGCCCAATCCGCGAAAGGCGCGCACCGGGCGCCTTCCGCAGTCCCTGCCGGGCCCGACGCCCGGCAGGGCGGGGGTTCGCACACCCGCTATCCCAGCACACTCCGAACGACGACGAAGCCCGCATCGCGCTTGCAGCCGACCCAGAGATGTCCGGGGGCGTCTTCTCGACGCAACGTCGCGCGCGGCAACGCGTGGAGGGAGAAACCAGCATGAGATCCCTGAAGACCGCAGCCTTTTCGACGGCGGTCCTGCTCGCCGCCACCGCCTGTGGCGGAGGCGGTTCCGAAAGCGGTGGCTCCGAGGCTCCCGACAGCCTGTCCGTGTGGGTCATGGGTACCGCCCAGGACTCGCTCCAGAAGTACTTCGACGACATCGAGAAGCGCTACCAGGAGGACTACCCCGACACCTCGGTGGAGGTGGAGTTCGTCCCGTGGGCCGACGCCCAGCAGTCCATCACCAACGCGCTGGCGGGCGGCGACGCCCCCGACGTGCTGGAGGTCGGCAACGACCAGGTCGCCAACTGGGCCTCCCAGGGCGCGGTCATGGACATCAGTTCCCGCACCGAGGGGTGGGACGCGGTCGCCGACATGGACCAGGCCGCGGTCGAATACGGCACCTATGACGGCGCCCAGTACGGAATCCCGTGGTTCTCCGGCGTGCGCACCCTCTACTACCGCTCCGACTGGCTCGACGACCTCGGCATGGACGCGCCCCGGAACTGGGACGAGCTGACCGAGGTCGCCACAGCGATCGAGGACGAGCGCGACGTGCCCGGCTTCGCCGCCCCCACCGACTTCACCAACGGCATCGCCAGCTTCATCTGGAGCAACGGCGGCGAGATCGCGGTGCAGGAGGGCGGCGAGTGGCAGGGCCGGCTCACCTCGGCCGAGACCCGGGAGGCCATCGAGTTCTACGCCGGGCTGACCTCCGAGGAGAACATCTCCCCGCAGGCCTACGTGGGCGAGAACGAGCTGGTGCCGCTGGCCGACATGGCCAACGGCGAAGTCGGCATGTACATCGACGGCGGCTGGGCGCTGACCTCCATGGAGGAGCAGGCCGAGGACCCCGCCGTGCTGGAGGAGATCCAGGCGGCGCCCATCCCCGGCGCCGACGGCACCGCCCCGGCCTTCGCCGGCGGTTCGGCCCTGACGCTGTTCTCCACCACCGAGCACCCCGACGCCGCCTGGGACCTGCTGACGACGATGGGCGACAAGACCGGCGGCAAGGACTACGCCGACGCGGGCGGCTTCTTCCCGGCCTACCCGGAGATGCTCGACAACGAGGAGTACCAGTCCGACCCGCTGAAGGCGGCCGCCGCCGAGCAGATGAAGAACACCAAGTTCTTCCCGGCCACCCCGAACTGGAACGCCGCCGACCAGGACGGCAAGATCCTGCCCGGCGCGATGCTGGACATCGTCAAGGGCGAGGACCCCGAAACGGTCCTGGAAGAGGCGAACAAGGAGCTGACCGAGACGCTGAACGAACCGGTCGCCTGACCCGTTTCCGGCCCTCTCGGTGAGCGCCGGGGCGGCGGCCTGCCCCCTCCCGCCGCCCCGGCCCCGACCTGATTGCGAAATCCCATGGCACCAACCGCCGAAGCGGTGCGGGAGCAGAGCCCGCCTGAGCCGCCGCCCCCCGGCGGCGGGCCCAAGCCGCGCCGCCGCCGCTCCCTGTCCACGCCCTACCTGCTGATCGGCCCCGCCCTGGCCATCCTGGTCCTGGTGCTCGTCTGGCCGATCGTGCAGATGGTGTGGAACTCCCTGCACGACTACACCGTCCGCAACCTGCTGCCCAACGCTCCGGCACCGGAGTGGAACGGCTTCGCGCACTACCGCCGGCTGCTGACCGACCCGGAGTTCTGGGCCATCCTGCGCAACACCGTGGTGGTGTGCGTGCTCATGGTGGGCGGCACGATGGCGCTGGGCACGCTGATCGGCATCCTGCTGCACAAGCTGCCGCGCTGGTTCTCCGTGACGGTGTCGGTGGGCATGATGCTGGCCTGGGCCACTCCGGCCATCAGCGCCTCGCTGGTGTTCCGCTGGCTGTTCCTGCCCGAGCGCGGCCTGGTCAACGTGGCGCTGGACGGGCTGCCCGACTGGCTCGTGGGCAGCGGCTGGCTGAACTACAACTGGTTCCTCGAACCGGTCCCGCTGTTCAGCGTGCTGATCGCGGTCATCGTGTGGCAGTCGTTCCCGTTCATCGCCGTGTCGGTGCTGGCCGGGCTCAAAAGCATCCCGCACGAGCTGTACGAAGCCGTCCGGGTCGACGGCGCCGGCGGGTGGCGCTCCTTCTGGAACGTCACCTTCCCGATGCTGCGCCCGCTGTTCGCGCTGCTGCTGGTACTGCAGATCATCTGGGACCTGCGGGTGTTCACCCAGCTCTACATCCTGGCCAACAGCTTCCAGAACAAGTCGGTCTACCTGCTCTCGTACTACATCTACCAGCAGGGGTTCTCGGCCAGCCCGGCCAACTACGGCATGGGCTCGGCGATCGCCGTGGTGATGACCGTGATGATCCTCGTCGTCACCGCCTACTACCTGCGCATCATGATCCGCCAGGGGGAGACCCGATGACCGCGACCGCCTCCGCGACCCCGCGCCGCCGGCGCCGCGCCCCCGTGGGGGTACTGGTGCGCAGGACCGGCCTGTACGCCGCCGGCGTCGCCGTATTCCTGTTCTCGGTGTTTCCCGTCTACTGGATGGTGGCCACCGCGTTCAAACCCGTCGGCGAGATCTTCTCCAAGGACGTGCGGCTGTTCCCGGCGACGCTGACGCTGGAGCACTTCGACCGGGTGCTCAACGACGAGCTGATCCCCGGGGTGAACTTCTGGGAGTTCCTGGTCAACAGCCTGATCGTGACGCTGGGGTCGGTGGCGGCGGGCGCGGTGCTGTCGCTGCTGGCGGCGGTGGCGGTGGCGCGGTTCCGCTTCCGGATGCGCAGCGCCTTCATCATCCTGCTGCTGGTGATCCAGATGGTGCCCGCCGAGGCGCTGATCATCTCGGTCTTCATCAACTTCCGCCGGTTCCAGGACGCCACCGGCGTGCAGATGCTGGGCAACCTCACGGGCATCCTCGTGGTCTACACGGCGGTCGCGCTGCCGATCACCATCATGATGCTGCGCGGATTCGTGGCGTCGGTGCCGCGCGAGTTGGAGGAGGCCGCCGCCATCGACGGCGCGAGCCCGTGGACGGTGTTCTGGCGGATCCTGATGCCGCTGGTGGCGCCGGGCCTGGTGGCCGCCAGCATCTTCGCGTTCATCACCGCGTGGAACGAGTTCATCGTCGCGCTGACGTTCCTGGGCCGCAGCACCGAGGAGTACACGCTGCCGCTGTCGCTGTCCTACTACTTCGGACGCTACGGCACCGAGTGGGGAGCCATCATGGCGGCCTCCACGCTGCTGACCCTGCCGGTGATGGCGTTCTTCCTGTTCGCCCAGCGCCGCATGGTGTCGGGGCTGACCCTGGGAGCGGTCAAGGGCTGACCCCGCCCCTCCCCCTCCCGGCACGGTCCGGCGCCGCCCCGGCGGCGCGGCGCCGGACCGCCGCGCGCCCGCACCGCACACCCCTTCCTTCGTGAACGGAGCACCCATGCCCGCAGATCCGCACTTGGATCGCCTCGCCAACGCCACACTGCTGGTTCCCTTCGAGTCCTACGACGCGCCGCGGTGGGTACTGGAGGGGCTCGCGGACGGGATGGCCGGTGTCTGCCTGTTCCACAACAACATCGCCGATCCCGAGCAGGTGGCGCGGCTCAACTCCCACCTGGCCGAGGCGGCCGAGGCGCCGCTGATCTCGCTGGACGAGGAGGGGGGCGACGTCACCCGCATCGGGCAGCGCAGCGGCAGCGGCTATCCGGGCAACGCGGCCCTGGGAGCGGTCGACGACGCCGACCTGACCCGGGCGGTGCACCGGTCGCTGGGCGCGCAGCTGCGCGAGCTGGGTTTCAGCCTGGACCTGGCGCCGTCGGCCGACGTCAACACCGTGGCCGAGAACCCCGGGATCGGTACGCGCTCCTTCGGCGCCGACGCCGCCCTGGTCGCCCGCCACACCGCGGCCGCGGTCACCGGGCTGCAGGAAGGCGGCGTGGCGGCCTGCGCCAAGCACTTCCCCGGCCACGGCGCCACCCGCCAGGACTCCCACGTGGAGCTTCCGGTGGTGGAAGCCGGCCGCGAACTGCTGTTCGAGCGGGAGCTGCGGCCGTTCCGGGCGGCCGTGGAGGCCGGTGTGCAGAGCATACTGACCGCCCACATCCGGCTTCCGGAGCTGGGGCTGACGGGGCCGGCGACGCTGGCGCCCAGTGTGGTGTCGGGACTGCTGCGCACCGACCTGGGGTTCGAGGGCACCGTGATCACCGACGCGATCGAGATGGAGGGGGTCAGCGCCCGTATCGGCATGCCCGAGGCGGCGGTGCAGGCGCTGATCGCCGGGTGCGACCTGCTGTGCCTGGGCCGGTTCGTCTACGCCGATCAGGTAGCGGCCATCCGCGAGGCCGTCACCGCCGCGGTGGCGCAGGGGCGGTTGGGCGGTGAGCGGCTGGAGGAGGCGGCGGCGCGCACCGCGCGGCTGCGTTCGTGGACGGCCGGCCGGCCCGCCTCCGCGTCCGCGGAGGGTGTCGGTCTGGATTCGGCGCGGCGGGCGGTGCGTGTCGACGGCGACCTGGGAGCCCTGAACGACCCGGTGGTGGTCGAGATCGACGCGCCCGCCGGCATCGCGGCGGGCGAGGTGCCGTGGGGGCTGTCGCCGTGGTTCGCCGGAACGCGGCGGCTGAACCCGGCGTCCGCGCGCCCGCAGGAGGTGCTGGAGGCGGCACGGGGCCGCGACCTGGTCGTGGTGGTACGCGACGCCCATCGCCACGCCGACACCCGGGCGCTGGTGGCAGAGCTGTGCCGGCAGCGCCCGGAACTCGTGGTGGTGGAGATGGGCCTGCCGGTGTGGCGGCCGCAGTGCCGGGCCCACATCAGCACCTACGGGGCGGGGCGCGTCAACGGGCAGAGCGCCGCCGAGGTACTGGGGGCGCCCGCCGCGGCGTCGGTAGGCTGAAGGGGGCGGGCGCGGGTTCCGCACCCGCGGACGGGGCGCCGCAGGGCGCTCCGCGGTCGAGTTCCGCCGAGGAGACATATCAGATGCAGCTCATCGCCGCTTCCCCGCCACACCCGGTCCCCGATGGCGCGCCGGCGCCGGGTCTCGCGGCATAATCGCAGCATGCGCCTTTCTGCCCGGGTCGACTACGCGTTGCGTGCCGCAGCCGAGCTCGCCGCCGCCAGCGGCGGCCCGGTGACGGCCGAACAGCTGGCGCGCTCCCAGGCCATCCCCGGAAAGTTCCTGGAGAACATCCTCACGCAGCTGCGCCGCGCGGGTCTGGTCCGCAGCCAGCGGGGACCGGTGGGCGGGTACTGGCTGGGCCGCTCCCCCGCCGACATCTCGCTGGCCGATGTGATCCGGGCGGTGGACGGCCCGCTGGCCAACGTCCGCGGGGAGCGCCCCGAACACGTCGACTACGACGGCGCCGCGCGCAGCCTGCAGCAGGTGTGGATCGCGCTGCGGGCCAGCGAGCGCTCCATCCTGGAGAGCGTGACGCTGGAGGACGTGTCCACGGGCCGGCTTCCGCCGACGGTGCGGACGCTGTCGGAGGACCCCGACGCCTGGGCCAGTTGAGGCCGCCCGGGCCGGCCCCGCTGCGGTGCGGCGGGGCCGGCCCGGGCGGCGCCGCCTCAGCGCATCGCTTCGAACATCCAGTGCTGCTGCTCGATCTCCTCGGCCGCGGCGATGAGCTGGTCCTGGGTGACCTCGTCGGATTCCCCGGCGGTGGCGATCCGTTCGCGGAAACGCGAAACCACCCTGGTCAGCACGTCGGCGATCAGGGCGATCACCTTGTCGTCCTGGAGATGGCCGGGGTCGGGCTGGGTGTTCTCGGTGTCGCCGGCGACCTTGGCCGAACGGCCGTCGGGAGTGACGCCGATCGCGGCAGCCCGCTCGGCGAGCACGTCGGTGTGCCTGCGTGCGACGTCGACGAGTTCGTCCAGCTGCAGGTGGACCGAGCGGAAGGAGCGCCCGACCACGTTCCAGTGGCACTGCTTGGCCAGCAGCGAGAGGTCGATCAGGTCCACGACCGATGCCTGCAGCACCTCGCCTGTGGTCGTGCGGGCGCCGTCCTCAAGCGGTCCGTGAATCTTGGGCATGTCGCTCAACCCCCGATGCGGCGTTCGGTTCCTGGTTCCTTGCCGGGGTCCGCTGCCCTGCGGGGCGGAGAGGGAAACGCCGATGCGGCGGTCGCCCCGTGCCCCGGCCCGTGACCGCAGACGGCGCGGTCGGGGCGCGCGGTGCCGTGCCCTGCCGCGAGGCCGCGGAGACACGAAAAGGCGCCGACCGCGGGGTCCGCGATCGGCGCCTTCGCCGGTTGCGCGCCGTGGGGCCACGGTGCGGTGGGTTCAGGGGTCAGGCGGGTGTCACACACCCACCATCTCGACGACATCGGGAACACGGTCGGGTACCGGGTCGATGCCGAGGCGCTCGGGGGAGGGCACGGACTCGGCCGGAACCGATCCGCTGAGCAGCGCGGCTTCCTGCAGCTCGGCGAGAGCGAGCTGGTCCGCGACGTCGCGCAACACCTGGGAGAGCGGCACACCCAGGGCACCGCAGATCGACGAGAGCAGTTCGGAGGAGGCCTCCTTCTGACCGCGTTCGACCTCGGAGAGATACCCCAATGACACTCGAGCATCGGCCGACACCTCGCGGAGGGTGCGGCCCTGTCGCTGCCTCAATCGCCGTAGCACGTCACCAGTCAGGTGACGAAGCAGGACCATCATTCGCGCTCCCTCCCACCGGTAGCGACCTTCATGAAAAACACCGTACCTGCCTCTGGCCCGATCGTCGCACCTCACGGCTTCCTGTTCGCTGCAGGGATAACACGATCTTGATGACGGTTTGTTCCCTGGAATCGGGCCTTGGAACTGCCCGAGTGCCGTTATCTGCCCGTAATAGCCGACACTTCGGCGCCGAGCAGACGAAGCGCCTGCTCAACGGTGCGGGCCCGGATCCGGGCCCGGTCGCCGGAGAACGAGAGACCGCTCACCCGCGCACCTCCCCGGGGGCCGCTGACGGCGGCGAAAACGGTGCCGGCGCTGCGGCCGTCCTGGGGATCGGGTCCGGCCACTCCGGTGACGGCGAGCCCGTAGTCGGCCGCCATCCGGTGGCGGGCGCCCTCGGCCATCGCGCCGGCGACGTCGGGGTCGACGGCGCCACGCTCGGCGAGCAGGTCGCGGGGTACGTCCAGCAGCCGGGCTTTGAGGTCGGTGGCGTAGGCGACGGCGCCGCCGCGGTAGACGGCCGAAGCACCGGGGACGCCGGTGACCGCCGCCGAGATCAGTCCGCCGGTCAGCGACTCGGCGGTGGCCAGGGTGGCGCCGGCCGCCTCCAGCGCCCGCAGCGCCTCGGCGGCCGCCTGCGCACCCGGGAGGGCGCCGCCGCCGTCGCCGCTCATCGGGATGCGGTGCCCCGGCTGCGGCCGCCGCGCGTCCGCAGCACCTGGTACACGTAGTCGCCGCCGGTCCACAGGGTCACCGCCAGGGCGGCGCCCATGGCGACATGGGCGAGCAGGTGCAGCGGATCGGGCAAGGGGAAGAGGTAGATCGCGATCGCCACGACCTGCAGCACGGTCTTGAGCTTGCCGCCGCGGCTGGCGGGGATCACGCCGTGGCGGATCACGGCGAAGCGCAGCACGGTGACGCCCAGTTCCCGCACCAGGACGGCGGCGGTGACCCACCACCACAGTTCGCCGAGCATGGACAGCACGATCAGCGCGGCGCCGGTCAGCGCCTTGTCGGCGATGGGGTCGGCGACCTTGCCGAAGTCGGTGACGAGATTGTGCCGCCGGGCGAGTTCGCCGTCGATGCGGTCGGTGACGGCGGCGCCGACGAACAGCGCGAAGGCGGCGAACCGCCAGGCCGGGTGGTCCAGGAACATGAACAGCACGAACAGCGGGACCATCACCAGCCGACTGGCGGTGAGGATGTTGGCGATGTTCCACAGCGGCACACCGCCCTGCGCGGGCGTGGGGGCGGAGTCGTCGGTGCTCATCGCGTTTCCGCGGGGTCGGCGGCCGCGGCGACCAGGTCGACGCCGGTGGCCTCGGTGACGGTTGCGGTGACGACGTCGCCGACGGCCAGGCCCGAGCCGTGTACGACGGTGCTGCCGTCGACCTCGGGCGCCTGGTGGGCGGCGCGGCCCTCGTAGGCGCCGTCGCCCAGCTCGGACTCGATGAGGACCCGCACGGTGGAGCCGACGCGCTCCTCGGCCCGTTGCGCCATCAGCTCCTCCGCGAGCCGGTTGAGCCCGTCGACCCGTTCGGCGACGGTGTCCTCGTCGAGTTTTCCGTCGTGTTGGGCGGCCTCGGTGCCGTCTTCGTCGGAGTAGGCGAAGACGCCGACGGCGTCCAGCCGCGCCTCCTCCAGGAAGGCGGTGAGCTCGGCGACGTCGTCCTCGGTCTCGCCGGGGAACCCGACGATGAAGTTGGAGCGCACTCCGGCCTCGGGTGCGCGCTCGCGCACGGTGGCCAGCAGCTCCAGGAACCGCTCGCGCGAGCCGAAGCGGCGCATCCGCCGCAGCAGCGGACCGCTGGCGTGCTGGAAGGACAGATCGAAGTAGGGCACCACCGCGGGGGTGGAGGCCAGCACGTCGATGAGCTCGGGCCGCATCTCGGCGGGCTGCAGGTAGCTGACGCGCACCAGCTCGATGCCGTCGACCGCGGCGAGGCGGGGCAGCAGCCCTTCCAGGGCGCGCAGGTCCCCGAGGTCCTTGCCGTAGGACGTGGAGTTCTCACTGACCAGGAACAGTTCGCGCACGCCCTGGCCCGCCAGCCATTGGGCTTCGGCGACGACGTCGTCGGGGCGGCGGGAGATGTAGGCGCCGCGGAATGCGGGGATGGCGCAGAAGGTGCAGCGGCGGTCGCACCCCGAGGCGATCTTGAGGTTGGCGACCGGTCCCCCGGTGAGCCGCCGGCGCGGGATGTGCGGGCCCGAAGCCGGGGCGATTCCGTCGGGCAGCGGCTCGACGGTGTCGAAGGGGGCGTGGCCGGGCACGTGGGCTTCCTGGCCCTCGGGCCGTTCGGCCGGCGAGATCGGGAGGAGGGTACGGCGGTCGCGGGGCTCGTGCGGAGTCAGGCCGCGGCCGGCGACGACGTCGTCGAGGCGGTCGGAGATCCCGTCGTAGTCGTCGAACCCGATGACCTCGGCTTCGGGCAGCGCCTCGGACAGCTCGGAGCCGTAGCGCTCGGCCATGCAGCCGGCGGCGACCACCTTGGTGCCGTCTTCGGCCGAAGCGAGCAGCGTGTTGATGGAGTCCTGCTTGGCTGCGTCGATGAAACCGCAGGTGTTGACGACTACGACGTCGGCCTGCTCACCACCGGAGGAGTCGACGAGGTCCCACCCCCCGGATTCGAGGCGTCCGGCGAGCTCTTCTGAGTCGACCTCGTTCCTGGCACAGCCGAGGGTGACGAGCGAGACTTTGCGGCGCGATGACATGGCTTCCAAGGTTAGGGGAGCGGTTCACGGGCGGCGGAACTCCCCGCCCCTCCCAGGGTAGGTCCTTTCGTCCGGGGGTTGGCCCGCCGCGCAGCCGCCGACCCCTCCGGTCGGGCCCGCCGCCCCCGGACACACGCGGGAGAACGGTCGCGCCGGGCGTCGCTCCCGCGTATCGCGGGGCCGCCCACCGGATCCCCGCTCCCCGGCCCCTCGCGGATGTCTGCAGCGGATTCCAAGCACGGGACACTAGGCCAGGTCGGTGGCGGAGAAGGTGTAGCGGTCCACGCGGGCGGCGGTGTCGGGCCTGCCGATGTGCTCGTCATTGACGGTGATGCGCACCGCGGAAGCCTTGCCCACGTGCAGCTCCAGCTCGTCGGGGTGGGTCCAGGCGCGCACGTCGCCCTCCTCCAGGACTCCGGAGAAGCGGTTGTGGCCGTCGCCGTCGATGATGCGCACCCACACGCGGTCGAGCGCGCTGACGGTGAGGTGGACCTGTTCGGCCTTGCGCTCGCTGGTGGTGACCCCGCTCAGGCCGGCGCCCAGGCCGGCCGTGGCGGGGGTGGGGGCGGGCTCGGCCCGCTCCTCGCGCTGGGCGGGGACCGGCACCGCGTCGCCCCTCTCGCCGTCGCCGTCGCCCTCGCCGGGGCGACGGTCGCCCGCGGCCTCCTCGCGCTCCCCGAGGAGACCGTCGCCCGCGGCGTCCTCCCGCTCCACGAAGCGGCCCGCGCCCGCGCTCTGGCCGTCGCGGTCCCCGGGCCAGGCGATCAGGGCGGTGACCACGGCCGCGCCGGCGATGGCGACGAACACCAGCAGTGGCCAGGAACGGCGCGCCGCGGCGATGGTGGCCGCCAGCAGGGAGGGCTTGCGCCCGCGCCGCGGTTCGGGAACGTCGCCGCCATCGGCGGTTCCGGCCGCAGCGGCGGCAGCGGTGGGCGCCCCTTCGTCGGAACGCTCCCGTTCGGATCCGCTGCGCCGGGCATGGCGGGCCGAGTGCGCGCCGCCCGCCGCCGCGCCGCCCGCCGCCTCGGACGGCGGCGCGTCGCCGCTGCCGCCCCGCCGCTCGCGGCCGGTCCCGTCGGCACCGGCCGGTGCAGGCGCCCGACCGGCCTGCTGCGCGGCTCCTGCGGCGGCGTGTGCGTCCGCTGGGCGCTGCGCCGGGGGTGCGGCACCGGAATCCTCCGTTCGGGCACCGGGGATCCCCTCAGCGCCGCTTGCGGCCTCCGGGCGCGCCGTGGCGCCGGAGCCGCGCTCGCCGGAATCCCGCTCGTCCGGGTCCGCGCGCCCGGCGACCGGCCGTCCGGTGAAGGCCGGAACCGTCCGCTCCTGGGCGTGCTCGCGGTCGTAGTGCTCGACCAGTCCGCCCGAGTCGATCCCCAGTTCGCGGCAGACGGACCGGATGTGTCCGCGGGCGTAGAAGTCGCCGCCGCAGGCGCGGAAGTCGTCTCGTTCGATGCCGTCCAGAACCGTGCGGCGGATACAGGTCCGAGCGCTCAGGTCGGCGAGGGTGAAGCCGGCGTTCTCGCGAGCGGCGGCGATGGTCCGGCCGATCGTGCTCATGTCCGCCCCTTCCCAGGGTGGGGGTCCGGTCGCGGTGCCTCGCCCGCCGGGCGACGCGACCCTCGGCCCCGCTCCGGCGCGCGGTCGCGCCCGACTGCGCCGCACCGCAGAGTAGGTCTCTCACCACTCTGCGTACCCACTGCCGGAATGGCACGCTGACACACCCCATGAAGCGGTTAAAACTACGTCAACGGGTCAGAGACGCCGCAGAGCGGGCCCTCCCGGCGGAAGGAACATCCCCGCTGCCCCCGGCCCCGCCGGCGCGCAGGCGCCGGCTCACTCCTCGGGCGTGTCGCCGCGGACCTGCGCCAGGACGCCGGGCAGGCCGTCGGGCTGGACCAGAACGTCGCGCGCCTTGGAGCCCTCGCTGGGGCCGACCACGTCGCGGCTCTCCATCAGGTCCATCAGCCGCCCGGCCTTGGCGAAGCCCACCCGCAGCTTGCGCTGCAGCATCGAGGTCGACCCGAACTGGGTGGTCACCACGAGTTCGATGGCCTGCAGCAGCAGGTCGAGGTCCTCGCCGACCTCTTCGTCGATCTCCTTCTTCTTGGCCTCGGCGGTGCCCACGTCGTCGCGGTAGCTGGGCCCGGCCTGCTGCTTGCAGTGGTCGACGATCCCGCGGATCTCTTTCTCGGTGACCCACGCGTTCTGCAGCCGGATGGGCTTTCCGGCACCCATCGGCAGGAACAGCGCGTCGCCCTTGCCGACGAGCTTCTCGGCGCCGGGCTGGTCGAGGATGACGCGGCTGTCGGAGAGGCTGGAGGTGGCGAAGGCCAGCCGTGAGGGCACGTTGGCCTTGATCAGCCCGGTGACCACGTCGACGCTGGGGCGCTGGGTGGCCAGGACCAGGTGGATGCCCGCGGCGCGGGCGAGCTGGGTGATGCGCACGATGGCGTCTTCGACGTCGCGCGGGGCGACCATCATCAGGTCGGCCAGCTCGTCGACGATGACGACCATGTAGGGGTAGGGCTCGTAGACGCGCTCGCTGCCGGGCGGGGCCGTCAGCTCGCCGGCGCGCACCGCGGCGTTGAAGTCGTCGATGTGGCGGAACCCCGAGGCGGCCAGGTCGTCGTAGCGGCGGTCCATTTCGCCCACGACCCACTGCAGGGCGTCGGCGGCCTTCTTGGGGCTCGTGATGATCGGCGTGATCAGGTGGGGGATGCCCTCGTACATGGTCAGTTCGACCCGCTTGGGGTCGACCAGGATCAACCGGACCTCGTCGGGGGTGGCCCGCATCATGACCGAGGTGATCAGTCCGTTGATGCAGGTCGACTTGCCCGCTCCGGTGGCGCCGGCCACCAGCACGTGGGGCATCTTGGCGAGGTTGGCCACCACGTTGGCGCCCTCGATGTCCTTGCCCAGGCCCACGACCAGCGGGTGCTCGTCGGCGGTGGCCACCGACGAGCGCAGGATGTCGCCGAGGCTGACGATGTCCTTGTCGGCGTTGGGGATCTCCACACCGATGGCCGACTTGCCCGGGATGGGCGACTGGATGCGCACGTCGGCGCTCTTGACGGCCAGGGAGATGTTCTTGGTGAGCGCGGTGACCTTCTCGACCTTCACGGCCGGGCCCAGCTCGATCTCGTAGCGGGTGACCGTCGGCCCGCGGGCGAACCCGGTGATCTCGGCGTCGATGTTGAACTGGTCCATGACGCCGTTGAGCGCTTCGACCACGGTGTCGTTGGCCTGGGTCCGCGGTTTGGGCGGGGTTCCCGGATCGAGCATCGGCGGCGGGGGCAGCTCGTAGTCGCCGTCGACGACGCGCGGCGGCAGGGACAGCTGCTCGGCGGCCTCGGGAGGAGGGGTGTGGTCGGGGACGGACGCGTGGCCGTCCTTGGCCTCCACCACCGGGGTGTCGTAGGGGCGCTCGTTGGCGCCGGCCGCGCCGGCGCCGTTCTCCGCCGCGCGGGGGGCGTCCTCGCGCGGCTTGCGCTTGCGCTTGGGTTTTTCGGCCGTGCCCCCGGTGTCCTTGGGCGTGTCGAGGATGTCCGTCCCGGCGTCGGGGCCGCCCTCGCGCTCCATCAGACCGCCGAAGAGGGCGCTCAGGCGCTCCGGGATCCGGTGCACGGGGGTGGCGGTGACCACCAGCAGCCCGAACAGCAGGACCAGCCCCAGCAGCAGCCCGGTGATCCACGGGGTGATCAGCAGACTGAGGGGGCCGGAGGCGGCGAAGCCGATGATGCCGCCGGCGCGGCGCACCTCTTCGGCTCCGTCGGAGGGCCAGGGGATCCCGTGGCCGATGTGGATGAGCCCGAGCAGGCCCACCAGCAGCGCGGTGGAGCCGATGAACAACCGGCCGACGTCGGTCTCGCCGGAGCCGGGTGTGCGCATCAGCCGCCAGGCGAACGGCAGGAACAGCAGCGGCAGCACCGGGGAGAAAGCGCCGAAGGCGCCGACGACGACGGTGCGGGTGGCTTCGGGCAGCGGACCTTCGGTCTCCCACCACACCGCGGCGGCGATGAGCAGGCCCAGCGCCAGCAGCACCAGGCCCAGCCCGTCGCGGCGCAGGTCGGGGTCCAGTTCGCGGGCGCTGCGGCCGATGGCGCGGGCCAGCCCGCCGACCGTGTGGGCCATCAGCCGCCAGACCAGCAGCAGACCGCGCCCGGTCCACACGAACAGCAGCGAGATGGGGCCGTCGGCGCCGGCCGGAGGGCGCTTGGCCGCGGCGGAGCGGGAGCGCTGGGCGGAGGCCCTCGACGAGGTCGTGCGCGCCGGCGCCTTCTTCTTCGTGCCGCCGCCCCGGGACGCTCCGCCGCCGGATCCTTGGGGGGTCTTGGGCGCACGGGTGGCCATAGTGGGCAGCTTACAGCCGCGCGGCCCGCCGGTCGCCACCCCCCGGACCGGTGTGTCGCCGCCGCCGGGCCGCGACGCTCATGCGGGCGGCCGGCGGGCCGCGGCCGGCGGGCGGACCGCCGACCCGGCCGAGGGCCGACGGGTCAGATCTCCACGATCACCGGGACGATCATCGGCCGGCGGCGGTAGGTCTCGTTGACCCAGCGCCCGACCCCGCGCCGCACGAGCTGGCGCAGCTGGTGGGGGTCGGTGATGCCGTCGGAGGCCGCCTGCTCCAGCGAATCCTGGATCTTGGGGATGATCTCGTCGTAGGCCTCGACGTCGATACCGGCGCCCCGGGTATGGATCTCGGGCTCACCGACGATCTTTCCGGAGGTGGAGTCGACGGCCACGATGACCGATATGAACCCCTCCTCGCCGAGGATGCGCCGGTCCTTGAGCGCGGATTCGGTGACGTCGCCGACCGAGGTGCCGTCGACGTAGACGTAGCCCGCCCGCACCTTGCCGGTGATGCTCGCCCGGCCCTTGTGCAGGTCGACGACCACGCCGTCCTCGGCCAGGCAGATGCGGTCCCGGTCGAGCCCGACGCTCTCGGCGATGCGGGCGTGGGCGCGCATGTGCCGCCACTCGCCGTGCACCGGCATGAAGTTGCGCGGCCGCACCATGTTGTGCACGTACAGCAGTTCGCCCGCGGGGGCGTGGCCGGAGACGTGCACCAGCGCGTTGCCCTTGTGCACCACTTTCGCGCCCCAGCGGGTCAGGCCGTTGATGACGCGGTTGACGGAGTTCTCGTTGCCCGGGATCAGCGAGGAGGCCAGCAGGACGGTGTCGCCCTCGGTGATGCGGATCTGGTGGTCGCGGTTGGCCATCCGGGTCAGCGCCGACATCGGTTCGCCCTGGGAACCGGTGGAGACCAGCACGGCCTCGTTCGGGCGCAGGTCGTCGAGTTGTTTGACGTCGACGAGCAGGTCCTCGGGCACGGTCAGATAGCCCAGATCGCGCGCGATGTTCATGTTGCGCACCATCGAGCGGCCGACGAAGGCGACCTTGCGGCCGTGCGCCTTGGCCGAGTCGAGCACCTGCTGGACGCGGTGCACGTGCGAGGCGAAGCAGGCGACGATGATGCGCTGGTCGGCGTCGTCGAAGACCTTGTCGACGACCGGAGCGATGTCGCGCTCGCTGGTGACGAACCCGGGGACTTCGGCGTTGGTGGAGTCGGCCAGCAGCAGGTCGACGCCTTCGCTGCCCACGCGGGCGAATCCGGCCAGGTCGGTCAGCCGCCCGTCCAGCGGGAGCTGGTCCATCTTGAAGTCGCCGGTGTGCAGCATGGTGCCGGCCTCGGTGCGGATCGCCACGGCGAGCGCATCGGGGATGGAGTGGTTGACCGCGAGGAATTCCAGATCGAAAGGCCCGAAGGAGCGGCGTTCGTCCTCGCCCACCTGCACGGTTTCGGGCTTGATCCGGTGCTCGCCGAGCTTGGCCGACAGCAGCGCCAGCGTCAGGCGCGACCCCACCAGCGGGATGTCGGGGCGCTCGCGCAGCAGGAACGGCACAGCACCGATGTGGTCCTCGTGGCCGTGGGTGAGCACGATGGCCTCGACGTCGTCGAGCCGGTCGCGGACGAAGTCGAAATCGGGCAGGATCAGGTCGACTCCGGGCTGCTCCTCCTCGGGGAAGAGCACGCCGCAGTCGACGATCAGCAGTTTCCCGCGGTACTCGAAGACCGTCATGTTGCGGCCGATCTCGCCCAGGCCGCCCAGCGGAACGACGCGCAGGTCGTCGTCGTTCAGCGGCGGCGGATGGCCGAGTTCGGGATGTGGATGGCTCATGCGGATCCTTCCGTCAGCCGTTCGACGCCGACCACGCTGCCCGGCACCTCCTGGTGGGGCGCCAGTCCGATCGGGCCCTTGACGCCGGCCGCGGCGAGGTCTTCGCGCAGCAGCGCCTGGAGCTCGGGCGAGGCGTCGGCCAGCGGAGTGCGCACCGGGCCGCCGGGGAGGCCGAACATGTTCAGCACGGCCTTGGTGGTGATGACGCCCTGGGTGCGGAAGATCCCGGTGTAGACCGGGGTCAGGCGCCGGTGGATGGCCAGAGCGTGAGCGACGTCGCCCTCCTGGTAGGCGTCGAGCATGTCGTGCAGGTCGGAGCCGACGATGTGGCCCACGACGCTGACGAATCCGGACGCGCCCACCGACAGCAGCGGCAGGTTGAGGATGTCGGAACCGCAGTAGAAGGCCATGTCGGTGCGCTCCATCACCCAGGAGCTGGCGCCGAGGTCGTCCTTGGCGTCCTTGTTGGCCACGATGCGGGGGTTCTCGGCCAGCCGCACCAGGGTCTCGGACGCGATCGGGGTACCGGTGCGCTGGGGGATGTCGTACAGCATCGCCGGCAGCTCGGTGGCGTCGGCGATCGCGGTGAAATGCCGGAGCAGCCCCTCCTGCGGGGGCTTGTTGTAGTACGGGGTGACCAGGAGCAGACCGTGCGCGCCGGCCCGTTCGGCGCTTTGGGCCAGCCTGATGCTGTGCCGGGTGTCGTTGGTTCCGACGCCCGCCACGACCACGGCCCGGTCGCCGACGGCATCCAGCACGGCGCGCAGCAACCGGTCCTTCTCCTCGTCACTGGTGGTCGGCGACTCTCCAGTGGTACCGCTGATGATGAGGCCGTCATTGCGCTGCTCATCGACCAGGTAGGTAGCGAGGCGGGCGGCGCCGTCGTAGTCGACGTCGCCGTCCTCCTGCATGGGTGTGACCATCGCGGTCAACATCTGGCCGAAAGGCGCGCTCGGCGAAGTGCTGCCTGACATAGGGAAAACGTATCGCGCCGCGGCGCCACCTGCGCCCATGCGACCTTCCCCGAAGCTGGATTTTCCGTCTCTTTCACCCATGACCCGACCTGTTGGGCGCCGGGTGCGGCGGGGACCGGAACGCGGCGCTCTCCGGCTCATCAGGCCTGCCGCCCGTACTTCCGCCATAGGGATCCGGCCGGTATCCGCAGCGCAGTGGGCAGCGCCGCCCCGGATCAGCGGCGCCGGGCCGCGCCGGGTACACGGGTTCGCCGCTGTGCATCACCGCCGTGCGCCGACCGCCGGGCGGCCATAGGAAGCGGTGGCCCGGGACGCGTCCCGGGCCACCGCTGTGGACGGTGCAGAGCCGCGGTCGGTCAGTCGTCGTCACCGGGCAGCACGAGGCTGAGCACCCAGCTGACCACGGCCACGACGATCGCGCCGAGCACGGCCGGGACGAACCCGTCGATGGTGAACGACAGGCCCAGCACTCCGGCGATCCATGCGGTCAGCAACAGCAGCAGTGCGTTGACGACCAGGGAGATCAGGCCCAGGGTCAGGATGTAGAAGGCGCATCCGACCGTTTTGACGATCGGCTTGATCACTCCGTTGACCACGCCGAAGATGATGGCGAGGACCAGGTAGACCACGGCCGTCTCGCCCATGGACGCGGTGTCGACGTTGAGCCCGTCGATCAGGTAGACCGCCGCGCCGAGGGCGACGGCGTTGATGAGGATTCTGATGATGATGCTCACCCGCACGATGCTGCCATGCTCGCGGCGCACGGTGAACGCAGCCGCGTCGTAGTGCGGGCAGATCCCGGGTTTTCCCTGAGGCCGGAACGGGGTCCCGGCTTTGCCGGGGGCCGCGACCGGCTGAAAGCATGCGTGGCGCGCCGCCTGCCTGGCCGGGGCGCGCCGACCGGTGGAACGCGAACGAATCGAGGGCGTAGCGGTGTCGACGGAGCGCTTTGTCAGGTCCGCACGGGAGGCGGACGTCGACACCGTGGTCGACGTGCAGGTCGCCGCGTGGCAGGCGATGTACGGGCCGCTGCTGCCGGAACCGGTGCGCCGCGAGATCGGCAGCGACGAGGCCGCCGCACGCTTCCGCGAGCAGTGGCAGGCCGCTCTGACCTCCCCGCCGACTTCCCGGCACCGGCTGCTGGTCGCCACCGACAAGCGCGCCGTGGTGGGATTCGCCGCGATCGGCCCGGCCGCCGACGACGACTGCTGGCCGGGCACCGACGCCGAGGTCTATGCGCTGCACGTGCACCCCGACCACACCCGCCAGGGCAACGGCAGCCGGCTGCTGAACGCCGCGGTGGACCACCTGATCGACGACGGCTTCCACGCCGCGCTGCTGTGGGTGCTGGAGCGGGACAACCCGCTGCGCACCTTCGCCGAAGCGGCCGGATGGCGCGCCGACGGCACCACGCGGGACCTGAACCTGGGGGTGCCGCTTCCTATGGTGCGGATGCACGCCTCCATCAGCGCCTGACCGGGCGTCGTCGGGCACGTCCTGCGTTTCCGCGGTCTCCGGCGGCGCTAACGTGGATCCCCGGCCTCGGGCGCACCGCTCGGGGCGGCCGGTGCGAGGAGGAAGAGCCGACGGTGGCCACGGTCAGCGAATGGGTTGCGGGTGCGCGTCCCCGCACGTTGCCGAATTCGATCGTCCCCGTGGCGGTGGGTACCGGCGCGGCGGTGGGTGCCGGCGGCGCCGTGTGGTGGAAGGCGCTGCTGGCGGCGGGCGTGGCTCTGGCGCTGCAGGTGGGCGTGAACTACGCCAACGATTACAGCGACGGGATCCGCGGCACCGACACCGAGGAGCGGGTGGGCCCCACCCGGCTGACGGCCGCGCGGCTGGCGGCGCCTCGGCGCGTGCTGTCGGCCGCGTGGGCGTGTTTCGCGGCGGCGGCGGTGCTGGGGCTGGTGCTTGCGGTGACCACGGCATGGTGGCTGCTGCTGGTGGGCGCTGTGGCGATCGTGGCGGCGTGGTTCTACACCGGCGGCCGGCGCCCGTACGGGTACCGGGCGCTGGGCGAGCTGTCGGTGTTCGTCTTCTTCGGCCTGGTGGCGGTGGTGGGCACGGTGTTCGTGCAGCTGGAAACGGTTCCGTGGCAGGGGTGGGTGGCGGCGGTCCCGGTGGGGCTGCTGTCGTGCTCGGTGCTGGTGATCAACAACGTGCGCGATCTGGACACCGACGCGCAGACGGGCAAGTACACGCTGGCGGTGCGTCTGGGCGATGCGGGAACGCGCCGGTTGTACGCGGGGTGCGTCGCGGGCGCCTTCGCGGGCGGCCTCGCGACGGCGGCCGCGACCTGGTGGGCGGCGCTGGTGCTGCTGGCCCTGCCGGCGGCGGTGCCGCCGGTGCGCCGGGTACTCGGCGGGCAGGAAGGGGCCGGCCTGGTGGCGGGCCTGGGTGAGACCGGCCGGCTGCAACTGGTGTTCGGAGCCCTGTTCACGGCGGGCCTGGCGTTGGGCGCACTCGGCTGAACCGCGCAGCAGCTGCGCGCGGGGCGCCGCGGCCCGACGCCCCGCGGCGATCCGTCCGTTTACCGCGGGCCGCGAACGGAAATGCCTAGTACGCCCCGGCCTCCGCGGTCCCCGGCACCACCGCCGCCACGACCATTGACATGGAATGTGACTTGAATCACACTCTGTGCAGCGTTCCGCACCGACCCCGGAGTGCGGGCCCACCGCGGCCGCGGGAGGCGACCACACCGCCCGCAGCCGGTTCCGCGTCCCACCCGGCCGCGGCGGCGTCACGGCGGAGGTCATCATGGTGTATCTGGCCGAGTTCGTCGGAACGGCGATCCTGACGCTGCTGGGGTGCGGCGTCGTCGCCGGTGTCACACTGCCGCGTTCCAAGGCCGCCGGCGGCGGCTGGATCGTGGTCACGTTCGGGTGGGGCCTCGCGGTGGCCATGGCCGTCTACACCGTCGGACAGTACAGCGGCGCCCACATCAACCCGGCCGTCACCCTGGGCATGGCCTCCATCGGCGAGCTGCCCTGGAGCCTGGTGCCCGGCTACTTCGCGGCGCAGATCGCCGGCGGCTGCTTCGGCTCGGTGGTGGTCTACCTCTCCTACCTTCCGCACTGGCGCGATACCGACGACGCCGGGGCCAAACTCGGCGTCTTCAGCACGATTCCCGCGGTGCGCAGCATCCCGGCCAACTTCATCACCGAGGTCGTCGGCACCTTCATGCTGATCTTCGGGATCCTGGGCATCAACGCCAACATGAACCCGCTGGGCGCATCCGGCGACGGCACCCTCGCCGACCTGTTCGGGACCGGGGTGGCTCCCCTGCTGGTCGGTTTCCTGGTGCTGGCGATCGGGCTGTCGCTGGGCGGACCGACCGGCTACGCCATCAACCCCGCCCGCGACCTGGGGCCGCGCATCGCGCACCAGCTGCTGCCCATCCCCGGCAAGGGCGGTTCGGACTGGTCCTATGCATGGGTGCCCATCGTGGCGCCGCTCCTCGGCGGGGTGCTGGCCGCCCAGACCTTCGTGCTGCTGGGTTTCGCGGTGTAGACCCCGCTGCCGCGGCCGGGCGGGGCGCCCGGCCGCCGGCTCCGCGGGTTCCTAGTCCAGGCCGAGCAACGGCTCCAACCCCACGGTCACCCGCTCGGGCAGGTCGGCGACCCGGCGGACACCCAGCAGCACACCCGGCATGAACGACTCGCGGTTCATGGAGTCGTGCCGGATGCGCAGCGTCTCGCCGTGGGTGCCGAAGACGACCTCCTGGTGGGCGATCATCCCGGTCATGCGCAGCGCGTGCACCGGCACTCCCGCGACCTCGGCGCCGCGGGCGCCGGCGATCTCGGAGGCGGTGGCGTCGGGCATCGGCTCGGCGCCGGCCCGCTCCCGCGCCTGGGCGACCATCTCGGCGGTGCGGTAGGCGGTCCCGCTGGGCGCGTCGGCCTTGTTGGGATGGTGCAGCTCGACGATCTCGGTGGACTCGAAGTAGGGCGCCGCCTTGGCGGCGAAGTTCATCATCAGCACGGCGGCGATGCCGAAGTTGGGCGCGATCAGCACGTTGGGGCCGGGGTTGGCGGCCAGTGCCTCGCGCACCTCGGCCAGGCGCGCGTCGTCGAAGCCGCTGGTGCCCACGACGGCGTGGATGCCGTTCTCGGCGAGCCAGCGGACGTTGGCCAGGACCTCGCCGGGGTGGGTGAAGTCGACGACGACGTCGGCGCCGCGGACATCGCCGCGTTCGGACGGGTCGTCGACCGCGGCGACCAGCTCGGTGTCGGCCGCCGCTTCGACCGCCTTGACGACTTCGGATCCCATGCGCCCGCGGGCGCCGAACACTCCTACCTTGATCACGGGGATACCGTACCGGAGCCCGCGCCGCCCCGGTCCGCCCGGCGCGCCCCGCCGCCCGGGCCGGGGCCCGGCGCAGCGAGCGGGGCGGGCCGGGGCGGCGCGGGCGCCCTACGGCCGCGCCAGCAGCAGGGCGTAGTCCCCGGCGCTGTCGGTCCACCACCGCTGCAGGGCGAACCCGGCGGCGCCGAGTTCGGCCTCGATGCGCTCGCGGCGGAACTTCGCGGAGATCTCGGTGCGCATCTCCTCGCCCGCGGCGAAGCCGACGGTCAGATCGAGTGCGGCGACGCGGACGCTGTGCCGGGCGCGCGAGCGCAACCGCATCTCGATCCACTCGGCGCCGGGGTCCCACACGGCGACGTGGTCGAAGCCGTCCGGGGCGAAGTCGGCGTCCAGCTCGCGGTCGAGCACGCGCAGGACGTTGCGGTTGAACTCGGCGGTGACGCCGCCGGGGTCGTCGTAGGCGGCGACCAGGCGCGCGGGGTCCTTGACGAGGTCCACCCCCAGCAGCAGGGTGTCGCCTTCGGTGCATCCGCTGTGCAGGTCGCCGAGAAAGGACACCCGGGCTGCGGGCGGCTGGTTGCCCAGGGTGGACCCCAGGACGGCGACCAGCCGCCGGCCGCCGGAGGGCAACAGGTGCAGGTGGCGTTCGAAGTCGGCGACGGCGGCGTGCACCTCCAGGCCCGGGTAGGAACCGCCGATCGCGGCGGCGGCCGCGCCGAGGAATTCGCCGCTGACGTCGACGGGGACGAACCGGCGCAGAGTACCGGCGCCGTCGAGGGCGTCCAGCAGCAGCCGGGTCTTGTCTCCCGACCCCGCTCCCAGTTCCACCAGCGTGTCGGCGCCGGATGCGGCGGCGATCTCGCCGGCGCGCTCGTGCAGGATCCGGCTCTCGGCCCGGGTCGGGTAGTACTCGGCGAGCCGGGTGATCTCCTCGAAGAGTTCGCTTCCGCGCTCGTCGTAGAACCATTTGGGCGGCAGCGACTTGGGACTGGAGGTCAGCCCTTCGGCCGCGTCGCTCCGCAGCGCTTTCGCGAGGTCGTCGGCGGTCAGGTGGTGGTCGATGCGCAGCATGGACCCTCCGTCCTCAGGTGGCTGCGGTGATCGGGCGGGTGTGCAGGCCGCCCCGGTCGGCGGTGACCAGGCAGCCGTCGGGGATCTCCTGCCAGGCGGGATCGTCGTCGAGGGGTTCGGAGGCCAGCCACACGCCGTCGGCGCCGTGGCGGGCGTAGAGGGTGTCGCCGTCGGCCGTCGCGGCCAGGCGGTCGCCGTCGGAGGCGAGCAGGTTGTAGCGCCCGGCCGAGCAGGCGCGGGCCTGGACGACCACCCGTGCCAGGGCCGGCCCCAGGCCGGCGCCGGCGCGCCAGTGGCGCAGCGCCGCAGCGAACAGCGGCGCGGAGTCCACGGGTGTGCGGGCGTCGAGGGCGCCCGGCGGTGCGGGGGTTCCGAGGCCGGCGGCGAGGGCTTCGTCGTCCTCGGCGGCGCCGTTGTGGGAGAACAGCCACGTGTCGCCGCGGAAGGGCTGGGCGCAGGATTCGTCGCTGCCGAATCCGGGGGTGGCGTCGCGTACCGCCGCCACCGCGCAGGCGGCGGTGACGGCGCGGGAGGCGTCGGCGAAGGACGCGTCGGCCCAGATCGGCATCGCGCGGCGGTAGCGCAGCGGCTCGGCGCGGTCCGGGGTGTACCAGCCGGCGCCGAACCCGTCGGCGTTGACGGTGCCGTGGTGCTGCTTGCGCGGCGCGTAGGACTGGGCGTGCAGCGCGTTCGGGTCGGTGTAGAGCAGCGTGTACAGGGTGCGGGGCGCGCCGAGATAGGCGAGGTGGCGGCACATCAGTCCTCCCGGTTTCCGGTGCCGCCTCCGGCGTCGCGGGCGCAGCGGAATCCGGTGAAGATCTGGCGCCGGACGGGGTGGTCCCAGTTGCGGAAGGTGGTGCGCACAGCGGTGGGGTGGGTGGCCCAGGAGCCGCCGCGCAGCACCTTGTAGTCGCCGCCGAAGAACACTTCGGAGTACTCGCGGTAGGGGAAGGCCGCGAATCCGGGGTAGCCCGTGAAGTCGGAGGAGGTCCACTCCCACACGTCGCCGAGCATCTGCAGCGCGCCGCAGGGGGCGGCCCCGGCCGGGTGGGTTCCGGCCGGGGCGGGCCGCAGCAGGCGCTGGCCGAGGTTGGCGTGGCGGGCCTCAGGCTCGTCGGGGCCCCAGGGGAAGCGGCGGCAGTCGCCGGTGGCGGGGTCGAAGCGTGCGGCCTTCTCCCACTCCGCTTCGGTGGGCAGGCGCTTGCCGGCCCAGCGGGAGTAGGCCTCGGCCTCGTAGAAGCTCACGTGCTGCACCGGCTCGTCCAGGGGCAGCGGTTCCACGCGGCCCAGCCGGCGCCGCACCCGGGCGCCGCCGTCGCGGGCCCAGAAGGCGGGCGCGCTCGTGCCCGAACCGGTGCGCCAGTCCCAGCCGCGCTCGCTCCACCAGCGGGGGTCGTCGTAGCCGCCGTCGGCGACGAACTCCAGGTACTGGGCGTTGGTGACGGCGCGGGCGTCGATCCAGAACGGCGGCAGGTCGACGGTATGGGCGGGGCGTTCGTTGTCGTAGGCCCAGGGGTCGGCGGTGGTGCCCATGGTGAAGGGCCCGGCGTCGACGAGCACCTCGCCGGGGCCGGTGTAGGCGCCCGGCGCGGGCGGTGCGGGCGGGTCCTGCAGCGCCGGGGCTCCGCCGCGCAACTGGTGGGTGGCGAGCATGGTCTCGTCGTGCTGGTGCTCGTGCTGGATGACCATGTGGTAGACGAATCCGCCGCCCAGCAGCGGGTCGTCGGAGTGGAGGGCGGCGCGGTCCAGGCTGTCGAGCACGCGGTCGCGCACGCGGGCGTTGTAGTCCTCGGCTTCGCTGGGCGAGAGCAGGGGGAGGGCGACGCGTTCGGCGCGCGGGTTCTCGAACGCGTCGTAGAGGACGTCGATGTCGGGGCGCAGCGCCCGGCCGCCGGCGGCGGCGCGCAGCAGCCACTGCTCCTCGTAGTTGCCGACGTGGGCGAGGTCCCATACCAGCGGTGACATCAGAGGCGAGTGCTGGGTGACGAGCTCGGCCTCGTCGAGGGCCTCCAGGGTGAGGCCGACGCTGCGGGCGCGTCCGGTGTCGAGTTCGGCGGCGATGCGGCTGCGCAGATCCTCGGCTGCGGCACGCTCGGCGGTGGGGTCGGCGGTCATGGCGGTCTCCTCCCTGCCGCGGGCGGCGCCCGGCGCGTCCGGTCCGGGCGCTGGGCGCAGGTCCCGCGGCGGCGGTCGAGATGCGGCGTGGGAATGCGGTGCGGAGAGCGGTGCGGAAACCGGTGTCACGAAGGCGGTGTCAGGCGGCCATGTCCAGGCGCTGCGCGTCGGCGGGACAGCGCCCGCGCTCGATGAAGCGCTCGCGGTACTCGTCGACGACGCCGACCAGGTCGGCTGCGTCCATCCGCCCCAGCGCCTCGGACGCGGCGGCGAAGCAGGTGCGTGCGCATTCGGCGAGGGCGGGATCGGTCAGTGCGGCGCGCGCGGCCCGTTCCCACAGCCGGCGGCCGGGGTCGGCGCCCCCGCCGAGGCGGTCGACGGCTTCAGCGGCGGTCCGGGCGGCCCCCGGATCGTCCAGCAGCGCCGCGGCTACGGCGATGGGCACCGGCCACCAGCGGGCGGGCGGCGCGTCGATCATCCGCAGTTCCAGCCATCCCCGCGGCCGTACCGGCGGGAACAGGGTGCTGAGGTGGTGGACGAGGTCGTCGTGCGTGGGCGGGCGGGGCCGGTGCCGGGCCAGCCATTCGCCGAAGGCGATGCCGGGGTCGACGACCCAGGACCCGGTGTCGTCGCGGATCGACATGATCCGGGCGCGCATGGCGTAGCCGGTCCAGGCGGCGACGGGGTCGCCGGAGGCGACGGGGCTGGTGCGGGTGGGGTCGATGGCGTCCCAGATGGCCCAGCGGGTGGAGCGCCAGCCGGTCGCGCGGCCGCGGTGGATGGGCGAATTGGCGAAGGCCGCGACGAACAGCGGCCCGAGCCGGTTGGCCAGCCGCCAGCGGTGTGCGGCGTCGGCGGTGTCGGCGCCGATGTCCAGGCAGACCTGCAGCGATGCGGTGCTGCACATCATCAGCGGGCCGGTGGCGCATCCGGCGGAGTGGAAGTAGTCCTCCATCGCGGTGTAGCGCGGGAGGGTGAGCTGGCGGACCGGGGGCCGCCGCGGATCCAGGCCGTTTCCGTCGAGGACCAGGCCGGCGGCGTGCAGCCGCGTGCGGATCAGAGCGAGGTCGCGCGCCAGGGCGGTGTGGGCGGCCCCGGGGCCGCGGAGGGGCGGCGAGCTGAGCTCAAGCTGCCCTCCGGGTTCGAAGGTGACGGTGCTGTTGCCGGGGAGTGTCCCGATCGCCTCGACCAGGGACGACAGCCGGGCCAGTGGTACGGGTTCGCGGGGGCGCAGCGGGTCGCGGACGAGCCATTCGGTTTCGGCTCCGACGCGTCCGGGCGGGCCGGTTTTGAAGCAGATGCCGTGGATGTAGTTCTGCACGTCGTTCGCGGTGATGTAGGACATGGCGCATCCTCCGTGTCTCGGACGTGGCACTATCCCTGCCCCCGGTGCGCCGGTTTTCAACATCGCCGGCTCCGCGACGTGTCCGGGCGGGGCCGGTGCGGCGCCGGCCCGGTACCGCACCGGCACGTCGGCCCGCCTCCCCCGCCCTCGGCGGATCCGCACCCGGCGGCCGCTGCGGCACGACGGTCGGAGGCGGTCCACCGGCCGGGCGCGGCGGACTCCCGCTAGAGCGACGCCTGGTAGCGCTCGGAGGCCAGGGTGAGGCCGGAGCGCCACAGGAACGCCTGTTTGGGCGAGTCGTGGCCGCCGGCCTCGACGACGATGCGGGCCGCGCCCAGTGCCCTGAGCCGGGGGCGGGCCTCTTCCAGGAGCGCGGCGCCCGCGCCCCACCAGTCGGCGGGATCGGCGACCCAGAAGTCGTCGATACGGGCGAGTTCGCCGCCGGGGGCGTAGACGTCGGCGGCCGGGCCCAGCACCGCCAGCAGGCACCCGGCCGGCTCCGACCCGCGCGTGGCCACCAGGGCCAGTCCGCTCCGGCGGTCGGCGACGATCGCGCCGACACGGGCGCGGTGGCGTTCGCGGGCGTCGGGGGCAGGGTCCCGGAATCCGGGGGCGTGGCGCCGGTAATCGCGGCGCCACCGGTCGGCGAGGTCGACGATGGCTTCGATGTGGGAGGCGTCGGCCTGTTCCACGTCCGGACGCTGCTGGGTCTCCATCCGCACACCCCCTCGTTCCGACGGCGCCGGACCGCGCGGCCCGGCGCGCCGTGCTCGTCGCCGCCGCATCCGCCGCCCGTCCGGACGCCGGTGCGTCCCGCACACGGGCGGAGAAGGATGATTTCCACGTGGTTCCTACCTTTCCCTCGGGAAGCGGGTTCTACGACATCCCGCCGCATCTTCGTGCGAATCGCCCGACGACGGCGGTGCGCCGCCTGCGCCGGCGGCGGCGTGGCGTGGTACGACGGTGCGGGAGGCCCACGGGCCTCGACCGGCCGCGGAAGGGGGCCCCATGACCGACGCCGACGCACTCACCGGCGACCCCGCGCAGCTGCGCGCCCTGCTGGACGGGCGCTGGCGGCGCGTGCGCGAGCTGGCGCGCGAACGGCTGCGCGGCGAGCGGTTCCGCCCCGTAGCGGGAATGGGCGTGGAGGAGCACCGCGAGCGCGTGCTGGACCAGATCACCGCGATCGCCGGCGGGAAGATGTCGGGCTACGGGTTCTCGGCCGAGTACGGCGGCTCCGACGACGTCGGCGGATCGGTGGTCGCCTTCGAGATGCTGGTGTGCGACCTGTCCCTGATGGTCAAGGTCGGTGTGCAGTGGGGGCTGTTCGGCGGGGCGATCCAGGCGCTGGGCACCGCCCGCCACCATGCCGCCTACCTCCCGCGGGTGATGTCGCTGGATCTTCCGGGCTGCTTCGCCATGACCGAAACCGGACACGGTTCCGACGTTCAGGGGCTGCGCACCACGGCCGAGTACGACCCGGCCACCGAGGAGTTCGTCGTCACCACGCCCGACGACGCCGCCCGCAAGGACTACATCGGCAACGCGGCCCGCGACGGGCGCATGGCCGTCGTCTTCGCCCAGTTGATCACCGAGGGCCGCAGCCACGGCGTGCACGCGCTCCTGGTGCCCATCCGCGACGCCGGCGGCGCTGTGACGCCCGGTGTGCGCATCGGCGACTGCGGCCCCAAGGCCGGACTCAACGGCGTGGACAACGGCCGGCTGTGGTTCGACGGCGTGCGCGTTCCCCGCGAAGCGCTGCTCAACCGCTACGGCGACGTCGCCGCCGACGGCACCTACTCCAGCCCCATCGACAGCGACAACCGCCGCTTCTTCACGATGCTCGGCACGCTGGTGCGCGGCCGCATCAGCGTCGCGGGGGGCGCGGGCAGCGCCACCAAGGCGGCGCTGGAGATCGCGGTCCGGTACGGCGACGTCCGCCGCCAGTTCGACCGGCCCGACACCGGCGAGGAGGTCGCGCTGCTGGACTACCGGGCCCATCAGCGGAGGCTGCTTCCGGCGCTGGCGCGCACCTACGCCCTGCACTTCGCCCAGGAGGAGCTGGTGGGCGCCCTGCACGAACGCCACGGCGGCGGGGCCGGCGACGACGAGCGCGGCCAGCGCGAACTGGAGGCGCGTGCCGCCGGGATCAAGGCGCTGTCGACCTGGCACGCCACCCGCACGATCCAGACCTGCCGTGAGGCCTGCGGCGGCGCGGGCTACCTCCAGGAGAACCGGATCCCCCAGCTCAAGGCCGACACCGACGTCTTCACCACCTTCGAGGGCGACAACACGGTGCTGCTGCAGCTGGTCGCCAAGGGCCTGCTGACCGACTACCGCCAGGAGTTCGGCGAGCTGGACCCGCTGGGCGTGGCGCGTTTCGCCGCCGGGCGGTTCCTGGGTGCGGTGATCGAGCGCACCGCCGCCCGTTCGCTGATCGAGCGGCTGGTCAACGCCGCGCCCGGCCGCGGCGACGAATCCGACCTGTACGACCGCGGGTGGCAGCTGCGGCTGCTGGAAGACCGGGAGAAGCACACCCTGGACGGGCTCGCGCGGCGGCTGCGCCGGGCCGGGCCGTCGTCGGACCCGCAGGCCTGGGAGGTGTTCAACGAGGCCCAGGACCACGTGCTGTCGGCCGCCCGGGCGCACATGGAGCGCGTGGTGCTGGAGGCCTTCGTCGCCGCGATCGACCGGTGCCCCGACGCGTCCACCCGCGAACTGCTGAACGCGGTGTGCGACCTGTTCGTGCTCTCGGCGGTCGAGGAGGACCGCGCCTGGTTCCTGGAGCACGAGCGGCTGACCGCCGCCCGCGCCAAGGCCCTCACCCAGCAGGTCGACCGGCTGTGTGCGCGCCTGCGCCCGCACGCGCAGACGCTCGTGGAGGCGTTCGGGTTCCCCGACGAGTGGCTGGCGGCGCCCATCGCGCTGGGCGAGGAGGAGCGCCGCCAGCGCGAGCAGCGCGAGCGCACCGCGGCCGCGCAGGGCTGAGAGGCACCCGGGCCGGAGCCGGCGCACCGGGGGCGGCGACCGGCCGACAGCAACCCGCGTACGCACGGACGAGGACATCCATACGTAATCGCCCGACCACGTGTCGTTGACACGATCATGGTACTCCCGTGCGTTTCCGAGCACTGGAAAGCGCTTCCCATATCCGTGACGACGGAGATCCGGCCCGCCGGTCGTCAGCTGCGCCCGGCGCGGCCCCCTGGGGACACCCTGCCCGGGGTCACCTGAGGACGGTTCCATCCGAACCGGAACCGGCACGTCCCGCCCGAGCGATCGGGCCGTTCCTCTCCCGCTAGGAGACCCGAAGAATGGAACAGCACCGGGAAACACCGCCCTACCCGCACGCGGGTGCTCACCTCCGCGGGCGCATTCGTCGCCCTCGGCGCGGGCGCCGCGCTGATCGCGGGCACCCTGGCCGCCGGCGACACCGGAACCGAGACCGCGGCGCCCGTGGCGGACACGGCGCAGGCGGCCGATGCGCCGGTGGGGTGGGCGACGGAGAACGGCGGTACGACCGGCGCCGACGACATCCCCGGCATCGTCACCGACGGCGCCGGGCCCGGAAACCTGTAACCGCGTCCCCGCGGAGCGCTCCCCCACGGCGCTCCCGCACTGAGCGCCCGCCCGCGTCACGCGGCACCGCGCCCGCCGGAGCTTCCGGCGGGCGCGGTCGTGTCCGCAGCGGCGCCCGATCCGGCGGGGGCGTCGGGACCCGCCGGATGCCGGTCAGTCCTCGGGGCGCACCACCGGGCGGTGGACGACCTCGTCGATGACCGTGAGGGTCTGGGTGGCGGTGACGCCCGGAAGCGCCTGCAGCCGGGTAAGGATCAGATCGCGCAGCTGGTCGGTGTCGGCCACGCGCACGAGGAGCACGATATCGGCCGATCCCACCACGTACCAGCAGTACTCGACCTCGGGGTAGGAGGAGAGTACTTCGCGGTTGGCCCGCCAGTCGGGCTGACTGCCGGAGATGAGTACCAGCGCGGTGACGCCCAGGCCCATCCGGGCGTGGTCGGCCACCACGGAGTATCCGCGGATGACGCCGTCGTCGGTGAGCCGTTTGATGCGGTTGTAGGCGGTCGCGCGCGACACGTTGGCCATGCCCGCGATCTCGGTGATGCCGGTGCGGGCGTCGTCGGCGAGCGCGCCGATGATGATCTCGTCGGTGGCGTCGGGAAGCCGCCGGGAGCGGCGCCGGGTGCGCTCGCCGTCCGCGCCCGCCGACGAGGGCCGCAGGGACTTCGTGCGTCGGGATTCCGCGGCGTCCTGCGGGCGCCCGCTCTCCTGCGACTGCTGGCCGTCGGCCATTCCCTCAACAACTCCTGGGGTTTCGCCTTGAGCGACGGCCGGGCGGGCGACCATCGGCTTCCCGTCGTTTCCGGTCAATTGTCGCCAACCTCGGGGCGGTTCGGCCACCCTGGCCGCGCGTTCGGTACTCGGCCGCAGAAGGCGGCGCACGTACCATGGTGACAGGACGCGCGGCGTGCGCGCGCGCTGACCGCTAGGAGGCGCCATGCCCATCTCGCCCGAGGTCCGCGAGCGCGCACGGGGCTTCCTGCCGGCCGGTGCCCGCATCCGCTACATCTTCCCCGCGTCGTGGAACGAATCGAGTTTCTTCGTGGTGGTGGTGACCGACTCCGCGGTGACCGTGCTGGTGAACCGGCTGTGGAGCCGGAACCGCCCGAAGGGCGTCTGGCGCGTGTTCCCGCGCCAGGTGCGCATCGGCCCGGTCGACACCCACCTCATTCCCACGTTCCACCTCGGCGGCAGCACGTTCGAGGTCGACGACGAGTACGTCTCGGTCGTCAACGCCTGCGACGCCGAACTGGACGGCGCGGCCGCGCTTCCGCAGGACCCGCTGCCCGACCTGTGACCCGGCGCGGCCGCGGGGCACGCGGGCCGCGCGGACCGTCCCCGCAGGGGCTTCTCGGCACGTCTCGGCGGGGTCCGACTGCGCTCCGCTTGGTTAGACGTATGCGTACGTTGATGCCAAAATAGTCCGCTTCTGTATCCATTTTTCGCGCAAGTCTGGCGCAACTGTCGATGTTCGAAGCACAATCAAGATCGTCGATACCACCGGGGCGCCCCGCCCCGGCACCGCACCAGGGAGGCGCCGCACATGCTGACCCGCGAGGATCCCCCTCGGCTGGACGGCCCCGCGCTGCCGGCCGAGCTGTCGCGCCGCCTGTACCGGACGATGCTCACCGCACGGCTGCTGGACACCGAAGCCGTGGCCCTGCAGCGCCAGGGCGTCTTTCCCGCCTACGTCTCGCTGCGCGGCCAGGAGGCCGCCCAGGTGGGCAGCGCGGCCGCCATGGACCCCCGCCGCGACTTCGCGTTCCCCACCTACCGCGAGATGGCCGTCGCGCTGGCGCTGGGCGTGGACATGGCCGGCTACATGGCCAGCCACCGCGCGCTGTGGCACGGCGGCCTGTACGACCCCGCGGCTTCGCGCTTCGCGCCGGTCAACGCCGTCGTCGGCGGCCCCGTCCCGCACGCCGTGGGCTGGGCGCTGGGCGAGAAGCTGGCCGGGCGCACCGGCTGCGCGGTGTCCTACTTCGGCGACGGCGCCAGCTCCGAGGGCGACGTGCACGAGGCGATGAACCTCGCCGGCGTCATGAGCGCACCCGTGGTGTTCGTGTGCCAGAACAACCGGTGGGCCCTGTCGGTGCCCAACGAGCACCAGATCGCGGGCGGGTCGGTGGCCGCGCGCGCCGCCGGCTACGGCATGCCCGGCACCGCCGTCGACGGCGACGACGCCGCGGCGGTCTACACCGCCGTGCGCGAGGCGCTGGACCGCGCCCGCGCCGGCGGCGGGCCCAGCCTGGTCGAGGCGCTGACCTACCGGGCCGCACCGCACTCCACCTCCGACGACACCTCCCGCTACCGCGACCCCGGCGAAGAGCGCGCCGGAGAGCGGCGCGACCCGCTGCCCCGTGCGCGCGCCGCGCTGGAGGCGGCCGGGCAAGCCGACGCCGCGTTCTTCGAGCGGGCCGAGGCCGAGGGCCGCGCCGAGGCCGAGCGCATCCGCGACGCCGTCAGCACGACTCCCGAGCCGGACGGTTCGGACCTGTTCACCCACGTCTACCGCGAACCCACCGAGGAGCTGGCCCGCCAGCGCCGCGTCTGGCAGGAGGAAGTCGCATGAGCCCGACCGCCGCCGTCGCGTCCGGAGCCGCCGAGGCGCCCGCCGCACCGGCCACCATGCGCGAGGCGCTGAACCTGGCGCTGGACGAAGCGCTGACCGAGGACCCGGCGACCCTGGTCTTCGGCGAGGACGTGGGCCGGCTCGGCGGCGTCTTCCGCGTGACCGAGGGGCTCCAGCGGCGCCACGGCGAGCACCGCGTCTTCGACACCCCGCTGTCCGAGGCGGCGATCGCGGGGATGGCCGTCGGGCTGGCGATGAACGGCCGGCGCCCCGTACCCGAGCTGCAGTTCGACGGGTTCGCTTACCCGGCCATGGATCAGATCGTCAATCAGATCGCGCGGATGAACTACCGCTCGCGCGGTGCCGCCCCGATGCCGATCACGCTGCGGATTCCGAGCTTCGGGGGCATCCAGGCGCCCGAGCACCACGGCGAGAGCCTGGAGGCGGCCTTCGCCCACGTACCCGGGCTGAAGGTGGCCGCGCCCTCCGACGCACCCGACGCCTACCGCCTGCTGCTGCAGTCGGTGCGCAGTGACGACCCGGTGGTGTTCCTGGAACCCAAGGCACGCTACTGGGACCGCAGCCCGGCCCCCGCCGGCGCGGACTCCGGCGGGGACCCGGCGGTGGGCACCGCCCGTGTGGTGCGCTCGGGCCGCCACGCCACGCTGGTCGCCTGGGGTGCGATGGTGCACCGCTGCCTGCAGGCGGCCGAAGCCGCCGCCGAGGACGGTGTGCAGCTGGAGGTTGTGGACCTGCGCTGGCTCAAGCCGATCGACGCGGCCGGTCTGGCGGAGTCGGTGCGCCGCACCCGGCGCGCGGTGGTGGTCCACGAGGCCCCGCTGACGGCGGGTCTGGGCGGCGAGGTCAGCGCGCTGATCACCGAAGGGGCGTTCGCGCGGCTGGCCGCTCCGGTGCAGCGGGTCGCCGGGTTCGACGTGGTCTACCCCGCGGGCCCGCTGGAACCGCAGTACCTGCCCACGGTGGACCGCATCCTGTCGGCGGTGCAGCGGACTTTCGGCTGAGGGGGATTCGAGCGATGACGACGAGCGAGACGACGTTCCACCTTCCCGACCTGGGCGAAGGGCTGGTCGAGGCGACCGTGCTGGAGTGGCTGGTCGGGCCCGGCGAGCGGGTGGAGCGCAACGGGCCGCTGGTGGAGGTCGAGACCACCAAGTCGGCGGCGGAGATCCCTTCTCCGCACAGCGGCGTGGTCGCGCGCCTGCACGCCGAGGAGGGCGAAACGGTGGCCGTGGGGGCGCCGCTGGTCACCTTCGAGATCGAGGAGGAGGCGGCGGGGATCGTCGGCACGGTGCCCGGCGAAGAGGCGCCGGCGCGCCGGCGCGTCCGGCTCACACCGCCCGAGGACGAGCCGGGATCGTGATCCCGCCGCCGACCGAGACGCCCGCCCGGGACCGCGCGCACGCCGCGCCGGCCGCCCGGGGAGACCTGCGAAGGGACCGCCCATGACCCGGCACACGCTGCAGCGCGAGGTTCCGCTGCGCTACACCCCTCCCCCGCCGGACGCCTCGGGCGTGCCGGTGCTGCTGGTGCACGGGTTCGGCTCGGACTACCGGCTGAACTGGGAGAGCACCGGTTGGACGCGCGCGCTGGAAGGCCTGCCGGTCTTCGGCTGCGATCTGCGCGGGCACGGTGGCAGCGGAAAGCCGCACGACCCGGCGGCCTACTCCCTCGACGCCTTCGTCGGCGACCTGGAGGCCCTGCTGGACGCGCTGGGCATGGCCCGCGCCGATGTCGTGGGCTACTCGCTGGGCGCGCGGCTGGCCTGGGAGCTGGCGGTGCGCCGGCCGCAGCGGGTGCGCCGCGCGGTGCTGGCCGGGTTCGGGCCCCGCGACGCGTTCGCCGGCGCCGACCTGGACGATCCGGAGTCCGACACGTCGCCGTTCGGGCAGGTCTATCGCGCCGCGGCCGCACTGCCCGGAGGCGACGCGGCGGCGCTGGCGGCGTGTGCGCGCGGGCAGGCCGCCCGCCCGTTCTCCGCCGCGCCGGCGCCCGCGGGGATCCCGGCGCTGCTGCTGGCCGGCGAACGCGACGAGTTCGCCGACGGCGCCGAGGACCTCGCCCGCGCGGTGGGCGGGACGGCGCTGCGGGCGCCCGGGCGCGACCACCGCACCGCCGTGGCGGCCCGGCGCCTCAAGAACGCCGCGGTGGACTTCCTCGGCGCCGAAGCGGGTGCGCCGTCCCGGACGCCGACGTGACCCGGCCCCGACGGGCCGGGATTCCCGGCCGGATCCGCCGTGGACGTGCCGGCGGCGGCACCGACGCGCCGTCACCCTCGGCGACCGGACAGATGCGGCGGCGTTGGGCAACAATTGCCCGTGCGTACCAGCGGCCGTCCTGGTGACACGGGGAGGGGGCCACAGCAGACCGGCGAATCGGTAACGTCCGTTTCGCTTCGCTCTCGCCTTCATAACAACCGTTCCCTGGTGATTGGTGACATTTCACGGAACGTATATCGTCCGGCAGCAGAACCCGGCGGCTCCCGCGTGGGCCGCTTCAGGGCTGAAGGGGAGTGAAGAGTGAACAAGCGAGCCGCCAAGCTCGCCTCCGCTACCGCGGCAGGCGTGCTGACCCTGGCCTTGACGGCCTGTGACAACCCCGAAGGCGGGGACGCCCAGGGCGACGGCGGAGGCGGAGGCGACGACGGGATCCGCGTCGGCCTCGCTTACGACGTCGGCGGTCGGGGCGACAAGTCGTTCAACGACTCGGCCTACCGGGGCCTGCAGCAGGTCGAGGAGGAGCTGGGCATCAGCTCCGACAACATCCAGGATTTCGAGCCCAGCGAGGGCGAGTCGGACGTCGACAAGGAAGAACGCCTCAAGAACATGGCCGACCAGGGCTTCGATGTGATCATCGGGGTGGGCTTCGCCTACACCCAGCCGATGATCAACGTGGCCGGCGAGGACGCCTACTCCGACGTCGACTTCGCCATCGTCGACTCCGAGATCACCGACCAGGACAACGTCACCAGCCTGGTCTTCGCCGAAGAGGAGGCCTCCTACCTGGTCGGCGCGGCAGCCGCGCTGAAGACCGAGGAGGACCACATCGGCTTCGTCGGCGGTGTCGAGACCCCGCTGATCCACAAGTTCGAGGCCGGATACGTGGCCGGGGCGCAAGAGATCAACCCCGATGTCGAGATCGAGACCGCCTACCTCACCCAGCCGCCGGACATGAGCGGCTTCTCCGACCCGGCGACGGGCCGCAGCACCGCCCAGGGCCAGCTGGACCAGGGCGCCGACGTCATCTACCACGCGGCGGGCGCCTCCGGTAACGGCGTGCTCGAAGCGGTGGCCGGCGCCGAGAAGATGTTCATCGGCGTCGACAGCGACCAGTACAAGACGGCCCCCGAGGATCAGAAGCAGTACGTGATCACCTCGGCGGTCAAGCGCGTGGACACCGCGGTGTTCGAGTTCGTGGAGTCGGTGCAGAACGGCGAGGCGCAGTCGGGTATCCAGCGCTTCGACCTCGCCAGCGGCGGCGTCGGCTACTCCACGTCCAACGAGGACGCGATCTCCGACGTGCAGGACCGTCTCGACGAGCTCAAGCAGCAGATCGTCGACGGCGAGATCGAGGTCCCGAGCGAGCCCTGAGGCGCGAAGGCTAAGGTGGTCCCGCACAGCCGGGCCCGCCCGGCCGCAGACGCCCCGTCACCGGGGTCCGGAAAGGTTTCCGGGCCCCGGTGACGCGATCCACACCTCCCCCAGCTCCGCCGCCGGCGGCCGCGCGTTCGCGCGCAACGGCCGCCGGCGGCCTGATTTTCGCCAGCTAGGAGTCGGATGAGCAGCGCACCGTCCGGCGGCGGGGAGGAACCTCCCGCCGTCGAGCTGCGTGGGATAACCAAGAGGTTCCCGGGGGTCGTGGCCAACCACGACATCGATATCGCCGTGGGCTCCGGAACGGTCCACGCCATCGTGGGTGAGAACGGCGCCGGCAAGTCCACGCTGATGAAGACCCTCTACGGCATGCACCGGCCGGACGAGGGCACCATCGCCGTCCAAGGCGCGGAGGTGCGGCTGGGCTCCCCGTCCGAGGCCATCAAGCACGGCATCGGCATGGTGCACCAGCACTTCATGCTCGCCGACAACCTCACCGTGCTGGAGAACGTGGTGCTGGGCGCCGAGCGCCGCAGCGGCATCGGCCAGGGCGCGCGGGCCCGCATCGGGGCTCTGTCCGAGCAGTACGGGCTGGGTGTGGAGCCCGACCGGCTGATGGAGGAACTGGGGGTCGGCCAGCGCCAGCGCGTCGAGATCCTCAAGGTGCTCTACCGCGGCGCCGGCATCGTCATCCTGGACGAGCCCACCGCGGTGCTGGTGCCCCAGGAGGTCGACGAGCTGTTCGACAACCTGCGCGAGCTCAAGCGGGAGGGCCTGACGGTCATCTTCATCTCGCACAAGCTCGACGAGGTGCTGTCGGTGGCCGACACCATCACCGTCATCCGCCGCGGGACCACGGTGGCCACCGTCGACCCGGGCGGCACGACCGCCCGCGAGCTGGCCACTCTGATGGTCGGCGGCGAGCTCCCCGTGCCCGAGCTGCGCGATTCCACGGTCACCGACCGACCGATGCTGGAGGTCGGCGGCCTGCGGGTGGGCGACCCCGGCGGCCGGCCGGTCGTCGACGACGTGTCGCTGAACATCCGCGAAGGCGAGATCGTGGGCATCGCGGGGGTCGAGGGCAACGGCCAGTCCGAACTGATCGAGGCCGTCATGGGCATGCTGCCGGTGGAGGCCGGGAGCGTGCGGCTGGACGGCGGCGACATCACCGGTTGGGACACGCTGGCGATCCGCGAGGCGGGGGTCGGCTACATCCCCGAGGACCGGACCCGCCACGGGATGCTGCTGGAATCCCCCCTGTGGGAGAACCGCATCCTCGGCCATCAGGGCGAGCGCCCCAACTCCCGCGGCATCTGGGTCGACCGCGCCGGCGCGCGCGCCGACACCGAGCGGATCGTGGCCGACTACGACGTGCGCACCCCCGGCATCGACGTCATCGCCGAGGCGCTCAGCGGCGGCAACCAGCAGAAACTGATCGTGGGGCGCGAGATGAGCGGCGGCCCCAAGGTGCTGGTGGCGGCCCATCCCACCCGGGGCGTGGACGTGGGGGCCCAGGCGGCGATCTGGGAGCACCTGCGGCGGGCGCGCGGCGACGGGCTCGCCGTGCTGCTGGTCTCGGCGGATCTGGACGAGCTGATCGGCATGTCCGACACGCTGCACGTCATTCTGCGCGGCCGACTGGTGGCGGAGGCCGACCCGATGACGGTGACGCCCGAAGAACTGGGTGCGGCGATGACCGGTGCCGGTCTGCGCGACGACGCCGGCGGTACCGGCGGTGAAGGCGAGGGCGGCGAATGAGGATCCCCTACGGCCCGCCGGCGGTTGCCGGTGCGGCGGCCGTGGTCGGCGCGGGCGTCACCGCGGCCGCCGATACGGGCCTGCTCGCGCCCGCTGCGGCGGCACTGGGCGTGGCGGCGGCCTTCGCCGTTGCGGTGCTGACGACCCGGCCCACCACCGACGATGCCGACACGCGCATGCACCGGTTGCTGGTCGCCCCCATCGCGCTGGTACTGGCCGTGGTCCTCGGCCTGCTGGCGGGCGGGATCGTCGACTGGTGGCTGATCGAGCCGGCCGCCTACCCGCTGGGCGGGGCGATCGGCTCGGTGGCGGCGTTCCTGCTGTACCGGCGGCTGTCGACCACGCTGGCGCTGTCGTTCGGTGCCGTGGTGGCGGCCGGCGTGCTGGCGCTGGCGGTGACCGCGCTGGTGCTCCGGATCAGCGGCGTCGCGCCGTTCCACGCGTTCAGCCGGATGCTGGAGTTCGGGCTGCGGCCCGACAGCCTGGTCATCATGGTCAACTCCGGCACGACCTTCTACCTGTCGGCGGTGGCGGTGGCGATCGGCTTCAAGATGAAGCTGTTCAACATCGGCGTGGACGGCCAGTACCGGCTGGCGGCGCTGATGGCCGCGGCGGTGGGCGGCTACTGGGTGATGCCGCCGGTCGTGCACCAGATCGTGGTCATGGCGGTCGCGGTGGCCGTCGGCGGCGTCTGGGCGGGCATCGCCGGATACCTGAAGGTGGCCCGCGGCGTCTCCGAGGTGATCTCCACGATCATGCTGAACTCGGTGGCTACCGGCATCACCGCCTACATGCTCAACACCGACCGGCTGGCCGTGCAGATCAGCACCAACAACATCGGCACACCCGAGATCCCGGAGTCGGGGTGGATCCCCGGCATTCCCGCCGGGTTCATGGGCGCCGACCGCGACATCTTCGGGCTGGTGGTGCTGGCGGCCCTGGTGGGTGTCGGCTACTGGCTCATGCTCAACCGCACCCGGTTCGGCTTCGACCTGCGCGCCACCGGTCAGTCGCCCACCGCGGCACGGGCCAGCGGCATCGACATCAAGCGCATGGTGCTGCTGTCGATGGTCATCTCCGGGATGATCGCCGGGCTGGTGGGCATGCCCCAGCTGCTCGGCCAGTCCCACTACTACGCCCTGGACTTCCCCACCGGCATCGGGTTCACCGGCATCGCGATCGCGCTGCTGGGGCGCAACCACCCGGTGGGCATCGCGTTCGCCGCACTGTTCTGGGCGTTTCTGGACCAGTCCAGCCAGATCCTGGACTTCGAGGGCATTCCCAAGGAGATCGCCGTGGTCACCCAGGCCACCATCGTGCTGACCGTGGTCGTGGTGTACGAGGTCGTGCACCGCTGGGGTCTGCGCTACCAGCAGCAGCAGGTCGGCCGGGAACTGGCCCGCGGCGAGCGTGAGGAGGCGGCGGCGTCATGAGCCAGGATCTGACGGTCACCGAGGCCCCCGCGGCCGCCGGCGGCCGGCGCGGCGGCCGGTCGCGGTGGCGCTTCGTCAGCGTCGCCCTCGCGGCGTTCGTCGCGCTGGCGGGGGTGCGTGCCATCGCCGACCAGCCGATGCTGACCAGCCCCGGCACCATCCAAGCGACGCTGGCGTTCGCGGTGCCGATCGGGTTGGCCGGGCTGGGCGGGGTGTGGGCCGAACGCGCCGGGATCATCAACATCGGCCTCGAAGGCATGATGGTGCTGGGCACCTGGTTCGGCGCCTACTTCGCCTTCACCTTCGACGACCCGTGGGCGGGGCTGGTCGCCGGCGTGCTGGGCGGCATGGCCGGCGGGCTGATCCACGCGGTGGCCACGGTGACGTTCGGCGTGGACCACATCGTCTCGGGCGTGGCGATCAACATCCTCGCCGTGGGCGCGATGCGCTACCTGTCGCTGCTGTTCTTCGTCGACACCCCCGGCGGGGGCGCGGCCCAATCGCCGCAGCTTCCGGAGTTCCCGCAGGTGGGGCTGCCGTTCGTGGCCGATGCGCTGGCACCGGTGCGCGATTCGGGCGTCTTCCTGCTGGCCGACACCGCCTCGCTGGTCACCGGGCTGACGACGGGCATGTCGGTGGTGACGCTGCTGGCGATCCTGCTGGCGCCGCTGACGTTCGCGGTACTGTGGCACACCCCGTTCGGGCTGCGGCTGCGTTCGTGCGGGGAGAACCCTGACGCCGCCGAGTCGCTGGGTGTTCCGGTCTACGCCTACAAGTTCACCGCGGTGGTGTTCTCCGGCGGGTTCGCCGGCATGGGCGGGGTCTTCCTCGCGATGGTGGCCTCGTCGGTGTACCAGGAGGGCCAGACCGGCGGGCGCGGCTACATCGGCCTCGCCGCCATGATCTTCGGCAACTGGCGGCCGGGCGGGCTGGCGATGGGCGCCGGGCTGTTCGGGTTCACCGACGCGCTCCAGGTGCGCGGCGGCGGTGGCGCGGTGCACGCGCTGCTGCTGCTGATCGCGCTGGCGCTGCTGGCGGGCGCGGCCGCCGTGCTGGCGGCGGCGGCCTGGCGCACGCGCGGCACCGCCGGCTTCGCCCGCGTGGCCGGCGTCGGCGGCGTGTTCGCCGCGGGCACCGCGCTCGCCGCGGTCGGCGGCGCGGCGGCGGCCACCGGCGCCGCCTGGTGGTGGGCCGCCGCGGCACTGGGCGCGGCCGCGGGTGCGGCCGCGGCGGTGCGGGCGCTGCGCGCATGGCCCGCGGCGGCCGGCAAACCGCCGGTGTCGGCGGTGGCCGCGGCGGCCGCGGGCGTCCTGGTACTGGTGTGGTACTTCGCCACCGACGCGCTGCCCGGCCAACTGGTCACCTACAGCCCGCACATCGCGACGCTGCTGGTGCTGGCGCTGGCGTCCCAGCGCCTGCGCCCGCCGGCGAACGTGGGCCGGCAGTGGCGCAAGGGGCGCGCGTGAGCCGCGGGCGCCCGGCCGCGCGCGGCCGGATCGGCGGCGCACGCCGCGTCGCCGGCGCCGGCTCGGCGCGGCGCTGCCGCGGGGTGCGGTAGGGGTACAGGAGCGGCTGCGCCTGCGGCCGGCGCGCAAGCGGCCCGGAACGGGCGGGCACGGAAGGTGGCGACGATGGCCGAGCACACGCCCGGCGGCGGTACCGGGGCGGCGCAGGTCGACTGGCCGCGACTGCGTACGGTGGCCGCGCGGGCGCAAGAGCGCGCCTACGCACCCTATTCGGGGTTCCCGGTGGGGGCGGCGGCGCTGGTCGACGACGGCCGGACGGTCTCGGGCTGCAACGTCGAGAACGCTTCCTACGGGCTGGGACTGTGCGCCGAGTGCGGCCTGGTTTCGGCCCTGCACGCCACCGGCGGCGGCCGGCTGCGCGCCTTCGCCTGCGTGGGCCCCTCCCCCGACCCGCTGATGCCGTGCGGCCGGTGCCGCCAGCTGCTCTACGAGCACGGCGGCGCGGGTCTGCTGGTGGACACCCCGCGCGGTGTGCTGGCGCTGGGCGAACTACTGCCCCAGGCGTTCGGCCCCGACGACCTGGACGGGTAGCCGGGCGGCCGCCCTCGCGCGGCCGCCGCCCGCCGGGCCGGGCACCGGCGACCCGCCCCGACCACCGACACCCCACGGGAGGATCCGATGGAGGCCATCGACGTCATCGCCGCCAAGCGCGACGGCGGCGAACTGACCCGCGAGCAGATCGACTGGGTCGTCGACGCCTACACCCGCGGCGCGGTGGCCGAAGAGCAGATGGCGGCGCTGTGCATGGCCGTGGTGTGGCGGGGCATGACCCGCGCCGAGACCGGCGCGTGGACCCGGGCGATGCTGGACTCCGGCGAACGGCTCGATTTCTCCGGGCTCGGCCGGCCCACCACCGACAAGCACTCCACCGGCGGCGTCGGCGACAAGATCACGCTGGCGCTGACTCCGACGGTCGCCGCCTGCGGTGCGGCCGTGCCGCAGCTGTCGGGGCGCGGGCTCGGCCACACCGGCGGCACCCTGGACAAGCTGGAATCGATCCCGGGCTGGCACGCCGGCCTCACCCCCGAAGGGATGCGCCGCCGGCTCGGCGAGACGGGCGCCGTGGTGTGCGCGGCGGGGCCCGGCCTGGCGCCCGCCGACCGCAAGCTCTACGCGCTGCGCGACGTGACCGCGACCGTGGAGTCGATCCCGCTGATCGCCGCGTCGATCATGTCCAAGAAGCTCGCCGAAGGCACCGGTTCGCTGGTCCTGGACGTCAAGGTCGGATCGGGCGCGTTCATGAAGGACGTCGCCTCGGCGCGCGAACTCGCCGAGACGATGGTGGCCATCGGCACCGACCACGGCGTGCGCACCCGGGCGCTGCTGACCGCGATGGACGCCCCGCTGGGCCGCCGCGTGGGCAACGCGCTGGAGGTCGCCGAAGCGGTGGAGGTGCTGGCCGGCGGCGGCCCCGGCGACGTCGTGGAGCTGACGGTCGAGCTGGCCCGGGAGATGCTGCAGGCGGCCGGCCTCCACGACGCCCGTGATCCCGCCGAGGCGCTGCGCGACGGCTCGGCGATGGACTCCTGGCGGCGGATGATCGCCGCACAGGGCGGCGATCCCGACGCCCCGACGCCGGTCGCCGCCGAACAGCGCGACGTCCTCGCTCCGGCGACGGGGACGCTGACGCGTCTGGACGCCTACGGGGTGGGCGTGGCCGCGTGGCGGCTGGGCGCGGGCCGGGCCCGCAAGGAGGACCCGGTCTCCGCCGGCGCCGGGGTCGAGCTGCACGCCGCCCCGGGCGAGGAGGTCCGTGCCGGACGGCCGCTGTTCACTCTGCACACCGACGGCCCCGACCGCTTCGGGCGCGCCGCCGAAGCTCTCGCCGACGCGTTCACGATCGACGGCCCGCCCGACCGCTTCCCCCTGATCCTCGACCGGGTGGGATGACCCGCCCGGCCGGCCGGAGCCGCGCGGTGGCCCGGACACCTCACCGAGCGCGAGGTTTTAACCGGCACAGGTCCGTGGGTTCCCGGGGTGGGTGCAACACCGCGCTCGTTTTCGGTGGACCCGACACAACGGGCACACCCGCCCCGTGTCCGGGCACGGACCGGCCCTCGGCCTCGGGCGGGCGCTCGCTGAACCGGGCCGGCGTCGCCTGATGCGGCACTAGGCCTCCTGCGGGAACAGGGCGCGTACCGCGCGGTCCAGGGCGTCGAGGCGGGTTTCGGCGTCGGCGCGGACGGCGGCGGGGTCCCCCTCCACCGGTAGGATGACCTCCACGTAGGCCTTCAGCTTGGGTTCGGTCCCCGACGGACGCAGGGTGAGGCGTCCTCGCACCGGTCCCCCGAGCCGGTAGCGCAGCGCATCGGTGGCGGGCAGACCGCCCAGGCCCGCGGAGAAGTCCTCGACCGCTTCCACCGCCAGCGGGCCGAACGCGCGGGGGGCCTCGGCGCGCAGGCCGCGCATGGTTCCGGCGAGCAGGCCGAGGTCGGCGACCCGCACCGACACCTGCCGGGTGGCGTGCAGCCCGTAGCGGCGCGCCTGGTCGTCGAGCAGGCCGAGCAGGGTGGTGCCGTCGCGTTTGGCTTCGGCCGCCAGAGCGGCCACCGCCAGCGCCGCGCTGATGCCGTCCTTGTCGGCCACCGGCAGGCCGGCGTCGCCGGCCAGGCAGTAGCCCAGGGCCTCCTCGTAGGCGAACACGCACCGTTCGCCGGGGCCGGCGGATCGGGCCAGCCACTTGAAGCCCGTCAGTGTCTCCGTGCAGCCCACCCCGTGCGCGGCGGCGATCTTGGGCAGCAGCCCGGCGGAGACGATGGTGGTCGCCACCATCCGGTCCCCGCCCGAGGTGCGGCGCAGCACGTACTCCGCCAGCAGCCCGCCGACCTGGTCGCCGGTCAGCAGCCCGTGCCCGGGCACGGCCACCGCCAGCCGGTCGGCGTCGGGGTCGTTGGCCAGGACGAGGTCGGTGCCGTCGTCGCGTGCGGCGGTCAGGGCGAGGTCCATGGCGCCGGGCTCTTCGGGATTGGGGAACCGCACCGTGGGGAAGTCGGGGTCGGGGCGGCCCTGCTCGGCCACCACGCGCGGCCGGGGGAACCCCGCCCGATCGAAAGCGGTCAGCAGCGTCGGCCCGCCGACGCCGTGCAACGGGGTGTAGGTCGTGGTGACGTCCCGGTCGCGTCCCAGCGGCAGCCGGCACACACCGGCGAGGTAGCGTTCCACGGCCTCCTCGCCCAGGACCCGCCACTCCTGCGACAGCGGGAGGGTGTCGACCGGGCCCGCCGCGTCGATGGCCGCGGAGATGTCGGTGTCGGCCGGCGGGACGATCTGGCTTCCGGCGTCCTCGCCCGTGCCGCCGGTGTAGACCTTGTAGCCGTTGTCCTCGGGCGGGTTGTGGCTGGCGGTGACCATGATCCCGGCGTCGGCGCCGAGGTCGCGGACCGTGAAGGCCAGCACCGGGGTGGGCAGCGGGCGCGGCAGCAGCAGCGCGGTGCAGCCCGCGCCGGCCAGCACGGCGGCGGAGTCGCGGGCGAAGTCGGCGGAGCGGTGGCGGGCGTCGTAGCCGATCACCACGGTGGCGCCCGATCCGGCCCACTGCGCGACGCCGGCTGCCGCGCGCATGACCGTCACCCGGTTCATCCGGTTGGGTCCGGCGCCGAGTCTCCCGCGCAGCCCGGCGGTGCCGAACTCCAGGCGGGCGACGAAGCGGTCGGCCAGCTCCGTGTCGTCGCCGGCCTCCAGGAGCGCGGTCAGCTCCGCCCGCGTGGCCGGGTCGGGGTCCTGGGCCAGCCAGGCCCGCGCACGCGCGCGGTGGGACTCGTCGGCATCGCCCATGGTCGGCGCCCCTTTCGTGTCGTGGCGTGCTACCGCCTGCTCGCGGCGCGCTACCGCCCTGCGTCCGGCCGGTCGCGCCGGGAATCCAGCCGCTGGACGACGGAGGACAGCACGGCGCCCACGTCGGTGGCGGAGTCGCGACCGGTCGCCAGCACCTCCTCGTGGTCCAGCGGCTGGCCGGACAGGCCGGCGGCGACATTGGTGACCAGGGACAGCGCCAGCACCGACGCGCCCGCTTCGCGGGCGGCGATCGCCTCCAGGACGGTGGACATGCCGACCAGGTCGGCGCCCATCGCCCGCAGCATGCGGATCTCGGCGGGGGTTTCGAAGTGCGGCCCGCGCATGGCGGCGTAGACGCCTTCGGCCAGGGACGGGTCCGCCTCGCGGGCGGTCGCGCGCAGCCGGGCCGAGTAGGTTTCGGTGAGGTCGACGAAGTTCGCGCCGCGCAGCGGCGACTGCCCGGTGAGGTTGATGTGGTCGGCGACGAGCACCGGAGAGCCCACGGTCAGGGCGGGGTTGAGCGAGCCCGCGGCGTTGGTGAGCACGATCGTCGAGGCCCCGGCGGCGACGGCGGTGCGCACGCCGTGGGCCACGGCCTGCGGGCCGTGCCCCTCGTAGAGGTGGGTGCGTCCGAGGAACACCAGCAGGTCGCTGTCGCCGCTGCGCACGCTTCGGACGGCACCGCTGTGCCCCTCCACGGCCGGGGGCACGAACCCCGTCAGCTCGCTGGTGCGCAGCTCGGTTCCGCCGGTGCCGAGCTCGTCGGCGGCGGGCGCCCAGCCCGACCCCATGACGAGGGCGACGTCGTAGGAGTCGACGCCGGTGCGGGAACGCAGCTCCTCTGCCGCCTGCGCGGCTGCGGTGTGCTGATCGGTGGTCACGGGAGCTTACCTCCAGGGTCATGGCTGTCGCGGTCGGCCCGCGCAGCGATCTTGGCGCGCCGCGCCCCGGCCTGGCAACGTCGAACCGCCATCGGGCGGGGAAACCTCGCCGGGGCGGCGCCGCGGGTCAGGCCACCGGCTTGCGCATGACGGTCCGCACCCCGCCGGCCGGGTCGCGCGGGCGGGTGGCGACGGGGGCGAAACCCGCGGCGGCGTAGGCCCGCTCCGCGGCACGGTTGCCCTCGTCGACGAAGACGAACACCTCGGCGGCACCGGGGTGGACGTCGCGCACCAGGGGGTCGATGCCGGCGCAGGCCCGCCGCCCGACGCCGCGCCCCTGCCACTCGGGCGCGAGGTAGAAGGCGCGCAGCAGCACGGCGCGTGCCGTGTCGGCGGCGACACCGGAGACCTCGGCCAGTGCGCCGCCCCGGTCGATGATGCCGAACCCGGCGGGTTCGCCGCCGACCAGTACCGCGAAGGGTGTGCGGCGGGGGTCGGCGTCGGCGCGCGGCAGCGTCTCGACGGCTTCGGTCACGAAACCGCGCTGGCCGGGCGCCACCCGGATGCGCAGGACGGCCGCGCGCAGCCGCTGCACTTCGGCGCCGGCCCCGTCCAGGCGCACGAGGTCGGCCCCCGCGCCCGCGGGGCGCGCCGGGCACGCGGCTCCGGTCGCCTCGGCCACCCCGATCACCTCCTGTACTCGCCGCCGGTGCGGGTCAGACGCCGACGGGGTGCCAGACGGTCTTGGTCTCCAGGAACGGTGTCATCCGGGAGATCCCGGGGGCGGCGAGCCAGTCCTCGCGGCCGCCCGGGCGCAGGACGCGCTTGAGGGTCTCGGCGGCGCTGCGTTCGAGGTCGGCGGCGGCCTCAGGGCCGGCTCCGGTGAGGTCCAGACCGTTCACGTCGGCGTGGGAGGCCAGGTGCGGGGCGATCTCGCCGGTGCGTCCGGTGAGGATGTTGACCACACCCCCCGGCAAGTCGGAGGTGGCCAGCGCCTCCGCAAGCGTCAGGGCGGGCAGGGGTGCGCGCTCGCTCGCCACGACTACGGCGGTGTTGCCGGTGGCGATCACCGGGGCCACCGCCGACACCAGGCCCAGCAGCGGCGCCGCCGGGGGCGCGAGGACCGCCACGACCCCGGTGGGTTCGGGCCGGGACAGGTTGAAGTAGGGGCCCGAGACCGGGTTCGCGGCGCCGAGGACCTGGCCGATCTTGTCGGGCCAGCCGGCGTAGTACACCCACCGGTCCACGGCCGCGGATACGAGCTCGCGGGCGCGTTCGGCGCCGATGCCGTCGGCTTCGGCGATCTCGGCGGCGAACTGGGCGCTGCGGCCCTCCATCATCTCGGCGACGCGGTACAGGATCTGGCCGCGGTTGTAGGCGGTGCGTCCGGACCAGCCGGGAAAGGCCGAGCGGGCGGCCGTGACGGCGTCGCGGGCGTCCTTGCGGGAAGCGAGCGCGGCGTTGGCGAGGTGGGCGCCGTCGGATCCGGTCACGGGGTAGCACCTGCCTGACTCGGAGCGGGGGAAAGCCCCTCCCGTGTAGAGCTTGTAGGTCTTGCGCACCGGGATGCGGCCCGCGGCAGGGGCGTGCGCCGGGGCGCCGGAGTGTGCGGCGCCGGCCGGATCGGCGAGTTCGGCGGCTTCGGCGTGCACCTCGGGTCCGCCGGAGGAGGATCCGGGGGTGTCAGGCGTGGACAAGGTATGCCTCCAGTCCGTGGCGGCCGCCCTCCCGGCCGTAGCCGGATTCCTTGTACCCGCCGAAAGGGCTGGCCGGGTCGAACTTGTTGAACGTGTTGGACCAGACGACGCCCGCGCGCAGCCGTTCGGCGGTCCAGAGCATGCGCGAGCCCTTCTCGGTCCACACCCCCGCCGAGAGCCCGTAGGGCGTGTTGTTGGCCTTGGCCACGGCCTCGTCGGGAGTGCGGAAGGTCAGCACCGACAGCACCGGCCCGAAGATCTCCTCGCGGGCGACGCGGTGGGCCTGGGTGACTCCGGTGAACACGGTGGGCGCGAACCAGTAGCCCTTCTCGGGCAGCGGGCACTGCGGCGACCAGCTTTCGGCGCCTTCGGCGGCGCCGGCCCGGACCAGCTCGCGGATGCGCTCCAGCTGCTCGGCGGAGTTGATGGCGCCGATGTCGGTGTTCTTGTCCAGCGGGTCGCCCAGGCGCAGTTGCTCGATGCGGGCGCGCAGCCGCTCCAGCACCTCGTCGGCGACCGACTCCTGCACCAGCAGCCGCGACCCGGCGCAGCACACGTGCCCCTGGTTGAAGAAGATGCCGGAGACGATGCCCTCGACGGCCTGGTCGAGGGCCGCGTCGTCGTAGACGATGTTGGCGCCTTTGCCGCCCAGCTCCAGTGTGAGGCGCTTGTCGGTGCCGGCGACCGAGCGCGCGATCTCGCGGCCGACCGCGGTGGATCCGGTGAAGGCGACCTTGTCGGCGCCGGGGTGGGAGACCAGGCTCCGCCCCGTCGCGCCGGCGCCGGTGACGATGTTGACGGCGCCGGGCGGAAGGCCGGCCTCCTGGCAGATCTCGGCGAAGACCAGTGCCGACAGCGGCGTGGTCTCGGCGGGTTTGAGTACGACGGTGTTGCCGGCCGCCAGCGCCGGCGCGATCTTCCACGCCAGCATCAGCAGGGGGAAGTTCCACGGGACGACCTGGGCGGCGACGCCGACGGGCCGCGGCGCGGGCCCCGCGCCGGCGTAGTCGAGCTTGTCCGCCCACCCGGCGTGGTAGAAGAAGTACGCGGCGACCAGCGGCAGGTCGACGTCGCGGGTCTCCTTGACGGGTTTGCCGTTGTCCAGGGTCTCCAGCACGGCGAGTTCGCGGGCGCGCTCCTGCAGGATGCGGGCGATGCGGAACAGGTACTTGCCGCGTTCGGCACCGGGCATCGCCCCCCACGCGCCGTCGAACGCGCGCCGGGCCGCGGCCATGGCGCGGTCCACGTCGGGATCGCCGGCGACCGCCACCTCGGCGAGGCGCTCCTCGTCGGCGGGGTTGAGGGTGCCCATGCGTTCGCCGGACGCGGGCGGCGTGAACGCGCCGTCGATGAACAGCTCGTAGCTGGAGCGCAGCCGGACGGCGTCGCGGGATTCGGGCGCCGGTGCGTACTCGAAGATCCGGTCGGCCTGTTCTTCCACTGCTCGGCCTCTCAGTCCAGGGTGTAGTAGTCGGGGCCGGGGTAGGTGCCCGTGGACAACCGGGTGCGCTGCATCAGCAGGTCGTTGAGCAGGCTGGAGGCGCCGAGGCGGAAGAGGCCGGGGTCCAGCCAGGCGTCGCCGGCGACCTCGTTGACCAGGACCAGGTTCTTCAGCGCGTCCTTGGTGGTGCGGATGCCTCCGGCGGGTTTGACGCCCACGCGGCGGCCCGTGGCGGCGTAGTGGTCGCGCACCGCCTCCAGCATGACCAGGGTGACGGGCAGCGTCGCCGACGGCGCGACCTTGCCGGTGGAGGTCTTGATGAAGTCGGCGCCGGCCAGGATCGCCAGCCACGAGGCGCGCCGGACGTTGTCGTAGGTGGCGAGTTCGCCGGTTTCGAGGATGACCTTGAGGTGGGCGCCGCCGCAGGCCTCTCGGACCGCGGTGATCTCGTCGTAGACCTTGCGGTAGTCGCCGGCGAGGAACGCGCCGCGGTCGATGACCATGTCGATCTCGGCGGCGCCGTCGGCGACGGCGAGCCGGGTGTCGGCGAGTTTGGCCTCCAGCGGCGCCCGGCCCGACGGGAACGCGGTGGCCACCGAGGCCACCTTGACGGCGGAGCGGGCCAGCGCCTCGGCGGCGTCGGCGACGCGGTCGGAGTAGACGCACACGGCCGCGACCGACGGCACGGTGGGATCTGCGGGGTCGGGACGCAGGGCCTTGGCCGCGAGGGCGCGCACCTTGCCGGGGGTGTCGGCGCCCTCCAGCGTGGTGAGGTCGATCATCCGGACGGCGAGGTCGACGGCTCGCGCCTTGGCGCCGGTCTTGACGGAGCGTGTGGACAGGTCGGCGGCGCGCTCCTTCGCGCCGACCTCGTCGACGCCGGGCAGTCCGTGCAGCAGCGCCCGCAGCGACGCGTTCGACGCCGCCGGATCGGGTGGAAGGACGGTCTCGGGCACGGCCACCTCACGCGTGTCGCGGGTCACGGACGTTGTGCCGGACGCTTGTGGCACCGGCGGGTTCGCCCCCATAGTGCCACGCCGCCGCGGCGCGGCGGTGGCGGGCGAGCGGGGCTGTGGACGGCCGGTGCGCAGCTCCCCCGGCGCGGGTCGGGCATGATGGGGGTGCAGAGGTACCGCGACAGGGGCGACCGCGCGGCCGGCGCGGAGCCCGCGGGGGAAGGCGGCGAGTGTGGCCGAGTTTCGCATCAGCTCCGACGACAGCGGCGATCTGGACATGCGCCGGTTGGCGGCCGATCTCGTGGAGTCCCAGGGGTGGCCGCGCGACCAGGTCAGCATCTGGCAGAACCGCGGCGGCGGCGACGTGGTGGTGACCGTGGAGCCCGCGCTGCTGGAGCGGCGCGCGCCGGACCCGCTGGCGGCTTCGGTGCACACGCGCAGCGACGTGCACCGCGCCTGCGAGACGCTGCGCCGCAGCGACCCGTCGCTGCGCGGGGTGGATTTCGCGCAGCTGCGCGACGAGGCGGCGCGCTTCTTCTCCGCGGGCTGGACCCTGGGCGATCTGCTGCACGCGCTGGGCCACCGCCACGACGGAACGGCCTGGCCCCAGGGCGAGGGCTACGAGGGCGTCGAGTGGCTGCAGCACCGGCTGCGCAACTGGAAGTCGGAGTCGGGCGACATCCGCCCGTCGGTGTCGCAGGAAGGGGCCCAGATGCGTGTCGTCGGCCGGATCGGGTTGCCCGACGATCTGGGTGCGGGCGCCGGCGAAACCTCGGCGGCGCCGCAGCGTGCGGCCTCGCCGGCGACGGCGCGGGCCGCCGCCGACGACGCGCGGCGCCTGATGCGCGCCCAGTCGCACACCACCAGCGACGCACTGGAGCACCGCGACCGCACGGCCTCCCACATCACCCGCCGCCGGCACTGACGCGCGTGCGGCGGGCCCCGGTTCGCCCGGTGGCGGACCACGGCGGGCGGGGACCGCCGCGGCGCGGTTTCAGAAGAACTCGACGAGCCGCCCGAACGGGGCGACCTCGCGGAAGCGCTCGTGGGGCTCGGGCGGGTCCGCGTGTTCCAGCACCCAGGTTGCCGGGTGGGGCACCAGCACCGCGCCCATGCCCGCTTCCAGCGCGGGCAGCACGTCCGAGCGCACCGAGTTGCCGATCATCCAGGTGTGCTCGGGGTCGATCCCGTGCGCGCGCCCGAAGCCGCGGTAGGCGCCGGGGTCTTTCTCGGGGACGATCCCGGTACCCGCGAACAGCGGCGCCAGCCCCGAACCGTCGATCTTGTTCTGCTGGTCCTGGCGGTGGCCCTTGGTCAGCAGGTAGAGGGTGTGCCGCCGGCGCAGGGTGTGCAGGGTCTCCAGCACGCCCTCCAGCAGCAGGACCTCGCCTTCGACGATGCGGGCGCACAGCCGGTGCAGGAAGGCCCGGTCGTCGTCGCCGGGCGGGGCGCCGGGCCGCAGCCGGGCCAGGCAATCGCCGAGGCTGCGTTCGAAGACCCGGGCGCCGTATCCGTAGGCGGCGCTGTTCGCGCGTTCGATCTCGGTCAGCTCGGCGCGGATCCGGGCGCGGGACAGCTCGGGGTGGGCGACGTAGTCGATGAACTCCTCGATCGCCTGCTCGAAGAGGACGTTGCACTCCCAGAGCGTGTCGTCGGCGTCGAAGATCAGGTTCATCCCAGGCGGCATGGAGTCCTCCCGCAGCGCGGCGACCGTTTCGCCGTTTTCCGTCCCGAGAGCGTACCGGGGCGCGCGGATCGGCCGCCGCCGTCGGCAGGTCCCTGCCCCGCCTTCGTCGATCGTGCATGCGTGCGCCGCTGCGCGGGCATATCCCGACAGCGCACACGGCGACCCCTGCCCTCACCACCGGGAGGATCCCATGGCGGAAGCGTCGCTTTCGCAGCTGCTGCCCCAGGACGCGATCGCCGCCGGTATCGAGGCCGCCGACTGGCGCGCGGCGATCCGGGCAGCCGGTGATCTCCTGGTCGCCACGGGGGCGGCCACCGCCGACTACATCGGCGAGATGCACACGGCGGTGGAGGCGTACGGGCCCTACATCGTGATCGCTCCCGGGATCGCGCTGGCCCATTCCCGGCCCTCCCCCGCCGTGCTGCACACGGGCTTGTCCTGGGCCGGGATGAGGACCCCCGTGGAGTTCGGCCACAGCACGAACGATCCCGTCCGGCTGGTGATCGGGCTCGCCGCCGTCGACCACGACGGGCACTCCTCGGCGCTGTCGCGGCTGGCGCGGATGCTGTCCGATCCCGGCCGGCTGGCGCGGCTGACCGAGGCCACCGACCCCGCAGAGATCCACCGGACCATCAGCGAATACGAATCGAGCGAAGCGACATGAAGATCCTCGCGGTATGCGGTATGGGCATCGGCACGAGCATCATGCTCAAAAGCAACGCGGAGAAGGCCGCCGCGAGTCTGGGGCTGGACGCCGATGTGGAGGTCGCCGACATCGGCACCGCCCGCGGCGCCGCCGCCACCGCCGACGTGGTACTGACCTCCGGCGAGCTGGCCGCCGAGATCGGCGACGTGGGTATCCCGGTCGTCGTCGTGGACAGCTTCATCGACGGCGACGAGGTCCGCGAGAAGTTGAGCACCGCGCTCGGCAGCTGAGGACCCTGCGGCGCCGGATCGGCGCCGCATGCCGTCCGCCCCGGCACGGGGCCGCGCACGCGCACCGCGGCCGGAGCCCGAGGGTTCCGGCCTGCCCAACGGTCGAGACGAGTTCCCAGGAGCGGCTTTATGGACTGGCTTGTGGCTGTCGCACAGTTCATCGTCAACGAAGTCCTGAGCGTGCCGGCCTACATGGTCGGCCTGATCACCGCGGTAGGGCTGATCGCGCTGCGCCGGTCGACGGGCCAGATCATCGGCGGCGGGCTCAAAGCGGTGCTGGGTTTCCTGCTGATCGGGGCCGGCGCCGACATCGTCGTCGCGGCCTTGGACCCGCTGGGGCGGATGATCCAGGGAGCGGCCGGCGCCCAGGGCGTCGTGCCCACCAACGAGGCGATCGTGGCCATCGCCCAGGATCGCTTCGGCGCTCAGGTCGCCTGGATCATGATCGCCGGCTTCGTGCTGAGCCTGGTGCTGGCGCGCATCACGACCCTGCACTACGTGTTCCTGACCGGCCATCACATCCTGTTCATGGCCACGCTGCTGACTATGGTGCTGGCCACGACGGCGCTGCCCACGTGGCTGGCGGTGGTGCTGGGCGCCGTGCTGCTGGCGGTGGTGATGGTGTCGCTGCCGGCGCTGGCCCAACCCTGGACCCGCCGGGTCGGCGGCGACGGCAAGATCGCCATCGGGCACTTCGGCACGCTGGGCTATGTGGCCTCGGGCGCCACCGGCCAGCTCGTGGGACGCACCAGCCGCAGCACCGAGGACTTGAAGCTGCCCGAAGGGCTGCGGTTCCTGCGCGACTCGATGGTGGCCACGGCGCTGTCGATGGTGATCATCTACATCGCGGTCGCGCTGGTTTTCTGGGCGCGCCAGGGCACCGCCGCCGCGCTGGACATGTTCCCGCCCGCCGAGGGGCTGGACCCCACCGTCGGGCACTTCCTCATGCAGGCGCTGATGCAGGGGCTGCAGTTCGGTATCGGCGTCGCGGTGATCCTCTACGGTGTGCGCACCATCCTGGGCGAGCTGGTGCCCGCCTTCCAGGGCATCGCCGACCGTGTGGTTCCGGGCGCGGTCCCGGCCCTGGACGCCCCGATCGTCTTCCCCTACGCGCAGAACGCGGTGCTGGTGGGCTTCCTGTCCAGCTTCGTCGGCGGCTTGGCCACACTGGCGGTGATGGCGTCGGTGTTCAACCCCGCGTTCGGCTTGGCGCTGATCCTGCCGGGGCTGGTGCCGCACTTCTTCACCGGCGGCGCGGCGGGCGTCTTCGGCAACGCCACCGGCGGCCGGCGCGGCGCGGTGGCGGGCGCGTTCGTCAACGGAGTGGTGATCACGCTGCTGCCGGCGTTCCTGCTGGGCGTGCTGGGCGACTTCGGCACCGCCAACACCACCTTCGGCGACGCGGACTTCGGCTGGTTCGGCATCGTGATCGGCTACGCCTTCCGCGCGGGCGACGTCGGCGGCGTGGTGATCGCGCTGGTGGTGGCGGCGCTGCTGCTGACCGGTGCGATGGCGGTCCAGAAGCGCGCCGTCCAAGGGGGCTGGGACCCCGGTGCCCGCCACGAGAAGGCCCTGGCCGAACGCGCCGAGGGAGCCCGTGCCGAGCAGGAGGCGCAGAAGTCCGCGGAGGAGGGGGCCTCCCGTCAGGACGGCGGGTCGGCGGCCTCCGGCGAGGACGCCCACGGGCCCGAGCGGTAGGGACCGCGGGCCGCGCTGTCCGCGGCCCGCCCCGCGGTCCCCCGCTCTTCGCCGTCGGCCCACGCACACGGCATCCGGGAGGAGTCCGATGAGCGCCGGCGGGTGACGAGGGCCGCCGGCGGAACGCAGACCCGGCGGTGCGGGTCGCGGGCGGGGGACACGCTGCCGCGGCCGTCCGACGGTTCGCCGGCGCGGCCCCGCCCGGGCGGGGCCGCGCCGGTCGCCTCACGACTCGACGATGCGCCATCCCCCGACGTCGGTGTAGGCCGAGTCGTAGTAGCAGTCCGAGCCGTCGCCCGGCTTGAAGTCGTGGTAGTGCAGGTTCCCGCCCCAATACCGCAGGATGCGGCCCGACTCCCGGGCGGCGTCTCCGCCGAACGCGTCCTCGCCCATCTCGACGTCCAGCACGAACTTCACCGCGCACCTCCTCGGCACCGTTGCGGGCGTGCGGCGGCCGCAGCACCGCGGCCGCCGCTCTCACCTTCAACGATCTCCGTGATGTCCTTTCAGGGACTTTTCTCGCGTGAGACCCCGGTCGGTGCGCCGTCGCCGGCCGCACCCGCGAATCGGGGTCATCGTGCCGAGCGTGGAGCCAGAACGCGTTGGAGCAGGATGAACACCAGCAGGAGCGCTCCCGCGACGATCTTGGTCCACCAGGAGCTGAGGGTGCCCTCGAAGACCAGGATCGTCTGGATGGTGCCCAGGGTCAGCACGCCCACGACGCTGCCCAGGACGTAGCCGAACCCGCCGGTGAGGAGCGTCCCGCCGATGACCACGGCGGCGATCGCGTCGAGCTCCATGCCCAGGCCGTGCAGGCTGTTCCCGGAGGCGATGTAGAGGGTGTAGAGCACGCCTCCCAGCGCCGCGCAGAATCCGCTGACCGTGTAGACGCCCACCTTCACGCGGCCCACGGCCAGGCCCATGAGCATCGCCGAGGACTCGCTCCCGCCGACCGCGTACACGCTGCGGCCGAACCGGGTGCGGTGCAGCACGTAGGCCGCCACACCCGCGATCGCCAGCGCGACCGCTGCGCCGAGGCTCAGCGAGGTACCGCCCGGCAGCGGGATCCGCGTCTGGGACAGGGCGCCGAACAGCGGGTCGGTGATCGGGATCGACTCGGTGCTGATGAGGTAGCACAGCCCACGGGCGAAGAACATACCGCCGAGCGTGGCGATGAACGGCTGCACCCCGTAGAAGTGGATCATGCAGCCCTGGGCGAGACCGATGGCGGTTCCCGCCAGCAGCGCGACGGGGATCACCAGCAACGGCGGCCACCCCTCGCGCAGCAGCCAGGCGCAGATCATCGTCGACAGCGCCAGCACCGCCCCGGTGGACAGGTCGATGCCGCCGGACAGGATCACGAACGTCACCCCCACCGCCAGCACGATGAGGAAGGAGTTGTTCACCAGCAGGTTCAGCGCGACCTGCGGTTCCAGGAACCCGGTGTAGCGCGCGGAGCCGGCGGCGAACAGCAGCACGAGCACGAGCCCGGCCATGGTCACGGGGATGAACCGGCGCCGGCTCTCCACCGCCTCCCGCGTGCGGGACACGGCCGCGGACAGATCGGGCAGGGTGGACGGCGGGGTCATCGCGGCACCTCCTGGCGGCCCGGATCGTCGGTATCGGCGTCGGCGGGTGTCACGTCGTCCTCCTCGCTCGGCCGGGGGCCGGGATCGGCCGGCGCCCGCCGCGGCGGTCGGGCGCGCCGGATGGGCGCCGCGAGCTGTGCGCGGAACCGCGGCGACTGCAGCAGGCACACCAGGAACACCACGAGCGCCTTGAACACCAGGGAGCTCTCCGGCGGGACACCCATGGTGTAGACCGTCGTGGACAGGGTCTGCACGATGACCGCGCCCAGCACGGTCCCGGCGATCGAGAACCGCCCGCCGCTGAGCATCGTCCCGCCGATGACGACGGCGAGGATGGCGTCCAGCTCGATCCACAGTCCGGCGTTGTTGCCGTCGGCGCTGCCGGTGTTGGCGCTGATGAGGATCCCGGCGAGTCCCGCGCACAGCCCGCAGAAGGCGTAGGCGGCCACGGACATGCCCCGCGCGCGGATCCCCGACAGGCGCCCGGCCTCGGCATTGCCGCCGATCGCCTCGATGAGCAGGCCGAGCGCGGTGCGGCGCACCACCAGCCACATCCCCAGCACCGTCGCGGCCGCGACGACCACGGTGACCGGGATCGCAGCCACGTCGCCGCCGGCGATCAGCCGGTAGGGCTCGCTGCGGACCGTGGTGATCTGGCCGCCGGTGATCAGCTGGGCGACGCCGCGGCCGGCGATCATGAGGATCAGCGTCGCCACGATCGGCTGGATCCGCAGCACCGCGACCAGGAACCCGTTCCACAGGCCCAGCAGGGCCGAGGCCCCCAGGGCGGCGGCGACCGCCGCGGCCACCGTCCCCGGCGACCCCGGGTCGTCGGCCGCGGCGATCATCTCGCAGGCCAGGGCCCCGGACACGGCCACGACGGCGCCCACCGACAGGTCGATGCCGCGCAGCGCGATCACCATGGTCATGCCCAGTGAGATGAGCAGCAGGGGCGTGCCGAAGTGCAGGATGTCGACGACGCTGCCGTAGAGCCGCCCGTCCTGGACGCTGATCTCGAAGAACCCCGGTGTGGCGGCCACGTTGGCGGCCAGCAGCCCCGCGAGCACCAGCAGCGGCCACATGAGCCGCCGCATCTGCGCCGACGTCACGGCGCACCCCCTTCCGCGATCTCGGCGAGCACCCGGTCGACGTCCAGGCCCTCTTCGTTGTCCAGCGCGTTGACCACGCGCCGGTCGCGCAGCACCACCACCCGGTGGCTCAGCCGCAGCACCTCCTCCAGCTCGGAGGAGATGAACAGCACCGCGGTACCCTCCTGCGCCTGGGCGGCCACCAGCCGCTGCACCTCGGCCTTGGCGCCGATGTCGATGCCGCGGGTGGGTTCGTCGAGGATGAGCAGCCGGGGCTGCATGATCAGCCACCGGCCCAGCAGCACCTTCTGCTGGTTGCCGCCGCTGAGCGATCCCGCGGGGGTGTCCGGTGCGGACGGGCGGATGCGCAGCGCGGCGATGTAGCGTTCGACCAGGTCGGAGCGGGTCCGGGCGGGCAGCGGCCGCATCCAGCCGCGGGCGGCCTGCATAGCCAGCAGCAGGTTGTCGGCGACCGACAGGTCGGCGACCAGCCCTTCGGCTTTGCGGTCCTCGGAGCAGTAGGCCAGGCCCGCGGCGATCGGCGCGCGGGGCGTGCGCAGCGGCACCGTCCGCCCGTCGACCTCCACGCTTCCGGTGTCGGGGCGGTCGGCGCCGAACAGCAGCCGCGCGGCCTCGGTCCTGCCGGAGCCCAGCAGCCCCGCCAGGCCCACGATCCGGCCCGGGGCGATGTCCAGGTCGTAGGGGGCGATGCCCCCCGAACGGCCCAGCCCGCGGGCCTGCAGCAGCGGAGCCGCGTCCGGCTGAAGGGCGCCGCTGTGGGCGTGCTCCTCCACCCGCTCCAGCTCGCCGGCCTGTTCGCCGAGCATGTGCCCGATCAGATCGCGCTGGCTCAGCTCCGCCGTGGTGAACTCCCCGACCAGGCGCCCGTTGCGCAGCACGGTCATGCGCTGGCACAGCTCGTAGACCTGGTCGAGGAAGTGGGTGACGAACAGGATCGCCACGCCGCGCGAGCGCAGCCGCTCGACCAGGTCGAACAGGATGCGCACCTCGTCGCGGTCCAGGCTGGAGGTGGGTTCGTCCAGCACGAGCACCCGGGCGTCGAGGTCGACGGCCCGCAGGATGGACACGAGCTGCTGGACGGCGATGGGGTAGTCGCCCAGGGCGCGCGTGACGTCGAGGTCGAGTTCCATCCCGCGGGCCAGCTCGGCCGCGCGGCGGTTCATGCGCCGCGGAGAGATCCCGAACCGTCCGCGCGGCTCACGGCCCAGCAGGATGTTCTCCGCCACCGACAGGTTCGGACACAGGTTCACCTCCTGGTAGACGGTGGCGATGCCGTGGCGTTCGGCGTCGAGGGGGCCGGCGATGTCGGCCGGCGCTCCCTGGACGCTGATGCTGCCGCCGTCCGGGCGGTGCACCCCGGTCAGGATCTTGATCAGGGTGGATTTGCCGGCCCCGTTCTCTCCCAGCAGCGCGTGGACTTCGCCGGGGTCGAGCCGCAGGCCGGCGCCGTCCAGGGCCCGGACGCCGGGGAATTCCTTCACGATCCCGCTCATGTGCACGGCGGGCTCGGCCGTGGTTGCCACGGCCCCTCCTTCGTGTCGGTGGCGGACGGATCAGTACTTGCGGTTGGGGAGCGCTTCCTCGGCCTCGTCCTGGGTGTAGACGTCTTCCTCGACCTTGATGCGCTCCTCGACGTCCTCACCGGCGTGGACCTTCTCGACGAGGTCCATCAGCTGGGGGCCGATCAGCGGGTTGCATTCCACGACCAGGTTGATCTTGCCGTCGGCCATCGCCTGGAAGGCGTCCTTGATCCCGTCGATGGAGATGACGGTGATGTCCTCGCCCGGTTCGAGGCCCGCGGATTCGATGGACTCGATGGCGCCCAGCGCCATGTCGTCGTTGTGGGCGTAGAGGACGTCGATCTCGTCGTGGGAGCTGAGGAAGGCCTGCATGACCTCCTGGCCGCCCGAGCGAGTGAAGTCGCCGTCCTGGGACGCGACGATCTCGAACGTGTCGTGCTCGGAGATGATCTCGGTGAAGCCCTCCTTGCGGTCGACCGCCGGAGCGGATCCGGTGGTGCCCTGCAGCTCGACGATGTCGACGCCGTCGTCGGAGTCGGCGTACTCCTCGACCAGCCACCGGCCGGCCTTGCGGCCCTCTTCGACGAAGTCGGAGCCGAGGAAGGTCTCGTAGACGTCCTCCTGGTCCGTGTCGACCGCCCGGTCGGTCAGCACGACGGGGATGCCGGCGGACTTGGCTTCGGCGAGGACGGTGTCCCAGCCGGACTCCACGACGGGCGAGAAGGCGATCACGTCGACGCCCTGCTGGATGAAGTTGCGGATCGCCTGGATCTGGTTCTCCTGCTGCTGCTGGGCGTCGGAGAACTTCAGCTCGATGCCGGCATCCTGCGCGGCCTGCTTGATGGATTCGGTGTTGGCGGTGCGCCAGCCGCTTTCGGCGCCCACCTGGGAGAAGCCCATGACGATGGCGTCGTCGCCGCCGCCCTGGCCCTGGCTTTCGCCGCCGCCTCCGGAGCACGCGGTCGCCGCCGCGGCGAGTGCGACGGCGGCCGCAGCTGTCGAGAGTGTCTTGTTCATGGGGACTCCTTTGCGCGGTCTCGGCCGCTCCGACCGATTGTTAGCGCTAACAAAACCTGGTGAATCCGCCAGGGGGCGGAATCCTGAAATTGCACGGGGACCGGTGATGGATATAGGGATCGACGCCGGCACAGCCTGCCGGTGACGCATGCCACAACTGTTAGCGCTAACATCCCGCGTGTCAAGGCACGTTTACCGCTCTGATACCTCGGCGCCCGCTTCGGGGCGCCCGCCTCGGGGCGCCGGCGGCGGATCGCCGCCCGCCGCCGACCGATCACGACGACCGGTCGGCGCCGCCCCTGCGCTGCACGGCCGCAGCGGCGTAGCGTCGGGTTATGAGCGATGAACCCGTTCTCGTCGAACACGACGGCGCCGTGGCCACGATCACGATGAACCGCCCCCGGCGCCGCAACGCCCTGTCCCTGGACCAGATGCACCGGCTCATCGCGGCCTTCGAGGAGGTCGGCGGCTCCGACGCCACCGGCGTCGTCCTGGCCGGCAACGGCCCCGTCTTCAGCGCCGGACACGACTTCGCCGACGTGGCCGAAGCCGACCTCGCCGGCGCGCGGGAGCTGCTGGGCACCTGCGTGCGCCTGATGGAGACCGTCCAGTCCGTTCCGCAGGTGGTTCTGGCCCGGGTGCACGGGCTCGCCACCGCCGCCGGATGCCAGCTGGTCGCCGACTGCGACCTGGCCGTCGCCGGACACAGCGCCGGCGACCGGTCCCTGAACTCGTGGCTAGTTGTATGAGGGCCGGACGTTGGTTACAGCCGTACGGATACGTGAGGCCGGGGGCAGGCCGCCGGCAGCGCTGTGGGGCCGATGATAGTTGTAATGGATGTTCCAGGTCGCCAGGGCCGCGGCGCGCTCCTCCTCGCTGTCATAGGGCCGGGCGTAGAGGACCTCCTCAGCCATGATCCGCTGGTAGCGCTCGACCTTGCCGTTGTGCCGGGGCGTGAACGGCTTCGTCCGGCGATGCTTCGTACGGGCGGTGACGACGCGGCTGAAGGCGGCCGATCGGTAACAGGCCCCGTTGTCGGTGACCACACGGTGGATGTGGGCGATGCCGTGAGCGGCGAAGAAGACCTTGGCGCGGGCCAGGAAGGCGGCCGCGGTGGCGCCCTTCTCGTCGCCCAGCGCCTCGGTGTAGGCCAGGCGGGAGAACCCGTCCACGGCGGAGTGGAGGTAGACGTAGCCGCCCGCCGCCCCGGTGTTCTTGGCCCGCTGCGCGGTGCGGGCCTGGCCGGAGTCGCGGCCGTGGACGCGCCATCCCCCGCCCTGGGGGATGCGGCCGACCTTCTTTACATCCAGGTGGACCATGTGGCCCGGCCAGCGCGCCACGATGCGGCCCGGGACGCGGTTGGTGCCGCCGGCGGGGTCGATGAAGCGGCGCCGTGCGAGTCCGAGGCGGGCCAGGTGGCGGGTGACGGTGCGCCGGTCGAGCACGATGCCCCCGGCGGCGAGTTCTGCGGTGATCCGGGCCGCGGACCACGTGTGCTCGCGCCGCCAGATCTCGATCGTGGCGACGGTCTCGCCTGCGGCGGCCCGGGGGCTGCGGTGCGGGGTGGAGGAGCGCTCGTGCAGGCCGGTCTCGCCGTGGCGGCGGTACCGGTTCACCCATTTGGAGGCACACGCCCGCGAGATGCCCATCTCGGCGGCGACGTGGGAGATCGGGCGCCTCTGGCAGCGCTCGATCAGGCGGCGACGGCCCTCGAAGGACAGCGGCGCATTACGGTGGGACACGAGAGCAGGTCCTTTCCGGTGGCTCGATGAGTGGTTGGCGCTTCTCATCATCGCCGCCGGGGGCCTGCTCTCCTCATGTCACCCCCGCCTCAGCGTCAACAACCTCCCACCCCGCAACAGCTAGTCGCCGTAGTGCGCAGGGCCGCCGGGCCCCAGAAAGAAGCGGAGCGAACTCCGCCGATGCGCGGCTCCGAGAATGGGCTGACCCCGCCCTGAAGTACGGGGCCTACGCTCAAGAACTCGGCCAACCGGGCGGTTCCCGACGCGGAGCTGGAGTCGGCGTCGCTGGATCTGCTGAAGCGCGCCACACGCGGAGCGCCGCGCAGCAGCGCACTGGGAAAACAGACCCTCTACGCCCAGTTCGACCGGCCCGAGCACGACGCCTACGGCCACGCCGTGGAGGTCATGGCGGCCGGCAGCCAGACGCCGGAAGCCCGCGAAGGCATCGCCGCGTTCCTGGAAAAGCGCACACCGGAGTGGCCCACCCGGTGACCCGGCCGTCCCCGGCACGGGGATTCCCCGTGGATTCGGACCCCGCTGAACAGGTGCGGCGCGGCCGCTCAGCCGCCGGGGCGCCGCCCCGTGCCGTCCGCACCCGGCGGCCCGGCGGCGACGGTCAGCTCGGCGACCGCGTCGCCCGCCGCCCCCAGCGCCCGCTCCAGCGGCCCCCGTCCCAGGAACATGCGCCACAGGGTGGCCGCGACCAGCGCACCGGCCACGAACGCCTCCACCCGGAACGGCGCCGCGCCGGTCAAGGAGTACCCCAGCGCGGCGATGACCAGGATGTGGCCGGCGTAGACGGTCAGCGCCATGGATCCGGCCGCGGCCAGCGGATACAGCGGCGCGGCCGCGATGTCGGCCGCGGCCATGCAGGCCACCAGCACCAGCAGCGCGGTGCCCACGGCTCCGGCGATCTCGAAGCCGGTGCCGCTGTGCGGGGTGGCCACCGCCAGGTACCAGAGGGTATCGGTGGGCACCTGGCCGTGCAGGTCGTTCAGCTCGGCGGCGACGTCGGCGCGCAACGACCCCAGAAGTGCCGGATCGACGGAGGAGACATCGACCTCCGAGCCCACCCGGGCCCCCACCAGCCGGTCGATGCCGCCCAGCGGGTACAGCAGCAGCCGGGACCCTCCGTAGCCCAGCAGCACGAGCCCGGCCCCGCCCGCCGCCAGGGCGGCACGGACGCGCGGCGCCGCGAGGTCGAGCCGCCCCACCGCCATACCGGCGACGACGAAGGCCATGAACGCGGCGGCGGGGTAGTAGCCGGTCAGCAGGAAGTCGCCGATGCCGCCGATGGAGCCCGCGCGGGGCGCGGGTTCGCCCATCAGATCGCGGATCGCGTACGAGGCCGCCGGGCCCGCCACGGCCACGGCGGCGGCGACGGCGCCCAGCGCGGGGGCGCGCAACCGCACCAGGGGCAGCGCGAGCAGGAAGAACCCGCCGTAGTAGGTGAGGATGACGGCGACCGGCGCGCCCGTCAGGTCCAGCAGGACGCCGAGCAGCGCCAATACCAGGGCGCGGACCAGGATGCGGGCGCGCGCACGCTGCAGGTCCATGCCGTCCGCCGGCCGGGTGCGACCGGTCATCAGCGCCAGCGAGACACCGGCCAGGAAGGCGAACAGCGCAGAGGAGCGGCCCCGGGCGAGCTGGTGCAGGGTCTCGGAGGCGGACTCGCCGAAGGCGTCACCGCCGAAGACGCCGATGGACCCGACACCGAGGTGGACGGCGAACATGCCGAACACCGCGAGCGCGCGGGCCACGTCGATGCCGACGATCCGCCCGCCCCGGGCGTCGGGCGAGCTGTGGACCCCGGGCCGGGGAATCTGCTGCGACACGGGGTCCAGACTAGGCGGGTTGCCGCGTGTTCGTTCCTTCGTGGGCGTGCGCCCCGGTCCCCGGCCCCGCGGATCCGAGGGCCGGGGCGCGCGCCGCCGCAGGTCAGGCGCCGTCGGAGCGCTCGTCGGCCAACCGGGTGAAGAAGTCCAGGGCCGCGGGATCGGCCAGGGAGTCGCGGCTGGCGACCCGCTCGGCCGGCTCGCCCGCCAGAATGCGCTTGACCGGAACTTCCAGGATCTTTCCGGAGAGGGTGCGCGGCACCTGCCCGACGGCGCGCACGGCGTCGGGGACGTGGCGGGGTGAGCAGTCCTCGCGGATGCGGCGGGCCAGGCGGCGGGTCAGGTCGTCGTCGAGGGCGGCGCCCTCGCGCACGACCACGAACAGCTCGATGCGGGAACCGCCGTCGCCGTGGGGCACGTCGACGACGAGGGCGTCGGTGACCTCCTCCAGCGCCAGCACCGCGCGGTAGATCTCGCTGGTGCCCATGCGGATGCCGCCGCGGTTGATGGTCGAGTCGGAGCGCCCGTAGATGACGGCGGTGCCGCGCTCGGTGATCTCGATCCAGTCGCCGTGGCGCCACACGCCGGGATAGGTGGAGAAGTAGCTGTCGCGCAGCCGCTCGCCGTCGGGGTCGTTCCAGAAGTAGATCGGCATGGACGGGGCCGGCCGGGTCACGACCAGTTCGCCGACCTCGCCGATCAGCTCGTTGCCGTCGGGGTCCCAGGCGGCCACGGCCATGCCCAGGGAGCGGGCCTGGATCTCGCCCTCGTAGACGGGCAGGGTGGGCACGCCGCCGACCAGGCAGCTGCAGACGTCGGTGCCGCCGCTGGTGGAGAACAGCCACAGGTCGCGGCCGAGTTCGCTGTAGCACCACTCGAAGCCCTCGGGACTGAGCGGTGAGCCGGTGGAGCCGACCGCGTGCAACCGGGACAGGTCGCGCCCGTCGGCGGGGTGGACGCCCTCCTTCATGCAGGAGGACAGGAATCCGGCGCTGGTGCCGAAGACCGTGACCCCGCCGCGTTCGGCGAGGTCCCACAGCGCCCCCAGATCGGGCTCGGCGGGGCTGCCGTCGTAGAGGACGATCGAGGCGTCGGTCAGCAGCACGCTGACCAAGAAGTTCCACATCATCCAGCCGGTGGTGGTGTACCAGAACACGCGGTCGCCGGCCTGGGCGTCCAGATGGAGGTTCAGGTTCTTGAGCTGTTCCAGCAGGATGCCGCCGTGCCCGTGGACGATGGGCTTGGGCAGGCCGGTGGTGCCCGAGGAGTACAGCACCCACAGCGGGTGGTCGAAAGGCAGCTCGGCGAAGGCGAGCTCGGCGCCGGCGCCGGCCGACTCCAGTTCTTCCCAGGACAGGGCGCCGTCGACGGGCGTGTCGCGCAGGTGGTTCAGCACGACGGTGTGCTCGACGGTGGGCAGTCGCTCGCGCAGTTCGGCGATGGTCCCGGCGCGGTCGAAGTCCTTGCCGCCGTAGCGGTAGCCGTCGACGGCCAGCAGCACCTTCGGTTCGATCTGGGCGAAGCGGTCGACGACGCTGCGCACGCCGAAGTCGGGCGAGCAGGAGGACCACACGGCGCCGATGGAGGCGCAGGCGTAGAAGGCGGCCGCGGTCTCGGCGGTGTTGGGGAGGTAGGCCGCGACGCGGTCGCCGGGTCCGACACCGAGGTGACGCAGGCCCCGGGCGATGGCCGCGGTGCGTTCACGCAGCTCACCCCAGGTCCACTCGCCCATCATGCGCAGCTCCGATGCGTGGCGGATGGCCACGGCGTCATCGTCGCGCCCGGCGAAGATGTGGCGGGCGTAGTTCAGCCGCGCGCCGGGGAACCAGGAGGCGCCGGGCATGGAGTCGTCGGCGAGCACCCGCTCGTAGGGGGTTTCGGCGGTGACGCCGTAGTACTCCCAGATCGCCGACCAGAAACCGCCGAGGTCGGTGACCGACCACCGCCACAGTGCGTCGTAGTCGGCGGCCTCGACACCGCGGTGCTCACGCACCCACCGGGTGAAGGGGGTGATGTTGGCGCGCTCGCGCCGCTGCTCGTCCGGCTTCCACAGCATCGGGGGCGCTGTCGGCATGTCCGGCTTCCTCCTTCGTGGTGCGCGCCGGAGCGCGGGCTCCGGCCCGGCTGGTGTGACGCCCCTCATCTAACAACAGACGCCGCAGGTGACACGCGGGCGGGGCGGCGGCGGGTCCCCGCATTCGCCGCCCGCCGCGGGGGTGAGTGCCGACGCCGCCGCGGCGGCGAACGCGCGGGGGCACAGCGCGGCCGCGCCTTCGGGCAGCGCCCCCAGCAGCGGCAGCCCCGAGACGTCGGCGATGTCGGCGAGGTTGCAGCGGGCGGCCGGGTCGGGGCGGGCGGGCCATCTGCCGATGACGGTGCCCGTGCAGCGCAGACCGCGGGCGGCGATCGCTTCGGCGGCCAGGGCGGTGTCGTTGAGGGTTCCCAGGCCGGCGCGGGCGACCAGCAGCAGCGGGGCGTCCAGCTCGGCGGCGACGTCGGCGAGCGTGTCGCCGCCGGCGTGCAGGCGCACGAGCAGGCCGCCGGCGCCCTCGACGAGCACGAGGCCGTGGTCGCGAGCCAGGGCGCGGGCGGCGCGGGCGGTGCCGGCGGCGCCGACGCCCGGCCGGCCCGCCCGCGCCGCGGCCGTGGCGGGTGCGAGGGGGTCGGGGTAGCGCTCCAGTTCGCACACGGCCGTGCCGGGGACCAGGCGGGCGACGGTGTCGGCGTCGCCGTCCTCGCCGGGCACCACCCCGGTCTGGGCGGGTTTGAGCATTGCCGCCCGGCCGGGGTGCAGCGCGGCCAGCGCGGCGGTGACCACGGTCTTTCCGACGCCGGTTCCGGTACCGGCCACGACGAGGATCACGTCCGCCCCCCGGCCAGGCTCGCGCGGGCGGCGGCGAGCACGCCCGCGGTGATCCGGGCGGTGTCGTCGCTGCTGCAGACGTAGGGCGGCATGGTGTAGATCAGGTCGCCGAAGGGACGCAGCCAGACTCCGGCGTCGAGCGCCGCGGCGGTGGCGGCTGCGGTGTCGACGGGCCGGTCGAGCTCGACGACGCCGATCGCGCCGAGCACACGCACGCCGGCGACGCCCGGCAGCTCGCGGGCGGGAGCGAGGCCGTCGGCGAGTTCGCCGGAGATGCGGGCGACCCGCCCGCGCCAGTCGCCGTCGGCGAGCAGCCCGACGGAGGCGGCCGCCACCGCGCACGCCAGGGGGTTGGCCATGAAGGTGGGGCCGTGGGCGAGGACGGGGACCTCGCCCCGGGCGATGCCCTGGGCGAGGCCGGCGGTGCACAGCGTGGCGGCCAGGGTCATGTACCCCCCGGTCAGCGCTTTGCCCAGGCACAGTACGTCGGGGACGACGCCGGCGTGGTCGGCGGCGAACAGTTCGCCGGTGCGGCCCAATCCGGTCGCGATCTCGTCGAAGACCAGCAGGACGCCGTGCCGTTCGGTGATGCGGCGCAGGTCGGCGAGGTAGGCGGGGTTGTGGAAGCGCATGCCGCCGGCGCCCTGCACGACGGGTTCGACGATGACGGCGGCGAGCTCGTCGGCGTGGTCGGCGATCAGCGCCTCCAGCCGGGCGGTGTAGCCGGGGTCGGGTGCGGTGCCGAAGCCGTCGGGCGGGCGTTCGGCGAAAACCTGGCGGGGCAGCACGTCGCCCCACAGGGTGTGCATGCCGCCGTCGGGGTCGCACACCGACATGGCGTGGAAGGTGTCGCCGTGGTACCCGCCGCGCCAGGTGAGCACGCGCCGCTTCTCCGGTCGGCCCGCCGACCGCTGGTACTGCAGGCACATCTTCAGTGCCACCTCCACCGACACCGAACCGGAGTCGGCGAGGAAGACGTGGCGCAGCGGTTCAGGCGTGATCCCGACCAGCGCCGCGGCGAGGCGGGCGGCGGGCTCGTGGGTGAGCCCGCCGAACATGACGTGGCTGAAGGCCGCGGTCTGGGTGCGCACCGCCTCGTCCAGGACGGGGTGGGCGTAGCCGTGGATCGCCGACCACCAGGACGACATGGCGTCGACGGCGTCGTACTCGGCGCCGGTCCGGGAGTCGGCCAGGCGCAGCCGGGTGCCGGCGGCGTCCAGCACGACGCGGGGCGTCTCGGCCGGGTCGATCGCGGAGTAGGGGTGCCACAGGTGCGCGCGGTCGACGCGTCCGATCCAGTCGACTCCGGTGCCGGGTTCGGGCACCGGAGCCGGTTGCGGGGCCGGGGGTCCGGGGGGCGGGCTGCGGTCGGTCATAGTCGGCGATGGTGCCGGGGACCCGCGGCGCGGCGGAAGGCGGATCGGTCCAGATTCCGGCGGCGGTTCTTTGTCGTTTTCCGCAGGTGACCACGGTGGCGCGTGCGTGTGACGGTGGCGTGGGCCCTCACACGGGCGGCCCGGCAGCCGGCCGGGCCGGTGCGGGCAGGAGGCGCGCCTGCCGCACAGGGCCGGAATCTGCGCAGCCCGGCCGCCGCGCCGACGGTGCCGCGGCAGCCGGGCGTGCGCGAGCGGGAATCCACAGCGAGGACGGCATGGGCGAGCACGACCCTTTCGCGCGGCTCCGCGCGGCGGCCGGCGAACGCGCCGCCGCGGGCCTGACACGGCGGCTGCGCCCCCGCGGTCCGCGGTCAGCGCCGCAGGCGGTGGATCTGGCCGGCAACGACTACCTCGGCTTCGCGGGCCACCCTGCGGTGGCCGAGGCCGCGGCCGCGGCTGCACGGCGCTGGGGCGCGGGCGCGACCGGGTCGCGCCTGGTCACCGGCGACACGCTGCTGCACCGCGAGCTGGAGGAGGAGCTGGCCGACTTCTGCGGTACCGAGTCCGCCCTGGTGTTCTCCTCGGGCTACACCGCCAACCTGGGCGTGGTCGCCGCGCTCGCCGACGGCTCGGCGGCGCTGGTGTGCGACCGCCGCAACCACGCCTCCCTCATCGACGCGGCGCGCCTGGCCAAGGCAAGCGGCGCACAGGTGCTGCTGTTCGACCACGCCGACACCGCCATGGCCGGGGCCGCCCTGTCCGGGGCCGCGCGTGAGCACCGGATCCTGCTCAGCGACACGGTGTTCTCGGTGGACGGCGACCTGGCCGACACCGCCGCACTGGCCCGGGTCTGCGCCGAGCACGGCGCCGCGCTGCTGGTCGACGACGCCCACGGCCTCGGTGTGGTGGGCGAAGGCGGCACGGGTGCGTTGACTGCGGCCGGCCTGGGCGGGGCTCCGGGGACGGCCGCGACGGTGACGCTGTCGAAGGCGCTGGGCGCCCAGGGCGGGGCGGTGCTGGGTCCGCAGCCGCTGATCCGCCACCTCGTCGAGACCGCGCGCACGTTCATCTTCGACACCGGGTTGGCGCCGCCCGCCGCCGGGGCGGCGCTGGAGGCGCTGCGGCTGCTGCGCGCCGAACCCGACCGGCCCCGCCGACTGCGCGCCCTGGCGCGGCGGATCTCGGCGGAGCTGTCGGGAGCCGGGTTGGCGGCGACCGCCCCGGACGCGGCGGTGGTGTCGGTCCTGGCGGACTCGCGCCGGCAGGCGGTCGCCTGGGCCGAGGCCTGCCGCGCCGCGGGGGTGGCCGTGGGGTGCTTCCGGCCGCCGTCGGTGCCCGACGGCCGGTCGCGGCTGCGGCTGACGGTGCGCGCCGATCTCACCGACGCGCAGGTGGACCGGGCGCTGCAGACCGTCGTCGATTCCCGGCCCCGCGGTCCGGGCGGACCGGACCTGCCGAGAGCGGACCGCTCCGGGTAGCCTTCGTGCTGTGGACAGCGGGCCGCCGCGCCGAGCGCCCAGTGCCGGGGGCCGGGCGGCCGCGGACACGCTGGGAACGGAAGGCAGAGCAAGCGGTGCGGATCCCCGAATCGACGTCCTCCCCACGGCTGAAGCCGGGGGATTCCAACCGGCGCGTGCACCGACCGGATCGGTGCTGCCTCGCGGGTTCCCGCCGGTTCCCGCTTCACAAACCGGCCGACGCACGACGTCTCCGCAGGCGGACACGGCATGGACCGCCGCGTTTCGCCGCTACGCGACCGCACGCCCGACTCCGCGGAGAAGCCCCGAAGCTCGGCTGCCGCAACACGCTCCGCCGCACCGGAAACACGTACGGTACCACGGAAAGTGATCGATGCGACGCACGCGGCTGACCCCATGGCTGAACCCTGGGAACTGCGCCGCTAGAAAGCCGATCAGCAGGCGGACGTGGATCGCCGGCGCAGGGGCTGCGGCCGTCGTGCTGGTGTGCGTCGCCGCCCTGCTGGTTCCGGCCACACGCGAAACCCTGCAGGACACCTGGTGTGCGCTCACCGGCCGGGGCTGCTCGCGGCTGGAGGACCCCAGCCGCCGCGACGCCGCCGAAGGTTCGGGCTGGCGCCGGCAGATCTCCCCCGCCGAGGCGGCGGCCTGGGGCAACTACGTCGCCCTGGGCGACTCCTACTCCTCGGGCGAGGGCGCCGGCGACTACATCGAGGGGACCGGCGACGAGGACGGCTGCCGCCGCTCGTCCCACGCCTATCCGGAACGTGTGGCCGACACCTTCGACTTCACCGGCGCGCTGGGCTTCTACGCCTGCAGCCGCCAGCGCGGCGCGTCGATGCTGGAGTCGCTGGAGGAGGCCGACTCGCAGATCGGGCAGGTGCGCCCGCACACGTCCCTGGTGACCCTCGGCATCGGCGGCAACGACCTCGGGTTCACCAAGGTGCTGCGGGCGTGCATGGTGCGGGTCCCGCTGATGGAGGCGACGGCCTGCCGCGACCAGGAGGAGGACGTCGCCGCGCGCATGGCCGAGTTCGACTCGACCCTCGACGACATCCTCCGCGAGGTCCGCGACCGCGCCCCGGACGCGCGCATCCTGGTGGTGGGCTACCCGCGGATCTTCCCTGCCGACCCGTCGGGGATGTACTACACGCTGGCCCCCGGCGACCAGGAATGGCTCAACGAGACGCTGCGGGACTTCAACACCCGCGTGCGTGAGAAGGTCGCCGACCTGGACGCCGAAATCGTCGAGGACGCCCAGACCGGCAGCGTCGAGTACGTGCGGATGGCGACGGCGATCGAGGGCCACGAGGTGGGCACCGACGAGCCGTGGCTCAACGGCGTGCTTCTGGGCGGGTTCGCCGAGGGGGTGGAGGTCGACCACGGGACGTTCCATCCCAACGCGCGCGGGCACGAGGCGTTCGCCCAGCGCGTCCTGCACCGGCTGAACGCGGGCCCCGACCGCAGGCTCTACGTCGCCGAGCAGACGCTGGACGAGGCCGGCGCCGAGATACTGGCCGACGAACTGGACTGACCGCCGCCGGGGGCCGGCCCCGCTCCCGGCGCACGGGTACGGGGCCGGCCGCCGGGCCGGATCGGGGCCCACGGGGGTCAGGACCGGGTCGCGCCCAGATCGGTCAGCACCGCCGCGACCTGGTCCAGGGCCCATTCCACGTCGTCGTCGGAGACCACCAGCGGCGGCGACAGCCGGAGCGTGGAGCCGTGCGTGTCCTTGACCAGGACCCCGCGCCGGGCGAGCAGTTCGCACAACCGCCGTCCGCTCGCCAGCTGCGGGGACACGTCGATGCCGGCCCACAGGCCGATGGAGCGCGTGGCGACCGCGCCCCGGCCCTCCAACTCCTTCAGCCGGGTGCGCAGCAGCTCGCCCAGCCGCCGGGCGTCGTCCAGATAGGGGCCTTCACGCAGCATGCGCACCACGGTGCCGCCGATCGCGCACGCCATGGGGTTGCCGCCGAAGGTGCTGCCGTGCTGGCCCGGGTGGACCACGCCCAGCACGTCCTCGTCGGCGACCATCGCCGACACGGGCATGATGCCGCCGCCCAGGGCCTTTCCGAACAGGTAGGCGTCGGGCACCACGCCGGAGTGTTCGCAGGCCCGCACCGTTCCGGTCCGACCCAGGCCCGACTGGACCTCGTCGGCGATCAGCAGCACGCGGTTGCGGTCGCACAGCTCGCGCAGGCGCGGCAGGTAGTCCGGCGGCGGGACGATCACTCCGGCCTCGCCCTGCACGGGTTCGACCAGCACGGCGGCGGTGGTGGAGTCGACGGCCGCCGCCGCCGCGTCGGCGTCGCCGTAGGGGACGGTGCGGAACCCGGGCGTGTAGGGCCCGTAGCCGCCGTAGGCGTCGGGGTCGTCGGAGAAGGAGACGATGGTGGTGGTGCGGCCGTGGAAGTTGCCGCCGGCCACGACGATGGTCGCCTCGCCGTCGGCGACGCCTTTCACGTCGTAGGCCCAGCGGCGGGCGACCTTGACAGCGGTCTCGACCGCTTCGGCGCCGGAGTTCATGGGGAGCACGCTGTCCTTGCCGGCGAGGGCGGCCAGGTCCGCGACGAAGGGGGCGAAGCGGTCGTGGTAGAAGGCGCGGCTGGTCAGGGTGACGCGATCCAGCTGCTGCTGCGCGACCGCGGCGAGCTCGGGATTGCGGTGGCCGAAGTTGACGGCGGAGTATCCGGCCAGGCAGTCGAGGTAGCGTCGCCCCTCGACGTCGGTCACCCATGCGCCCTCGCCTTCGGCGACGACGACGGGCAGGGGGTTGTAGTTGCGGGCGGAGTGGGCCTCGGCCAGCCGAATGTGCTCGGCGGTCGATGCGGCGGCGCCGGCGGGGTCTCCGCCGGCCTGCGGTCCCTGAGCGCGGGTCTCGCTCATCCAGGTTCCTCCGATCACCCTTGATCGATTAGCCGCTTCGTGGATACCCGTTCCCCTGCAGCGCGAAGCGCCCGATCCGGTGCCCGTGCGCCCCGAGAGGCGCGCGGGGCACCGGGCACCGCCCCTAAACCGACCCCGGCCTGCTGTGGCGCGCCCCATACGGGCATCATCGGTCGCCATGGCATTTCTCGGGTAGACCGCCGCTGGGGGAGCCACCGATGGAGACAGCCGAGCGCACAGAGCGCACAGTACGAGCCCGCCGCGCCGCGGCCGGTCCGAGCGGCCGCGCGCGGGCCGACGCCCGCCGCGACGGCGACCGCCGCCTCACGCTCGCGGGCCTGCTGCACGCCGTATCCGGGGCCGTGCCCGAGCGCACGGCGCTGGTCGCGGGCGGCCGCCGCACGACCTACGCCGAACTCGGCGCCCGCGCCGACCGCCTCGCCGCGCACCTGGCGGCGCGGGGGACGGCGCCGGGCGACCGCGTCGCCGTTCTCAGCCGCAACCGGGTGGAGTGGCTGGAAGCGTTCTTCGGCGTCCTGCGCGCCGGGGCGGTGCCGGTCAACCTGAACCAGCGCTACATCCGCGCCGAGCTGGAGCAGGTCCTGGACGACTCCGGCTGCACGGCGCTGATCGCCGAACGCTCGCACGCCGCCCGGCTGCTGGACGGCGGTCCGCGGCCGCCGCATCTGCGCCACGCCGTCCTCCTCGACGACGGCGCCCCGCCCGCCGCGTGGGAGAGCGGTTCCGGGGCCGCGCCGAGCTCCGCCGACTACACCCGGGCGCTCGCCGCGGGCGGCCCCGCGCCCGACCACACGCCCGACTCCGCCGACGACGCGCCGTACCTGCTCTACACCGGCGGAACGACCGGGCAGCCCAAAGGCGTGCTCTGGCGCCAAGCCGACCTGTTCCGCGCCGCGCTGGAGTGGCGCGGCCGCGGCCACCCGCGCGCCTCGGGGCCCGAGGAGGTCGCCCAGCGGGCGCGGGACCGCTCCGCGCGGCGGCTGCTCGTGCTGGGGCCGCTGATGCACGCCGCCGGGCAGTGGAACGCCCTGTCGGTGCTGTTCTCGGGCGGTACCGTGGTGCTGTCGGCCGACGCCGCGTTCGACGCCGAACGGGCCGTGGAACTTGCCGAAGCGGAACGGGTGCACGCCGTCCAGGTCGTCGGGGACACGATGGCGCGCCCGCTGGCCGAGCGCCTGTCCCGCCGGCCCGGCCGCTGCCCCGACCTGACCACCCTGACCTCCGGCGGCACCCCGCTGACCCCCGCCGTGCGGCGGATGTGGCGCGACTGGCGGTCCGACGTCGTGATCAAGGACAGCTACGGCGGCTCGGAGACCGGCGTGTGCGGCGCCGCCGGCGGTACGGGCGCGACCCGCTTCGCGATGGGCGCGAGCGTAGCGGTTCTCGACGAGGACCTGCGGCCGCTGCCGCCCGGTTCCGGACGCGTGGGCCGCATCGCCCGCACCGGCCGCATCCCGCTGGGCTACTACAACGACCCCGAAGCGACGGCCCGCGTCTTTCCCGTCGACCCCGACGGGCGGCGCTGGGTGCTCTCCGGCGACTACGGAACCGTCGACGAGGACGGCGCCGTCACCCTGCTGGGCCGCGGTTCCGCGGTCGTCAACACCGGAGGCGAGAAGGTGTTCGCCGAAGAGGTGGAGTCGGTGGTCAAATCCCACCCCGGCGTCGCCGACGCCGTCGTCGTGGGCGCGCCCGACACGGTCCTGGGCCGGCGCGTCGCGGCCGTGGTGGGCCCGGCCGAGGAGGGCGCCCCCGACGCCGCGCAGCTGCAGGCGTACTGCCGCGAGCACCTGGCGGGCTTCAAAGTGCCCCGGACCGTCCGCTTCGTCGACCGGGTGCAGCGCACAGCGGTGGGAAAGCAGGACTACCGCTGGGCGGCCGACGTCGTCGGAGGCGCCGCCGGCCCGCCGCGGGACGGCGGCGCGGCGGGGGCCGCCGAGACGCGGCCGTGACCGTATCCGAGAGGTGATGCCCGCGGGATCCCGAGCACCGCGCGGCGACGCTAGGGTCGGTGGGCATGGCTCCCCCGAAACTCGCTGACCGCTATCGGCTGCTTGAGCCGATCGGGCACGGCGGCATGGGCACCGTGTGGCGCGCTGAGGACGGCCTGCTGAACCGCCCCGTCGCGATCAAAGAAGTGCGCGTCGCTCCCGATCTGGAGCCCGAGAAGCGCGATGAACTGCTCGCCCGGACCATGCGCGAAGCCCGCATCTGCGCCGGTCTGAGTACGCATCCGGGGATCGTCACCATCCACGACATCGTCCAGGAGGGCGAGCGCCCCTGGATCGTGCTGGAGCTGGTCTCCGGGCGCGGGCTGGACCGGGTGGTGGCCGAAGAGGGCCCCCTCTCCCCTCGGCGCACGGCCGAGATCGGACGCCAGGTCTTCGCCGCTCTCGACACGGCCCACCGGGACGGTGTGGTGCACCGCGACGTCAAACCCGCCAACGTGCTGCTGCTGCCCGACGGGCGGGCGATGCTCTCCGATTTCGGCATCGCGGTCTCCGACGCCGAGGACACGCTCACGCTGACGGGCCGGCTGCCCGGCTCCCCCGGATACGTCTCGCCCGAGCGGCTGCGCGCCAACACCATGTCGCCTGCGGCCGACGTGTGGTCGCTGGGGGCGACGCTGTACTTCGCGGTCGAGGGCCGCTCGGCGTTCGAGCGCCCGACCGGAGCCGCGCGGCTGACCGCGCCGCTGGAGGAGCCGCCCGACCCGCCGCGGCGCGCCGGTGGGCTGCGGCCCGTCCTCAACGGGATGCTGCAGTCCGACCCCGAGCACCGGCTGGGCGGATCCGCGCTGGACGCGGCGCTGGCACGGGTGGTGGACACGTCGGATCCGGGCGATCCCGCCCCCACCCAGCTCGACGTTTCGGGCGGGCTGCCGGCGGTCGGCGGCGCCGGCCCGGCCGGTTCCGGCGCTCCCGCGGCAGGACCGGCGCGGGCGGCGCCGATGCCGCCCCCTTCCGCAGCGGCGCAGCCGAGTGTCGCCGCCCTCGGTCGGCGCGGCTGGACCCGGTTGCTGCTGTCGGTCGCGATCGGCCTGACCAGCCTGATCCTGGCGCCGTTACTGGTGGAGTTCCTGGCCAGCGTCCTCATCGGGGACTAGGCCGGCCGCCGGGCGGTGGCGGCCCCGCCCCGGCTGGACTCTCCCGGACCGGCCGGGGCGGCGCGTCCGCATCCCGCGAACCCTAGACTCAAGGCACTCCTCGCACCGGCCCCCGGGCCCTCCGGGTGCGGCCGGGCCCCGAACCACCCTTCCCGACCAGACGGAACCGGAGTCATGGCCAAGACAGTCGGCACGCACATAGTCAACGGTGTCCGCGGCGCCCTGATCGGCACGGCCGAAGCGGTGCCCGGTGTCAGCGGCGGCACCATCGCACTGATCGTGGGCATCTACGAAACGCTGATCACCTCGGCGGGCCATGTCGTCAGCGCGGTGCGCATCGGGGCCGTGGACCTGGCCAAGGGGCGGGGGCTGCGGCGCGCCGGCGCCGAGGCCGCCAAGGCCGAATGGGCCGCGGTCGTGGCGGTGCTGATCGGCATGGTCTGCGCCGTGCTGCTGGCTGCGTCGTTCCTGGCCCCGCTGGTCGAGCGGGAGGAGCAGCGCGCCTTCGGGTTCTTCTTCGGCCTGGTTCTGGCGTCGCTGGTGGTGCCCTACACCGCGTCCGGGCGCCCTTGGCGGGCCCGGCACTACCTGATGGCGCTGGCCGCCGCCGCGGTCGCGTTCGTGCTGACGGGCATGCCGCCCGCTCACGTCGACCCCCACCCGCTGGTCGTCATGGCGTCGGCCGCCGTGGCCATCTGCGCGCTGGTGCTGCCCGGCGTCTCGGGGTCGTTCATCCTGCTGACGCTCGGCCTCTACACCTCGACGATGGGGGCCGTCCACGACCGGGACCTCGGCTACCTCGGCATCTTCCTCGTCGGCGCGGTCATCGGACTGTCGCTGTTCGTCAAGCTGCTGCAGACACTGCTGGAGCGCCACCACCAGATCACCCTCGTGGTGCTGACCGGGCTGCTGGCCGGGTCGCTGCGGGCGCTGTGGCCCTGGCAGGACGGCGACCGCGCGCTCATGGCGCCCGAAGGCGACGTTCCGGTGACCGCGGCGCTCGCCGCAGCGGGCTTCGCGGTGGTCGCCGTGGTGATGCTGGCCGAGCGGCTGCTGCGCGGCGGCAGCGGGACCGGGCCCGCCGAGCCGTCCGGCGGGCCCGACCCGGCGCCGGCAGGCGACCCGGCCGAGCGCCGTTGACGCCGCACCGCCCGCCGCACCCGGCGGCGCCCCGGCCCGCCCGGGGCCGCCGGCGCCGTTCGTGACCTGTTCGGGGCCGGTTCGCCGCGAACACGGAATGTGGAAGGGCGCCCCGGCGGGTACGACGGCAACCGGGGGCCCGGCCCGCGCGCCGTGCCCCCGGCCGCCTCCGCCGGTCCGCCGTGCCCCGCACGTCCCGGCTCCCCGCGGAGGCCCGCGTCCCGACCGGCCCGCAGCAGCGAAGGAACGCACGTGAGGACCTGCAACATCCTGTCCATCGCCGGCAGCGACCCCAGCGGCGGCGCCGGCGTCCAGGCGGACCTGAAGACGTTCTCGGCCCTCGGCGGCTACGGCATGGCCGTCGTCACCGCGCTGACGGCCCAGTCGACGGCGGGTGTGGCGGGCGTGCAGGAGGTCCCGTCGGAGTTCGTCAGCAGCCAGCTCGACACGCTGCTGAACGACGCCCGAGTGGACGCGGTCAAGATCGGCATGCTGGCCGACACGGGCGTGATCCGCGCTGTGGTCAAGGCGCTGGACACCCACGAGCTGCCGCACGTCGTACTGGACCCGGTGATGGTGGCCAAGAGCGGCGACCGGCTGCTGTCGCCCGACGCGATCGAGGCCGTGCGCGCCGACCTGGTGCCGCGCGCCGACCTGATCACCCCCAATCTGCCCGAGGCCGCCGAGCTGCTCGGCGAGGAGGAGCGCCACGACCTCTCGGCGATGCGGGAGCAGGCCGGGCGGCTGGTGGAGCTGGGCGCCACCCGCGTGCTGCTCAAGGGCGGCCACCTCAGCGGGCAGAGCAGCACCGACCTGCTGGTCTCCCCCGACGGCGTGAGCGAGACGTTCTCGGCCGAGCGCATCGCCACCCGCAACACCCACGGCACCGGCTGCACCCTGTCCTCGGCGATCGCGGCGCTGCGACCGCAGCGGCGCGGCTTCTCCGAGGCGGTGCGCGAAGCCAAGGACTACCTCACCGAGGCGCTGCGCCACGCCGACGAGCTGGACGCGGGGCGCGGCAAGGGGCCGGTCCACCACTTCCACCGCTGGTGGCCCGCTGCCGAACGGCCCTGACCCTGTTCCACGGGCGCCGCGGCGGCCCTGCTCCACGGGCTCCGCGAAGGGCCCCGCTCCCGCGCCGCCGCGGGAACCCCGTGCGGCGGACGGCCGCTGCACGAGCCGAGGGGCGCCCCGCCGCTGCGGCGGGGCGCCCCTCGTATGTGCCTGCGGCGGCGGGGCCGGCGGTGTCGTGCCGGCCCCGCCGCGTGGCGTCAGGCGTCGTCGTAGACCTTGGGCATCGGGGCCTCGGGGTCCTTCCAGTTCGGGTTGTCGAAGTAGCGCCGGGTCTCGGCGGCGACCACACCGGACAGCAGCAGCAGCCCGATGAGGTTGGGCAGGGCCATCAGGCCGTTGGCGACGTCGCTGAAGGTCCAGATGAGGTCCAGCGGCACCGTGGCGCCCACGTAGACGACCGCTACGAAGACGATGCGGAAGGGCAGCACGCCCTTGCGGCCGACGAGGAAGTCGATGCAGCGCTCACCGTAGTAGGACCAGCCCACGATGGTGGTGAAGGCGAAGACCGCCACGGCGACGGCGACGCCGTAGGTGCCGATCGGCGCCAGCGACGGCGACAGTGTCGACAGCCCGTCGGCCAGCGCCTGGGAGGTCAGCAGCGATCCGTCCTCGGCGTCCTCGGCCTTCCAGGCACCGGTGACGATGATGACCATGCAGGTCATGGTGACCACGATGATGGTGTCGATGAAGGTCTGCGTCATCGACACCATGCCCTGGCGCACGGGCTGGTCGGTCTTGGCCGAGGCGGCGGCGATACCGCCGGTGCCCAGGCCGGACTCGTTGGAGAAGATGCCGCGGGCCACGCCCTGCTGGATGGCGAACAGCAGCGCCGAGCCGAGCAGGCCGCCGCTGGCCGAAGCGCCGGTGAAGGCGTCGGTGAAGACCAGCGCCAGGGCGCCGGGCAGGTCGCCGATGTTGATCACCAGCACCAGCAGGGACAGCGCGATGTAGAGCACGACCATGAGGGGCACCACCGCGGCGGCGAACCGGCCGATGCTCTTGATGCCGCCGATGATGACGGCGCCGGCGAGCACGACCAGGACGATGCCGGTGACCGGCTCGGGAACGTTCCACACGTCGCCCAGCTGCTGGGAGACGGTGTTGGCCTGGGTTCCGTTTCCGATGCCGAACGAGGCGATGGCGCCGAAGACCGCGAACGCGCCGCCCAGGACCAGGCCCAGCCCGCCGGGCAGGCCGCGGCGCAGGTAGAACATGGGGCCGCCGCTCTGCTCGCCGTGGGCGTCCTGGCGGCGGTACTTCACACCCAGCAGCGCCTCGCTGTACTTGGTGGCCATGCCGACGAGGCCGACGAGCCACATCCAGAACAGCGCGCCCGGGCCGCCGACGCCGATCGCCAGCGCGGCGCCCGCGATGTTGCCGACGCCCACCGTGGCGGCCAGTGCCGTGCTCAGCGCCTGGTAGTGGGAGATGTCGCCCTCGACCGAGTGGTGCTCCTTGCGGCGGAACAGCGCCAGCCACAGCGCGTGGAACAGCACCCGGAACTGCAGCAGCCGCAGCCGTACCGTCAGGAAGATGCCGGTGAAGAGCAAGAGGGGGATGAGGACGAACGGTCCCCACACCACGCTGGATATCTCACCGAGGATGTCCTCGAGTGCGGTCATGGACGACTCCCTGTCGTTCGGATCCGGGATTCCTGCCGACCGGCGCCTGCCTGCGTCGTGTGCGGTGCGGCCGGTCGGCAGCGAAGCGCGGCGCGTAGGTGCAGACGCGTGCCGACGCATGGACAGGGTCACACCGTCGCGTCACACCGCAATCACGGTTCCTCCACACACCGGTTGCGCCTGCGCGCACCCCGACTGATGTGACCTGCGTGTTTCAGGCGCCGTCCGCGCTACCGGAGGCCTGTTCGAGGGCCAGTGCCGACAACGCCGAGGCCGCCTCGGCGGGGTCGGCGCCCCGGCCGACGGCGATTCCCAGCAGGTAGGCGGTCACGGGCGCGGCGGGGCGCGCCACGGAATGCGCCGCGTCCTTGGCGAGGTCGAGGATGCGGTCGACGTCGGCCGTGCCGACCTCGTCGGTGAGCTCCAGTTCGGCGCAGACCTCCTGCGCCCATTCGACCAGTGTCATCGCGGCTCCTTCGCCGGCGGGACGGAATGCGGCAGAGGCCGATCATACGGGCGCGGGCGGGACCGGCGCAGGATCGGACGGGCGCCGGAGCACGGCGCGTCGCGTGCTGGGCGGCGCGGCGTCGACGGGGTGTGGGGCTGCGGTCCGCGCGGGTTCACACGGCGTGCCTAGCGTGGTGCTCAGGAGCAGTCGCGACGAACCGGAGAACCGCATGCGCCCGCTGCCTTCATCCCCCCGATCCCCGGCCCCCGACCCGGCCGTCGGCCCCGCCGACCTCCCCTCCCCCGGCGGCGACCGCCCGCTGCGCGTGGCGATCGTGACCGAGTCCTTCCTTCCGCAGGTGAACGGTGTCACCAACTCCGTGTGCCGGGTGGCCGAACATCTGCGCGCCCGCGGCCACGAAGCGCTCATCCTGGCGCCCGGGGCCGGCCCGACCTCCTACGCCGGGTTCCCGGTGGTGCGGCTGCCGAGCGTGCCGCTGCCGGTGTACCGCTCGTTCGCGCTGGGGCTGCCGGCGCCCCGGCTGCTGACGGCGGCCCTGCGCGCCTTCGCGCCCGATGTGGTGCACCTGGCTTCGCCGGCGGTGCTGGGCGGCGCGGCCGTGGACGCCGCCCGCCCGCTGGCCCTGCCGACGGTGGCCGTCTACCAGACCGACCTGCCCGGCTTCGCCGGCCGCTACGGCCTGCCGGGCGCGGAGGCGCTGTGGCCGATGCTGCGCCGGGTCCACGCGGCCGTGGACCGCACCCTCGTGCCGTCCTCGGCGACGCGGGCCGCGCTGGCCGAGCACGGGTTCCCCCGGCTGGGTCTGTGGCGGCGCGGCGTGGACGCCGAACGGTTCCACCCGCGCCACCGCGATCCCGCCTTGCGCCGCCGCCTGGCGCCGCAGGGCGGGGTTCTGGTCGGCTACGTCGGGCGGCTCTCCAAGGACAAGCGGGTGGATCTGCTCGCCCACGCGGCGCGGCTGCGCGGCGCGCGGCTGGTGGTGGTCGGCGACGGCCCCGAGCGGGAGCGGCTGCGCCGCAGGATCCCGTCGGCGGTGTTCGTCGGCCAGCGCACGGGCGAGGACCTGTCGCGCCTGTACGCGTCGCTGGACGTGTTCGTGCACACCGGCGCCGACGAGACGTTCTGCCAGACGGTGCAGGAGGCGCTGGCCTCGGGTGTCCCGGTGGCGGCGCCGGCGGCGGGCGGGCCGCTGGACCTCGTCGATCCCGAAACCAACGGTCTGCTCTACGCCGCGGACTCGGTGCGCGAGCTGCGCGTAGCGCTGGGGCGGATGATCCGCAACCCCGACCTGCGGGACCGCCTGGCGGCGGCCGCTCGGCCGTCGGTCGAGGCGCGGACCTGGGAGTCCGTGGGCGACGAGCTGCTCGGCCACTACCGCTCGGTGATCGGTCCCGCGGCCGCGTCGGCGCCCCGTGTTGCGCTGCGCGGCTGAATCGGGGTTACGCTGGCCCGCGGCGGGGTGCGGACTCGGCCCTTCCGCAATGACCGGTGATCCGCTCCCCGCCGACCGCCATGCCGCGGCGGCCCCGGACCGTCCGCGCGTCCGGGGCCGCGGCGCGGCCGGTTTCAGGCGGTGCGGGCGCGGAGGGCGGCCGCGTCGGACGGGCCGTCGGCGGCGTCGCCGGGTCCCACGTCTTCCAGGACGTCGCTGAGCCGGTCGAGCTGGTCGGCGATCCAGGGAAGTTCCAGGGGGTCGTCGGCGTCCAGCGCGGCGGCGCGCCGGTCCTCGGTGTCGCCGTAGAGCAGGCTGGTGGCGACGCGCATGCGCAGCGCGTCCGAGGCGTCGCCGAATTCCGATCCCGGCAGCACGCCCATCCCGTAGTGCTCCAGCAGCAGCGCGGTCAGCTCGGCCCCGGTGGTCACTCCGTGCTCGCGGGCGAGGTGGCCGCGCCAGGCTTCCAGGTCGGGGTAGCAGTAGAAGGCCGCCTGCGGCGCGGCCGCTACGGCCCCGGCTTTGACGAACCGGCCGGCGGCCTCGCGGGCGACGATGCCGTGCAGGCGCGCGCTGCGGCGGATGCGCTCGGTGAGTTCGTCGGGTTCGGTGAAGGCGTAGGCGCCGGCCTGCTGGATGGGCGCGGCCGGGCTGGACCAGATCTCGCTGGCGACTCCGAGCAGCCCGGCGCGCAGGGCGCGGCCTCGGGCGCTGTCGGGTAGCCGGACGACGCCCAGTCGCCAGCCGCCCAGGGCGAGGTTCTTGCTGAGTCCGGTGGTGACCACGGTGCGCTCGGGCGCGTATTCGGCGGCGCTGTGGACCTGGGCGGCGTCGTCGTGCACGAGGTCGCGGTAGATCTCGTCGGAGATGACGACGAGGCCGAGTTCGCGGGCGGTATCGGCGAGGCGGCGCAGTGTGGCGGCGGAGGCGACCGTGCCGGTGGGGTTGTCGGGGGCCGTGACGACGACCGAGCGGACGTCGCGGCCGCGGGCGCGGGCGCTGCGTACCGCCGCGGCCAGCAGGTCGGGCTCGGGGACGCCGCCCTGGGCCGGGGCGGTGGGAATCTGCAGGCATTCGGCTCGCGCCAGGTGCGCTTGGGCGGCGTAGCTGACCCAGCTGGGCGCCGCCGCGGCGGTGTCGCCGCCGATGGTCAGCAGCAGGCTGTAGAGCAGCGGTTTGCTTCCGGGGCCGGCGACGACGAGGTCGGGGTCGGTGGGCAGACCGCGGCGCTGCCAGTACCCCGCTGCGGCGTCGCGGAGCTCGGCGGCGCCGGCGACCGGCCCGTAGGCGTTGTTTCCGCCTCCCGCGATGAGGGCGTCGCGCATGGCGGGGTGGACGGGTAATCCCGCTTCGCCGAATCCCAGCGGAAGAACGGGGAGCCCGCGGCGCCGCCTCTCGGCAAGTGCCTCGTTGACGGCGAGGGTCGCGGACAGGGTGACAGGCATGGAGAGATCAGCTCCGCGGATCGACGAAAGTGCAGCGGGGGTGCGTGCCGGCCGCTCCCCTCCCCGTCAAGCCTGCCCGCTGCCCCCCATCAGGACAAGCGACTCTTTTCGATGCATAGCGTAAGCTGAACTTATGCTTGATATTCGGCGGCTGCAGCTGCTCAAGGAGTTCGCCGACCGGGGGTCCATCGCGGGCGCGGCCGAGACCCTGGGCTACACCCCCTCGGCGGTCTCGCAGCAACTGTCGGCGCTGGAGCGCGAAGCGGGCACGCAGCTGCTGGACCGCACCGCGCGCAGCGCCGAACTGACCGACGGCGGGCGGTTGCTGGCCGAGCACGCCGAGCAGATCCTGGCCATGGTCGAGGCGGCGGAGTCGGTGCTGGCCCAGCAGGCCGGCGCCGTGCTGGGGCCGGTCACCGTCACCGCCTTCCCCACCGCCGCCGTGGCGCTGGCGCCTCTGCTGGCCCAGCGCCTGCACCAGCAGGAGGGCTTGCAGCTGGTGCTGCGCCAGAGCGTGGGCGCGGCCGGGGTGCGCCAGGTCTCCTCGGCCGAGGTCGACATCGCGGTCATCGACGACTGGTCGGGGCTTCCGCCCGACAGCGGTACGGGCAAGCTGCGCCACGTGCACCTGCTGCACGACCCGCTGGTACTGGCGCTGCCGTCCGACCATCCCCTGGCCGACACGAGCCGCCCGGTCGAGCTGGCCCGGCTGCTGGAGGAGTCCTGGATCCACGCCCCCCGGGGCGAGCCCTCCCGGGAGGGCACCGACCGGCTGTTCGCGCGTGTGGGCGGCGCGCCGTCGACCGCCTGGGAGTTCCAGGGCCAGGGCACCATCCTCAACCTGGTCGCGCGCGGAATCGGCATCGCGGCGGTGCCGGCGCTCGCGCTGGCGTCGGGCACGTCGGGGCTGGCTTTCCGGCTGCTGCCGCAGGCGCCGACGCGCCATGCCTACGCGGTGGTGCGGGCCACCCGGATGCGCCGGCCGGCGATCGAACTGACGCTGCGGGCGCTGCGCCGCTCCGCCGAGGAGGTGCAGGCGACACTCGACACCGAGCTGCACGGCACCGGCGCGCAGTGAGGTGCGCCGCCGCCGGGCCGGCGGCCCGCGGGTCTATCCGCCGGCCCAGCTCTCGGAGGGGCGGATCCGGCGCTGCAGCCGCTGCAGGCGCCGGTGCAGCCGCCGCGAGACGTGGCGGGCGCGGTCGCGCTGCTCGCGGGTGACCCAGAAGCGCTCGAAGGCTTCCATGCGCTGCCGGCGGAGCTCGTCGGCGCGCTGCTCGGCTTCTTCGACCTGGCGCTGGAGCTCGCCGTGGGCGCGCTCCAGCTCGGCGAGTGCCTCGTCGCACTCGTCGGCCTCACGCTGGACCCGCCTCAAACGGGCGGCCACACCGTGGATGTGCGCCGCCGCGTTCGGCCGGCCCGTCCCTACGAACCACACACCTGGAGATCTATCCGCCGACCGCAGCGGTATCACCGTTATGTGGTGCAAAGAATGCGGAAAGCCACCGACGCCGCGAATCTGACGCTTTGCGCGAATCATCGACTCAAGAGCGCTTTACTACGAACACCGCATGTGCGGCGTTATGTCGGAGTTCGCGGCGCCGGTGCCCGCGTCGGAGCCCCGTCCCGAGGCGCTCAGGCGGCGATCACCTGGCGGCGCAGCCGCGGGCGCGCCCCCTGCAGCGGCGTGCGGGAACGGCGCAGCCCCGCGAAGCGGCGCGGCCGCACCTCACCGTAGATCTCGGCGAACCGGTCCAGCGAGCGCCGGTGGTCGTGGCGGCAGGCGGCCTCGCGGCTGGCCGCGCCCATCTCGGCGCGCGCACGCTCGGGCTCCAGCACCGCCAGCAGGTTCTCGGCCAGCGTACCGACGTCGCCGGGCCGGTACAGGTAGCCGTTGCGGCCGTGGGCCACCAGGTGCGGAAGCGCCAGCGCGTCGGCGGCCACCACCGGCAGCCCCGTCGACATCGCCTCCAAAGTGGCGATGCTCTGCAGCTCGGCGACGCTGCCGATGGCGAACATGTCGGCGGCGACATAGACCTGCGGAAGGTCGGCGTCGGGCACGAACCCCAGGAAATGCACCCGGTCGGCCACACCGAGCTCGGCGGCCAGCCCGCGCAGCTCCTGCTCGCGCTGGCCGACCCCGGCCAGCGCCAACTGCGCGTCGCGCCCCTCCAGCACCCGCGGCAGCGCCCGGATCAGATCGTCGATGCGCTTCTCCTCGTCGAGCCGCCCGACGAAGGCGATCGTGTCCCGGTCGGGCAGGCCGAAGCGTTCCCGCGCGGCGGCTCGCTCGGCCGGACGCGGGTGGAACCGCTCCAGGTCGATGCCGCAGGACACCGGCTCCACGGCCCGGCCGAAGCCCTTCTCGGCCAGCAGCACCGCCGCGCGCTCGGTGGGCGTGGTGACGAAGTCGGACCGGTAGGCCACCCGCACCATGTCGCGCCAGGCCAGCGCACCGGCGGCGCCGTGCAACCGTTCGGGGATGTGGGCGTGGCCGAACAGGTTGTCGGGCATGAAGTGGTTGGTCAGCACCACCGGAACCCCCGCCGACCGGGCCCGGCCGATCGCCGCCCGGCTGGTGGTGAAGTGGCTCTGGGCGTGCACGACATGGGGATCCAGCCGCTCGATCAGCCGGTCCAGGTGGCCGCCGATGCCCGCCGGCACCGTGGTGCGCATCGTGTCGTGCACCAGCACCGATACCGACCGCAGCTGGTGCAGGGTCACCCCCGAGTGGACCTCGATACCCGGCAGACCGGTGGGAGAGGGGCAGGCCACGTGCACGTCGTGCCCGCGCGCCGCCAGACCGGTGGCCAGACGGTGGGTGAAGTAGGCCGCGCCGTTGACGTCGGGCGGGTAGGTGTCGCCCGTGATCAGCACGCGCAGCCGGTCGTACCCGCCGCCGTCCTCCCCGGCTCCGGTGCGCGCTCGGGGGTGTTCGGTCAGGGTGGTCATCGGGACTCTCCTGAGGTCGTGGTCGATCGCGTGCCCGACGAAGCGGGATCGGGCTCGGGTGTATTCGGGGCGGCACCGGCCCGTTCGGAGCCGCCCGCCTCGGGATTGCGGTTGCGTGCCAAGGCGAGCACGACGGTGCCGGCGATCGCCAGCAGCGCCGCGCCCGCGGCCAGCCCCCGGTCCAACGGCGTGGCCGGCAGGCCCTCGCCCAGCACCAGCGCGCCGATGCCCGCACCGACGACGGGGTCGACCACCAGCAGCGTCGCGTAGGCGGCAGCGAAGTGGCCGGTGCGGTAGGCGTTCTGCTGGAACAGCCCGCCCAGCAGGGCCGACGCCACGGCCAGCGGGGTCAGCCACGTGAGCACCGCGGTCCAGTCGGCGGCCGCGTTGGCGGCCACCACACGGGACAGCGCCGACGTGGTCCCCAGCGCCGCGCCGCCGACCGTAGCCAGCAGCAGCGCCCGCGGACCGGGCGCCACCCAGTGGGCGGCCACGTAGACAGCCGCACCCAGCACCGCGATACCGCCGGTGAGCGCCAGGGCGGTGAGCAACGGCAACTGCGGGGTCCGGGCGGCGTGCGGAAACAGCGACAGCAGCCCGACCAGCCCCACCGTCACGGCCGCGCCCGCGGCGATCTCGCCGGTCCGCACCCGGCGCCGGTTGAACAGCGCTGTCAGCGCGATGGCGAACACCAGTCCGCTGACGCCGATGGGCTGGATGATGGTCAGCGGCGCGCCGCTGAGCGCGATCAGGTGCAGTACGACGCCCGCGCCGGCGCCGGCGGTGCCCGCCAGCCAGCGGGGGCGCCCGGCCAGATGCACGAGGAAACCCGCCGACGCCACGGTGCGGCCGGGTGCCCGCACCGCATCGCGCTCCTGCAGCGCCGATCCCAGAGCCATGCAGAACGCGCCCGCGAGGGCGGTCAGCACGGACGCGACGATCACGTTCGCTCGTCCTCCCCTCGTCGCCGGCGGCGGCTGCGGATCCGTTCGGGTGCCCCGGTCTCCCCACCACCAGCCAAGTACATCCACCGCGGCCGATCGATGCCGTCACCACCCGGATCCGGGTAGTGCCTGCCCCACTGCGCCACGGGGCCACGCGCTCCCGCACCGCTCCGACGCGGCCGCAGACCGCCTGCGACCTGGATACCGGATCGACCTGTCCGGTTCCCGGCAGTCCGGGTAACCGGGCGAAGCATCCGGTCAAGAGTCGGTGACCGCGAGCGGCCCCTCCCCCATCGCTACCCGCCGCAACGGCCCGGCACGTGCACGGCGCGACCCGGCCGCGCCCGAGGAAGCGGCGCCCGTAGCCGCGCACGTCGCGGCGGCCGCGCGCACGCTGGCCCACCGGGTGCTGCCCGTACCGGCCGACACCCTGCGCCACACGTCCTGGATCTCCCCCCGCCGCAACGTCGCGCCCGCGGGCGCGCGGGCGCGGCGCAAACGCGTGCGGGCGCTGGCCGAGGCGCTGACGGCGTCGGTCGAGCCCGTCCGCCGGCACGGCGAGGCCGTTTCGCTGTCGCTCACCGGCGGCCGCGACAGCAGGCTGGTTGCGGCGGTGCTGCACGCGCCGGGATCCCGTTCCGGGCGACCACCCGCGGCTTCGACGGCCATCCCGACGTCGTCCTGGCGCGGCGGATCTGCGCGCGCCTGGGCGTGACCGACCACCGGGTGAGCGCGCCCCGGCGCGACGGCGACGACGCCGTACTCGTCGAGCACCCGCTGCCGCGCACCCCGCAGGTCTGGCACCTCTACCCGGTGGCGGTGCTGCTGTCCGGCGAGTGGCTGGCGCCCACCCCGCCTCCGGGTGAGCACGGCGAGCACATCAGGGTGGCGATCCGGTAGGCGCGCGGCCGGTTCCGGGCGCCGGGGACCGGGGCCGCCGGTTCCGGAGCGTTCCGGGTCATGGCACCATGGGTCGACGATTGGTCTAGACCGGATGGGAGCACCTTCCGTGCCCGCTGACTCGCTGGTGCCGCGACCGGCCGAACTGTCGACCGGCGACTACGACGGCCTCGTGCTGACCCCCTCGACGCGGATCGACGCCGATCACGCCTCCCGCGGCACCGAAGCCTGGCTGCGGACGGAGCTGGGAGCCGCCACCGGCCTGCCGCTGCAGCGCGGCGACGGCCAGAACGCCCAGATCCGGCTGAGTGTCGACCCGAAGGCGGGACTGGGCGGCGAGGGCTACCGCCTCATCGTCGACGCCGCGGGCGCGCTGGTGGTCGGCAACGATCCCGCGGGCGTCTTCTACGGCGCCCAGACCCTGCGCCAGCTGCTGCCCGCGGCCGCCTACCGCCGGGCGCCGGCGGATCCGGCCGCGCGGTGGACGCTGCCGAGCGTGCGCATCACCGACCGGCCGCGCTTCGGCTGGCGGGGGTGCATGCTCGACGTAGCGCGGCACTTCATGCCCAAGCACGACGTGCTGCGGTTCGTCGACCTGCTGGCGATGCACAAACTCAACGTGCTGCACCTGCACCTGACCGAGGACCAGGGGTGGCGCGTGGAGATCAAGCGCTACCCGCGGTTGACCGATACCGCCTCCTGGCGCACCGAGAGCCAGGTCGGCGCCGACAGCCCGCCGGCCTTCGACGGCCGTCCGCACGGGGGCTTCTACACCCAGGACGACATCCGCGAGATCGTCGCCTACGCCGCCGCGCGGCACATCACCGTGGTGCCCGAAATCGACGTCCCCGGCCACTCCCAGGCCGCGATCGCCGCCTACCCCGAGCTCGGCGAAGGCGAGCCGGTGGGTGTGGCGCGGCACTGGGGCATCATCGACAACGTCCTCAACGTCAGCGACACCACGCTGGAGTTCTACCGCGGCGTCTTCGACGAGCTGCTGGACCTGTTCCCGAGCCCCTACGTATGCGTGGGCGGCGACGAGTGCCCCAAGGAGCAGTGGCGCCGCAGCGAAACCGCCCAGCGGCGCATCCGCGAGGAAGGGCTCGCCGACGAGGACGAGCTGCAGAGCTGGTTCATCCGGCAGTTCGACACCTACCTCGCCGATCGCGGCCGGCGCCTGCTGGGCTGGGACGAGATCCTGGAGGGCGGCCTGGCGCCGGGCGCCACGGTGATGTCCTGGCGCGGCACCGAAGGCGGCGTCGCCGCCGCGCAGGCGGGCCACGACGTGGTGATGTGCCCGACCGGCACGTCCTACCTGGATTACCGCCAGTCCGCAGACGACGGCGAACCCGTGCCCGTCGGAACCGTGCTGTCCGCGGCCGACGTGTACACGGCCGAGCGGGTGCCGGCCGAACTGTCCGACGAGGAGGCCGAGCGGGTCCTGGGCGTGCAGGTCAACATCTGGAGCGAGCACCTCGACAGCCCGCGCACCGTCGACTACATGGCCTTCCCCCGCCTGTCGGCCTTCGCCGAGGCGGCGTGGTCCCACGGAACGCGGGACTACACCGAGTTCCAGCCGCGCCTGGAGCGCCACCTGAAGCGCCTGGACGCGTGCGGCGTGGAGTACCGCCCCCTGTCCGGCCCCCGTCCCTGGCAGCGCCGCCCCGGAGTCCCCGGGCGCCCCCGGTAGGACGCGCCCTTTCAGCGGGAGGCGACGCCGCGAGCCTCCCGGGCCCCGGGGAACCCGGAGAACCCGAAAAGCCCGCCGCCCGTGCGCACGCCCGGAAGCGTGCGCACGGGCACGCGGGCACACCGGTGCCCGCGTCCGGGATCAGCGGACCGGGGCGGCGCCTGCCGCCTCTTCGGCGATCACCTCTCGGGCGACGTCGGGGCGGTCGGTGATGAGGCCGTCCACCCCGGCGGCGATGGCCGTGCGCATGTCGCCGGGATCGTTGACGGTGTAGGTGTGCACCTGCATACCGGCGCCGTGCACCGCGTCCACGTAGTCGGCGCCGAACGCGGTGTGGGCGGGGTTGATCTGGTCGGCCCAGACGTAGTCGCCGATCTCCTCTTCGGGGACCGTGCCCAGCAGCCCGTGGGGAACGGACGGCAGCAGGTCGCGGGAGCGGCGCACGGATTCCCAGTCGAAGCTCTGGATCACGAGCCGGGGCGGGCGCCACGACGGCGTCGGAGCGAACCACGCCGGACGGCCGCCGAAGGTGTCGGCGATGTCGGCCTCGATGCCCGGGTACAGCTCCGGCGACTTGATCTCCAACAGCAGGTTCAGCCGGTGGCGGTGCAGCCGCTTGAGCGCCTCCTCCAACGTGGGGACCGGCTCACCGGCGAATTCGGCGCCGAACCACGATCCGGCGTCGAGCCGCCGCAGCTCGGCGAGGGTGAAGTCGGCGACGGCGTAGGACGCGCGGCCGGGGAACACCTTTTCGGCGTCGGTGGTGCGCTCCAGGTCCGTGTCGTGCACGATCACAAGCTCGCCGTCGGCGCTGCGCTGCACGTCCAGCTCGACCGTGGTGGCGTCGAGCCGGTGGGCGGCGTCGATCGCCGCCAGTGTGTTCTCCGGCGCGTAAGCGGATGCGCCGCGGTGGGCGATGTCGAGCACGGAGGGCGCGTGGCGCCCGGGGCCGCCGGCGCCGTCGGGGCGGGGGGTGGACGCGGGCGCGGCTGCGGCGGCGCCTGCGCTGCCCGCCACGGCCAATGCCAGGGCCGCCGCTGCGAACCCGAACCGTCGGATCATGTCTCTCCCTCGGTCAGAGGTGGATCACTGACCGCCCAAGCCTGGCTTCGGGGAGTTTCCGCCGGGTGTCACCGAAGCGATCGCGCCGTGCCGCGTCCGCGAACCCTCGTCCGGCGCGGCCCTCGGCGCGTGCGGCGGCCGCCTGTGCGCCCATGGTGGCGCGCCGCGCGTGCGTACCGGGGGCCGCCGCGCCGAGGGGACGGCCCCCGGTGCGGGGCCGTCCGCCGTCGGCCGGAAGGGTGCGGCCGGGTCTAGGAGCTTTCTGCCGTGCTCATCGGCATGGGGTAGGCCAACCGGATGCCGGCGCGGTCGAAATCGCGCTTGAGGTGGCCGCGCAGCCGGCGGTCCAGCGACCACTGCTCGCCGGGCTTGGTCTTGGCCATGATCCGGAAGACCACGGCGCCGTTGGAGATGCCGACCACACCCTCGGCGGTGGGGCGCTCCAGGAGCTGCTGGGCGGGTTCGGGCAGTTCGGCGAAGGTGTCCAGGCTGCTCTCGACGACCTCGGTGGCATTGGCGACGTCCACGCGGGCGTCCAGCGGGATCTCGACGACGGCGCGCGCCCAGCCCTGGTTCATATTGCACACGCGCACGATCTCGCCGTTGCGCACGTACCACAGGCCGCCGCTGAGGTCGCGGATCTTGGTCACGCGCAGGGTGACCTCCTCGACGGTGCCCACGGCGTCGCCCACGTCCACGACGTCGCCGACGCCGTACTGGTCCTCGATCAGCATGAACACGCCGGACAGGAAGTCCTGCACCAGGCTCTGGGCGCCGAAGCCGATGGCGAGGCCGAGCACGCCGGCGCTCATCAGGATGGGGCCGAGGTTGATCCCGAGTTCGCCCAGGATCATGACGACCGCGATACCGACGATCACGACCGAGGCGACGCTGCGCAGCACCGAGCTGATGGTTTCGGTCCGCTGCTCCTGGCGCTCGTTCTTGTGCCCTTCGCCCTTGGCCAGGACCCCGTTGGCGAGCTTGCCGTTGCCGATGCGCTGGTGGGAGGCCGCCATCCGCTTGACGGCCTGGCTGACGAGGCGGCCGGCGATCGCGCGCAGGACCAGAGCGATGATCAGGATCAGCGCGATCTTGATCGCGCCGGAGATGAAGGCTCCGGAGTTCTCGGCGAACCACGAGACCACGGGTCCGGCCCCCTCCAATGCCTGCGCCACGAGGGCAGGAGGCCCGTCCGCGAGGAGCGCCGCCCCCGCATTCCCTGTGTGCTCTCCTGCCATGTTCGCTCCTTCGATCAGCGGGGTTGCGCGGGGCCGCCCGTCCAGCGCACGAGGGGCCGCGCACGGAGGTCGGCCGGGCGACGGGCCGGGCACCGGCGGTCGGGCCCGAGGCATCCTCGGCCATCGTGCCATAAGGCCATCTACCAGCCAAAAGAATGTCACAACCGGGCAAGATCCACCCGTTCCGATCGATTCTTCCGCGTTCGCCGCCTACACGCACCGCCGATTCCGGTCCGAAAAACTCCACTGCGGGTCCGTGTGTGTCGAATCCGGCACCCGACACGCCCAGAAACGCTTTGTGAGCGGATGATCACGCAATGTGCGATTTTATGGAGTGGTGGCATGCAGCGTTCACGCACGGCCACCTGATACGCGCTTGGCGAATCGATGGAGAGGTCCGAGCATGCGCAAGCATCAGAAGCGATGGATCGCGCTGGCCGGTGCCACCACCTTGTCCGTGGCGGGCCTGGTGGCGGGCGGTACACCGGCGACGGCGGAGCACCGACACGGCGACGACCCGCTCGCCTGGCCGGTCGTCCAGCAGAGCGCCTCCACATACCGCCTCGACGGGTTCGAAGTGGCGTACCTGCCGCCGGGTCTGGACCGGTACGGCGTCCACGCCGACTCGTCGACGGGCCGCGCCGGCGAGCGCGTCTCGACGATCACGTGGGTGCAGGGTCCCGACTCGGTCTACGGCAAGGTCGCCGTGATCCGGTCGGAGGACGTCACCGACCTGGAGGACCTGCGCACGGCCCGCTACGGCCGCCTCGACGACGACGCGTTGGAGAGGATCGAGCACAACGGCTCCCCGGCGTATCTGTCGCAGAAGACGGGCGAACTGTTCTGGGTCCCCGAAGAGGGCGTGGGTGTCGAGGCCTACCTGCAGCCCGACCGCTGGGACCCCGACGAACTGGCCTCCATGGCCGAGGGCGTGCGACGGGCGCAGCAGGCCGGATCCGACGGAGCCGCATCCGACGAGGGCGGGGCCGATGAGGCCGCATCCGACGGGGCGGAGTCCGGCGAGGGCGCGCCGGAGGGCGCGGCCGAGGAGGCCGGAGTCCAGGACGAGGCCGGCGCCGGCGAAGCGCCGGAGGCCGCCGAGGAGGCGGCGGACTCCGAGGACGCCCAGAGCCCGGCGTCCGACGGCGCCGGGGAGGCGGCCGGGTCCGGGCAGGATTCCGCGGATTCCGCGGAGGAGGCCGCCGAAGGCGCCCAGGACCAGGAAGCCGCCGAAAACGCCGAAGAGGCGGCCGCAGGCACCGGGCAGGACGCCGAGACCCTGCCGGCGGACACGGAGTCCGAGGCGCCCGAGGACCGGCAGGAGTCCGAGGCGCCCGAGGCCGACGGACCGCAGAGCGGGTCCGGCTCCCAGCAGCAGACCGGCGAGCAGGAGGGCGCGGACCCGGTTCCCGGCGCCCAGGACGACGAGGCCGCCGAGGACGCCGGAGAGGCGGCAGCGGGCACCGGGCAGGACGGCTCGGGCACGGAATCGGGCGAAGAGTCCGATGCCGGGACGCCCGATGCCGAGGCACCGGACGCGCAGGAGGTCGCCGACGGCGTCGAGGGCAGCTTCGTCCCCGGCGTATCGGTCACCGACGTGCGCAGCTGCCTGGCCGAGGAACTGCTGGGTGAGGACGCCCAGGCCCAGCCGGCCGAGGTCGCCGCGGACGACGCCGCGCTCCTCGAACTGTGGCGCACGGCAGACGCCGAGGCCCGCACCGAGGCCGCCCGGACCTGCGGTGAACGGTTCGAGGCGGCTCCGGAACTCGTCGAGGAGATGATGGCCGATCTCGCCGCCGAAGCCGAGGAGGCGGAAGGCGCCGAGGAACCGGCCGAGGCCGCGGACGCCGGCGCCGGCGGCGCGGCGGCGCAGGAGACCGCGGAGGAGTCCGACGCGTCCGGAGCCACCGGGGAGGCCGCCGAGTCCGCGGACTCCGACGACGACCCGTCGGGCCTGTGGGATGCGATCCCGTTGTCTCTGCCCCGGTTGTAGCCGACCGCGGAGGCGGGGCCGCTGCGGCCCCGCCCGACGCCGAAGGAGCGGCGGGGGACTCCGCGGAGTCCCCCGCCGCTCGCATGCGTCCCCGCTTCTTCCGGCGCCCGCGGGTGTGCCCGCTGCGCCTGGTCCGCCGAACCGGGCCCGCCGAAACGACCTCGGGGTGCTCACCGTCCTCCGGCGCGGCGCCGGTACCGGCCGCGCGCTCGGCGACCCCGCTCAGACGTCCCAGGCTCCCGACAGCCCCAAAGCGGCGGCCTCGCGCACGGGATCGCCGGTGTCGCGTGTCGCGTACCCCCGCATCAGGTCGCGGGTGCGCAGCGCGGTCGCCGGATCCAGGCGGTGCGCCAGGCGGGCGAGCCAGCGGGGGTCGGTTCCGGTCAGCAGGTCGGACACGCTCTCGTAGTCGCCGTCCACGACGGCGGCGGTGGCCAGCAGCAGGTTCAGGTAGCCGTACTGTGCGGCGCCGGTGGCGGGATCGAGGCACCCGGCCGCCCCGGGCGGTCCGCCGGCCGCGACGAAGGGCACGTCGCGTTCGACGCAGGCGGTGATGAACGCACCGGCCTCGCGGGGGGCGGGCACGAGTTCGGGCCGGGGGCCGCCGCAGCGGATCTTGGCGCCCAGCGGCCGCGCCCCGCTGAGGACGTCGACGGCGTCGAGCCAGCCCGGCTCGCGGACCGGCTCGAAGTACACGACGCGCCCGGCCGTGCCGAGGTCGCCGCTGCGGAACAGGGAGGCGACCAGCCGCAGGTCGTCGGGGCGGGCGCGGGTCTCGTAGCGGTCGACCTGCACGTCGGGATCGTCCGGGGGCACGACGCCGCCGACACCTTCGGGAGTGTCGAGGACGAGTCCCACCTCGACCGGACCGTCGCCGTCGAGCCGCCGCAGCAGGTCGCCCCAGCGGCCGACCGGGCACAGCATGCGGTGGGACAGCATCGGGTGGCCGACGATGCTGTCGGAACGGTGCCGCTCGACCGCCTGCACGATCCGCAGGGGCGCGTGCTCGGCTCCGCGGGCGGCCTGCCGGGGGACCGCGGGGCGGCCTGCGGCGAGCGGGCCGGGCGGGCAGAGGCCGGCGTCGTCGACGAGCCCGCGCAGCAGGATCTGGGCCGCGGTGTCGGCTTCGGACCGACCCGGTGCCGGGGAGCCGCCGCCCCGGTCGTCGGAGCGGTGGCCCGCGTCCGGTCCGGCCGCGCCGGGCGCGGGTTCGTGCGGGCCGAACCGGGCGGGCCGGCGGCCGGGCGGTGCGTTCTGCGCGCCGGCGCGGGGCCGGCGCGGGGCCGTACCGTCCGGCCCTCCCCTGCGTAGCTTCATGGCCCCTCCTCACGTGCTGCGAGCCGCCGGGACCGGCTCCCCCGCTCGCCCGCGCCGACTTCCGGATCCGGGCTTCGGTCGCGCCCTCTACCGCTACTTCTACCCAGCTTCGGCGGACGACCTCCCATAGCGTGAACTACGGGCGAATTGGACAGAAAATGGCTCTTCTGCCCTGTTTACGGACTTACGCGGGACCGCACACCGCTCTTGCCAAAACGGCCGGGCACTGCTTACCTTGATCCAGAAGTCGACGGGCGCCGCCACGACCGGGCGCCCGCCCACATGGACCATAAGCAGGGCTGGTTTCGCTGGCTCCCCCTCCCTCAGTGACTTGCCCTGCGTCCTCTCCTGCGGAGTCCAGCCACCCCCTCCCGGCTGGTCTTCACGAGCAGGAGGCAAGGGGCGGTGCCGGCGCGGCGCCGCCCCTTCGTCCGTTCGCCTCCCGGTAAGCGGGCGGCCGAGCCCGCGCGCCGGCCGTTCTGCGGCGAGCGCCTCGGGCGGGTCAGCCGTGGACGCGCACGACCCCGGCCATGTTCCGGGTGCGCACGTCGGTGGTGCGCACGCTCAGGCCCGTGCGGGGCGACTCCAGCATGCGGCCGTCGCCGAGGTAGATGGCGACGTGGGAGATGTAGTCGGGCGCCGACGGGTCGTTGCGCCAGAAGACGAGGTCGCCGCGGCGGGCGTCGGCGTAGTCGACCCGCTCGCCGGCGAACCACTGGTCGTGGGTGACACGCGGGACCGAAACCCCCGCCTGCCCGAACGCCCACTGCACGAGCCCCGAGCAGTCGTAACCGCCCTCGGCCATCGACTCTCCGCCCCACACGTAGGGCACGCCGATGCGGGACTCGGCAGCCGCGATCGCGTTCTCCACGACGTCGGCCCCCAGCGCCCGGCCGGAGTCGTCGGCGGGGCGCGGCTCGGGGTCCTCGGCGAGCGGCTGCAGCGAGGCCTCGTCGCCGAGGACCTCCGTGAGCCCCTCCTCCAGTTCCCACAGGTCGGCGTCGGGCGCGGAGACGATCAGCGCGTTGCCGCGGGGGAATCCCAGCCGCTCGGCCAGGTCGCGGGAGATCAGCGCGTCGATCCCGGCGACGCCGGAGGTGGCGTGGGTCCACACCTCGCGGGTGACCTCCCCGCTGGCGCCGGCCAGCTCGACCTCGCTGCCCACGTCCAGCCCGCGCTGCTTGCCCGCGTCGTCGGAGAGGGCGATGCGGCCCTCGGCGACGCCCTGCCAGATGTCGTCGGACTCGGCTGAGGGCTCGGGGGCGTAGTTGCGGAAGCTCGACGGGTCCACCCCCAGCACGGCGGTGCTTTCGCCGCCGACCTGCATACGGGCGGCGTCGACGGTCTCGACCGCGTCGACGCCGTCGAGTTCGGCGGCCTGCTCCGCACGCCGCTCGGGGATCGACTCGGGCAGGACGGCGAAGTACTCGCGGGAGCGGGCCTGCTCGAAGTCGGCGACCTCGGCGTCGGCGCGCAGGTCGGCGGTATCGGCCACGGGGGGCGACGCGGTGCCGCCGGAGGGGTCGGCGCCGCTGCCGGAGGGGCGCGGGCCGGGCGCGTCCTGCGGTGCGCCGGCTCCGGCCGCCCGCTCGTCCGCGGCGGACGGGGTGTCAGGGGCGGGGGCGGCCCAGACGGGAGCGGCGCCGAAGGCCGTGAACGCCACGGCGAACACCGCGGTCGTCCCCGCACACGATCTCCACCGTCGACCCACGCCTGCCCCGCTTTCCTGCTGTCGACTGCCGACCCTCGCCGCCGCGTCCGCCCCGGCCGGCTACAAGCATGATGTTCGCCGCCGAATCATTTCAAGCGCCCGAAAGGTGAACGGTTCCTAGCCGCACGCCGCCTCCGAGGTCAGCGCCCGAATCGCACGGATCACGGTTTCTCCCGCCGTCCCACGATGCGGGAGGCGCCGAAACCGCGCGGGACCGTTGCGGTCCGGGCGGTTCCCGCGGGTGTCCGTTCCCGCGGGTGTCCGTGCGCGGGCGCGCGGAAACGCCGGCGGCGCCGGGCTAGCGCCCACCCGGCCGCACCACGTTGGCCCGCGGTTCTCCCGCCGCCCAGCGGCGCAGCTGGTCGTCGACGAAGCTGCGGGCGCGCGGGTAGAAGGTGTCGGAGCCGCCGGCGACGTGCGGGGTGATGCAGGTGCCCGGCGCCTCCCACAGCGGATGGCCGGCGGGCAGCGGCTCGGGGTCGGTGACGTCCAGCGCAGCGCGGACCCGTCCTTTCTCGGCCAGCAGTGCGGAGGTGTCCAGAAGCGGACCGCGTCCGACGTTGACCACCAGGGAGTCGTCGGGCATCAGCGCCAGCTCGGCGGCTCCGATCAGCCCTTCGGTCTCCGGGGTGTGCGGGGCGGTCAGCACGACGACGGAGGCGCCGGGCAGCAGCCGGTGCAGCGCGCCGACACCGTGTACGCCCTCGTCGGGGCGGGCGCGGCGGGCCACGCGCACGACCTCGCACTCGTTGGGGGCGAGCCGGTCCTCCAGGGCGGCGCCGATGTTGCCGTAGCCGGCGATGAGCACCCGCGTGCCGGCCAGCGAGCGGGTGAAGTGCGGCTGCCAGCGGTGGGCGGCCTGGTCGGCGGCCCAGCGCGGCAGGTCGCGCTGGGCCGCGAGGATCAGCGCCAAGGCGTGCTCGGCGGTGCTGGCGTCGTGCAGGCCGCGGCCGTTGCACAGCTCGACGCCCGCGGGCAGGTACTCCAGGGCGCCCTCGTATCCGGCGGTGAGCAGCTGGACGGCGCGCAGGCCGGGCATGCGCGCCATGAGGTCCAGGCGCTGGTACTGAGGACGGCCGTAGGGCACGACGTAGAAGGCCACCTGCGCGAGGTCGGCGGCGGGTTCGCCGGTGCCGTCGTAGACGTCCCCGCGCACACCGGCCGGTGCGTTCTCCAGGTTCTGCTCCCAGGGCACCAGCACGCGATCGGCCATGTCTCCCCCATTGCTCGTCTGCTCGTCCGGGCCGGCCTCGTTCGGACCGCTCCGGTGCGGACCGCGCCCGCACGCCCACGTGTAGCATGCCCGCGTCGAGCAGCCCCGGCGTACCCGCAGTGCGCATCAGGCCGAGCGCATCAGTTCGTAGCAGGCGATGGCCGCGGCGGCGGTGACGTTGAGCGAGTCCACGTCGCGCCCGGCCATGGGGATGGCCACGCCGGTGTCGGCCTGGCCGAGCCAGCGCGACGACAGGCCGTCGCCCTCGCTGCCGAGCATGAGGGCGACGGGCGCCTCGCCCGCCTGCGCCAAAGCCTCGGGCAGCGGGCGGGTGCCGGGTCCGGGGGTGAGCGCCAGCAGGTGGAAACCGCGCCCGCGCAGTTCCTCCAGCCCGCCGTACCAGTCGCCGAGGCGGCTGAAGGGCTGGGTGAAGACGGCTCCCATGGAGACCTTGATGGAGCGGCGGTAGAGGGGGTCGGCGCAGCGCGGGGCGAGCAGCACGGCGTCCACGCCCAGGCCGGCGGCGCTGCGGAAGATCGCGCCGACGTTGGTGTGGTCGAGGACGTCTTCGAGGACGACGACGCGGCGCGCACCTTCCAGCACGTCGCCGGGGTCGGGCAGGGGGCGGCGGTGGAAGGACGCGAGTGCGCCGCGGTGCACGTCGAATCCGGTCAGCCGCTCGGCGGTGGCGTCGTCGACGACGTAGACGGGGGCGTCGACCGCGGCGGCCAGCTCCGACAGGGCGGCCAAGCGGCGGCGGGTCAGCAGGAGCGAGCGGGGCGTGTAGCCGGCGGTCAGCGCCCGCCGGACGACTTTCTCGCCTTCGGCCATGAACAGCCCGTGCTCGGCCTCGATGCTCTTGCGCAGGTTCACGTCGCGCAGCCGGAAGTAGTCGGCCAGGCGCGGGTCGCCGGGATCGGGCACCTCGATGACGTCCATGGCCACCGATTATCGGCCGTCGGGGCGGGCGGCGCCGACGGGGGCCGGACCGCGCGAGCCGACCGGGTCAGTCCAGGGGTGCGGTCACCGGACGCAGGCGCTGCCAGCGGGCCTCCTGGCAGGAGTCGGAGCGGTCGACCTCGGTTTCGATCTCCTGGCCCTGCCAGGTACCGGTGATCACCGCCTCTTGGGGGCCGTAGGATCGGTCGGTGCACACGGCGTCCGCGGCGACCTCGGCGAAGGGGTTGTCGGCGCTGCCGACACTGGACCCCTCGGCCCATTCCGCGGCCACACGCGCGATCTCGGAGCAGGCGGCGGGATCGGCGCCGGAGTCGCCCCCGCAGGTGAGGTTCTGCACGTAGGCGCGCCCTTGGTCGACGACCTGGATGCGCAGGTCGCCCACCGGAGGTTCGGGCGAGGAGGAACCGGCCTGCTCGCTGACGGTGTTGTCGACCGACGACTCGACGGCCGCTTCGGGGCCGGGTGCCATGAGCGAGCCGCCGACGGCGATGCCGTAGGACAGGGCTCCGCCCAGGCACAGGGTTCCCAGGATCGCGGTCCCGACCGAACCGAGCACCCCGCGCCGGGGGTTGAGCTTCACCATAGTCGCCACTCTAGGAAGTCGACTCACTGCACAGGGCGGCCGCGGGGAAAGCCCCCACCAGGCCCCTGTCTTTCGCGATACCCCCCGATCGCGCCTTTACCACCGGGGAGCCCGACACTCTCCGCCTCCCCGGGCGGTCGCGGGCGACGTCCCCCGCCGCATGGGCGCCCCTGGCACGATACAGGCCGCTCGGTCGGCCACGCATATCAACCATGTCGGATGAGAGCGCCTGATCCGGGCATTCGGTTCGATCCCACCGAAGGGATATGGCACTTCTCTCCCGCGTTACCAACGAGTAGGGTCGCGCCCAAGCACCGCTCCACCCCCCGGAGGCCACGTGCCCTACGGCCGACACCGCATGCCCTCGCCTACCCGCATCGCGCTGGGGTCCCCGTTGGGGATCGCCGCCGCGGCGCTGGTGCTGATCGCCGCGGTCAGCGTCGCGGTCCCCGCCGCGCTGCGCTACGCCGGCTGCGGCGAGACCCGCTACCTGCGCGTCGCCGCGGCGCTGAGCATCGCACCGCCGCTGCAGGAGGCCGCCGACGAATTCAACGCCGACGGCGGCACCTACGGCGGCGTGTGCGTCTTCGCCCAGGCCTCCGAAGTCCCGCCGCACCGCGTGATGACCGCGCTCTCCGGCGGGCGCGGCGGCTCCGCCGTCGCCCCGCACGTGTGGGTGCCCGAATCCTCCGCCTGGGTCGAGCTGGCCCGCATCTCCGAATCGGGCGCACGCACCGTCGACACCGACCCCCGCTCGCTGGCCTCCACGCCGGTCGTGCTCGCCGCGCCCGAGGGCACCGAGGGCCTGCCCGATCCGGATTCCGCCTCCTGGGAGTCGCTGCTTCCCGGACAGCGCCCCGGCGGACCGCGCCCGCTGGTGATGGTCGACCCCAACCGGGGTACGCCCGGCATGGCGGCGATGCACGCCGTGCGCCGGCACCTGGGCAGCGGCGACGACGCCGACACCGCCATGACCGACTTCGTGCGCGACGCCCAGCCCGAGACCGCCTTCGGCGAAACCGACCCGGCGGGGATCTACCCGGTCCCCGCGGGGCGGGCCCCGCTGTCGGTCCTGCCCGAGCAGGCCGTCGCCGAATACAACTCCGCCGACCCGCGCACGCCGCTGCAGGCGCTGTATCCCGACGAGGGCACGGTGAGCCTGGACTATCCCTTCGTGTCCACCAGCGACGATCCGGCCATGCGCAGCGCTGCCGAGGACCTCTGGGAAGTGCTGCGCACCGCCCCCTACCGCGAGCGGCTGCGCGAACTGGGTTTCCGCGATCCCGACGGCACGGCCCCGGACGCGCTCACCGGCCGCGCGGGCATCCGCGCCCCGGCGCCCGAGACCCACGGCGACCTGACCGGCGATGCGCTGCTTTCGTCGGTCGAGGACTGGAACCGGCTGTCGATGCCCACGCGCTCGCTGGTCCTGGCCGACGTCTCGCGGTTCATGCGCGCCGACCTCGGCGGCGGCGACACGACGCGGCTGGAGGTCACCCGCGAGGCCGCGCTGCTGGGCCTGTCGCTGTTTCCCGACGACACCGAGCTGGGGCTGTGGATGATGTCCGGCGCCTACGGCGACTCCGGACGCGACGAGGTCGAAGGGCTGGCGCGGCTGGGCGCCGCCGACCGCGGCGAGCAGACCACCCGCCGCCAGGAGCTGCAGGACATCGCCGAGGGGATCGAGGCCCGGGGCGACGGTCCGCAGCTGTACGACAACATCCTCGCCGCCTACGACCGCGTCTCCTCCTCGTACCGCGAGGACCGCATCAACAGCGTCATCGTGCTCACCTCCGGGCGCGACGGCGGATCCAGCGCGATCTCCGGCGAGGAGCTCGTCGCCGAGCTGCAGGACCGCTTCGACCCCGAGCGACCGGTGACGCTGTTCGTGATCGCCTTCGGGGACCAGCCCGAGCGCGACGCGCTGGCCGACGTCGCCGCCGCCACCAGCGGCACGCTGTCGGTCGCCGACGACCCCGACGAGATCGGCGACATCTTCCTCAGCCTGGTCTCCCGCCGGCTGTGCGTCCCCGACTGCGGCGGCTGAGCCCCCGGTGAACGCCCGGCGACCACCGAGTAACCTCGCGATCGATGACGATCGAATAACGGTGTTACGTGCGGTATCACCTCTTCACCTTGTGCGACGACATGCGGATCCACCGCCGCCATCCCCGGCGCCACGGGGAGATTCGCGCCCGGATGCGGGGTCGACGGACACCCGGAATCGGATTCGGCACCCTTTAGATGCTCTTTAATCCGTGTTCTGGAGTTCAGTACGGTTCGGTCCACACGCCCCACCAGGTACCAGGTACCAGACACCCCGTGAGGAACACTTTGGGACGCCACAGCGGAAACACCGACGACGGTCGGGACCGTCGGGAACACCACCCGGCGCCCGGCCGCAGCCGGCGCCGGCGCCGGCGCGGACGCGCCTTCATCCTGTTCGCCGCCGCCTTCGCGATCATCATCGGGCTGGGCGTCACCGGATGGTACGTACTCGACACCAGCGCCGGCTGCGGCGGCCAGGACGTCCGACTCGACGTCGCCGCCAGCCCCGAGATCGCGCCCGCCCTCCAGGAGGTCGCGGCCGAGTTCAGCGACGCGAACGAAGGCGTCGACGGGCGCTGCGTCACCGCCGAGGTGAGCGAGGCCGAGTCGGCCAGCGTCACCTACGGCATCACCGGCGCCGGCCCCGCTTCGGGCGACGCCGACTCCGACGTGTGGATCCCCGACTCCTCGATGTGGGCCAACCTGGTCAAGAACGACTCCGAGGACGTCGCCTTCTCCGACACCGGCACGTCGGTGGCCTCGTCCCCGCTGGTGCTCGCGCGCCCCTCCGAGGCCGAGATGCCCGACGAACGCCCGTCCTGGGACGCGCTCGTGCCCACCTCCGCCTCCGACCTGGAGGCCGAAGGCGACGAAGTGCACCTGGTCGACCCCGTACGCAGCTCCTCGGGCATGGCCACCCTGTCCCTGGTCGCCGACGCGATCGGCGACGAGGAGGACGACGGCCGGCCCCAGCTCGTCGCGGCGCTGCAGACCCTGCAGGCCTCCTCCTCGCCGGACCAGGCCGCGGCCTTCGAGAACCTGTCCGAGGATCCCGAGGCCTCCCGCCTGCTCGTCCTCTCCGAGCAGGCCACCTGGCGCTACAACCGCGAGCACTCCGACGCGCCCGCCCAGATCAGCTATCCCGAGGGCGGCACGTACACGCTGGACTACCCCTACATCGACCGCAGCAGCGACCCGACGGTCTCGCAGGCGGCCGAACTGTTCCGGGAGAAGCTGACCCGCAGCGCCGCCCAGAAGATCATGCGCAGGAACGGTTTCCGCACCGCCGACGGCGAAGCCGACTCCCAAGTGCTGGCCGAGGACGCCGGCTTCCAGGCGGCGCTGCCCGAGCAGCTGCCCACCCCCTCGGCCGGAGACATCCAGCGGATCACCCAGGCCTGGAACCGCCTCAAGCTCGACTCGCGGCTGCTGACCATCGTCGACGTCTCCGGCTCGATGCTGCAGACGGTGCCCGGCACCGAGATGAACCGGATGCAGCTCACCGCACAGGCGTCCATCCAGGGCCTCGACCTGTTCCCCGAGGGCTCCGAGCTGGGCATGTGGCGGTTCTCCACCACGATCAACGACGACCTCGACTACGAGGAGCTGCTGCCCATCCGGGAGCTGACCGCCGAGGTCGACGGCGGCGCCACCCAGCGGGAAGCCCTGAGGCAGCAGTGGAACTCCGTCGAGCCGGTCTCCGACGGCGACACCGGGCTCTACGACACCTACCTCGCGGCCTACCGGGAGATGTCGCGCACCTACAAAGCCGACCGGGTCAACGCCATCCTGATGCTCACCGACGGCAACAACGACGACGAGAACGGCATCAGCCTGGACGAGCTCGCCACGAAACTGGAGGAGGAGTCCTCGCCCGTCAAACCGATCCCGATCTTCACGATCGCCTTCGGCCCCGACATCGACCCGGAACCGCTGAACCGCATCGCCGAGCTCTCCGGCGGCGCCTCCTACACCACCGAGAACCCCGCGGAGATCGGCGACATCTTCCTGAAGGCGTTCTCCAACCGGCTCCAGCCCGCCGGCGGCGAAAGTGAAGACGAAGGCTGACCTGCACCGACATACGAACGGCGCGTCGGCCCCGCATCCGCATCGCCGCGGGTGCGGGGCCGGCGCGCGCCGCCCGGGTCAAGCGCGACCGATACACCATCCTTGCCCACCGCGCGGACCCTATGGACTTCGCTCTCCGCTTCGCGTACTCAAAGGGGATCGGTACGCGATGGAGCGGTGAGAGGCGGCTGCTGTGGTCGATGCATGGATGCCGGGAGTCAAACGAATCCCCTGCACCAGCCGGGCGGGGGCGCACCTCCAGGGGGGAGCGCCCCGGGCCGTGTGGCTGACGACCGAATCGGACCCGGCGGCCCTGACAGCCAGTTCCGTGGCCAAACGCCTCGTGGGCGAAGGCCGCACCGCCCACCTCGTGTGGAACCCCCGCACCGGCGAGACCGTGCAGCTGCTGCCCGCCACCGCCCCCGCCGGCGGCGAGCTGACACCGAACCTGCCCGACCGTGCCTGCGAAGGACGGGCATGCATCACCATCACGGTGATCGGATGGTCCGATGCCCCCTTTACGGACGCGCCGCTGCGCGAACTCGCGCCGATACTGAGCTGGTTGGACACCTGGGAGGTACCCAGACGCTGGCCGGCGGGCACACCGCCGGCGGGGCTGCCGAGTCCGCGCGAACGCGCCCGGGGCGAGCGCCTGTGGGCGCGCGGCGGACACTTCGGCCATTCCCAAGTCCCCGGGGCGCACGCGACGACGCCCGGCGCCGTCAGCCCCGACGTGCTCCTGGGCCGCGCCGAAGCGCTGCCGGAGCCGGCGCGGTCGGTTCCCGCCCCGCCGCCGGCGCTGCCCGTCGCCGGGTTCGACCCCGACGGGGACCGGCGCTTCGCCGGGGCGGCCAGCGGCTGAACCGGTGGCGCAGGGCGGCCGGGGGACGGCGGTCGGCTCCGGTCCGCGCCGCCGTTAGTCTGTCCGCCATGGGTGGACAGATCGAGCCAGGCTGGTACGCGGATCCGCAGGGCGGACAGGGCCTCGTGCGCTGGTGGAACGGCGACGAGTGGACACAGCATGTCCACTCCATCGCCGAACTCCAGGGGGCCGGTGCGGCCGCGGACGCCGATGACGAGGCGACCGCCGATCTCAGCGGCGCGAACCGCCCGGCGGACGACGAAGCGACAGCGCCCGACCTGGGCCCTTCCGCTCCCTCGGCGGCGGACGACGACCCCAGCACCGTGCGCATCGACCCCGGACAGCGGCCCGGCGCCGCACCGCACGCCGCCGACGACGAGCCCACCGACGACCCCGCCGCCGACGGCTCCACCATGCGTCTCGATCCCGGGGCCGCATCCGGCCACCCCGGCGGCGCACCTCCGCCGCACCGTCCCGCCGACCCCGGTTCCGCCATCGGCGACGACCCCAGCACCGTGCGCATCGACCCCGGACAGCGGCCCGGCGCCGCACCGCACGCCGCCGACGAGGAACCCACCGACGACCTCGCCGCCGACGGCTCCACCATGCGCTTCGCCCCCGGGACCGCATCCGGCCACCCCGCCGACGGCCCCAGCGCTCCCTCGCCCGAAGGAACGGCCCGCCTGGATCCGGAATCCACGGCCGTGGCGGGCGCGGGCGGCGGCGCGCCGCAGGGCGGCCCCGCCGACGGGGTCCCGGAGGCCCCGCCCGCGGGTTCGACCATGCGCATCGACCCGTTCCAGGACAACGACGAGCCCACCGACGACCTGGCGGGCGCGGGGCGCGGCTCCGGCCAGGGCGGCGGCGAGAGCGGCGCGGCGCCCAGCACCGCCGTCTTCGACCCGAACGATCCGGCTTTCACCGCGGCCGCGGGCACCGGGGCGGGGGAAGCCGGCGGTTACCCGGCCGGAGCGGCCGGAACCGCCGGTACGGAGGGCGCCGGCGGCGGAGAGAAGCGCGGCGGCCTCGGCAAGCTCTTCGGCGACCTCAAGGAGGGCTGGTCGGAGATCTCCGAGGAGCGCCGCCAGCGCAAGGAGGAAGAGGAGCGCAAGCGCGCCCAGGAGCAGGCCAAGCAGGCCCAGGAGGAGGCGCGCCGCGCCGCCGAGGCCCCGCAGCAGCAAGCCCGGCAGGAGCAGCGGGCTCCGCAGGACCAGGCCCCGCAGAGCCCGAGCGGGCCCGGTCCCGGCGCCGGCGACGCACCGGCGGGCGCTGCGCCGGGACCGGACGCTCCGGGGACGGCCTCGCCGGAACCGCAGCAGGCTCCGGGGACACCCCCGTCCGGGCCGCAGCAGCGGCCGTCCGGAGCCCAGCCGTCCTGGGGCGCTTCCGGCGGCGCCGCACCGGGCTCCGCCTACCCGCCGCCGTCGCCTCCTTCGGGGCCGCAGCAGGGCTACAACGCTCCTCCGCCGCCCTACGCCGGGCCCTCCGGCCCGCAGCAGTGGGGCGGCCCCCAGCCGGGCGGGCCCCCGAACCAGGGACCGCCTCCGCCGCAGGCCCAGCAGGGACCGCCTCCCGGCTACCCGCCCCAGGGCGCGCAACCGCCGCCCGGACCGTCCGGATCCGGGCGGGACCACCGGCCCGACCAGTACCCGATGCAGCAGGGTTACCAGGGCGGCCGGCAGCCGGCCGGGTACCCGCCGTACGGCCAGCAGCCGCCGCCCGGCCCGGGCGGCTACTCGGCGGGCGGCCCCGGCGGCCCCCAGCAGTGGGGCGGCCCGTCCGGCGGACACCAGCAGCCGTGGGGGCAGCCGCCTCCGCAGCCCCCGCAGCCTCCGCGGCAGAAGCGGAAGAAGAGCGGCTGCGGCGGATGCCTGGGCGGATGCCTGTTCATCGTGCTGCTGCTGATCGTGGCTGTCGGCGCGGCCGGCTACATGCAGTACACCGGTTCCTACGACATCCTCGGCGAGATCTTCGGCATCTACCTGTGAGCCCTGCGGGGCACCGCCCACGGGCGCGCCCCGCAGGAACCCGCCGGGACCCGTCCGGAACGGGCCGCCCCGGAGGCCGCGGCGAAGGGCGGGCCCCGCGACCGGTTCCCGGAGAGTCCCGCAGCCCCCGACGGCGACCGCCCCGCTCGCAACCCGAGCGTGCCCCGGCGGCGAGCAGGCGCCCGCACGGTCGGACGGGCTCGGAAACGACCTAAGCTGGCCGGTATGAACGACTGCTTGGTGTGGATCGACTGTGAGATGACGGGGCTCGACCTCGAGAACGACGCGCTGATCGAGGTGGCCTGCCTGATCACCGACGGCGAGCTGAACCAGCTCGACGAAGGGATCGACGTCGTCGTCAAACCGCCCCAGGCGGCGCTCGACCAGATGGGCGATTTCGTCACCCAGATGCACACCACGTCGGGGCTGCTCGACGCACTCGACGGCGGGGTCACCCTGCAGGAAGCCGAGGACCGCGTGCTGGAGCACATCCAGCGCTACGTGTCGGAGCCGAAGAAGGCGCCGCTGTGCGGCAACTCCATCGCCACCGACCGCGTCTTCCTCGCGCGCGACATGCCGCGCATCGACGACTTCCTGCACTACCGGATGGTCGACGTGTCCAGCATCAAGGAGCTGCTGCGCCGCTGGTACCCGCGTATCTACTTCGCCAGCCCGGAGAAGCACGGCGGCCACCGCGCACTGGCCGACATCACCGAGAGCATCCGTGAGCTGCGTTACTACCGCGCTGCCGCATTCGTCTCCCCGCCCGGCCCCGACAGCGCCACTGCGCGCTCCGTCGCGGCCGACGTCGTCGCAGGCGGGAACGGCCGCCAGGAGCAGCAGAACCCGTCCGGCGACGCCTCCGGCAGGTCCGGCGCAGACGCCTCCGGGACCGGGAACTGACCGGAGCACCCCTGCGCGTGGGCTAGAATCTATTCTGAACGCAGACACGGGACGGATCCCGGTCCGCGCTCATGGTGGGTGTAGCTCAGTCGGCAGAGCACTTGGTTGTGGTCCAAGAAGTCGGGGGTTCAAGTCCCCTCACTCACCCGGAGAGGAAAGGCCCCGTTCCGCGGAACGGGGCCTTTCTCATGCCGCGGGCGGATGCGGGCGCCCGCCCCGGCCGGTCAGCCGGCGGAGCGGTGGCGCACGTGGGGGCCTCCGGGAAGCCCACCACCCGGTTCGGGATCCCGTCGCAGACACGGTGAAGGTCCTGCCCCGGGCGCGGCTCCGGATCCGGCGATGCCGTCCAGGGACATACTCAGGTTGGCGTCGGCCGTACTCGGGGCCGTCCCTGACGTCGTGTCGTCCGGTCCGGCTGCCCGGAGGCAGCCACCGGGGTCGACCTCCGCGCCGCCCGTCCGCCCCTCCCCCGCCGCCTCCCTCCACAGGAGGCCGGCCGCACCGCCGCCGATCGGGGCCGCGCAGCTACGATACGGGGCCGGTCGGATCCGCTCCGCTCGGGCGTGAACCGTCCCGCCCCCGTCCGTCCTGTCGGCGGCACCACCGCGAATCGGAGGGCGGAAAAAACGAAATAGTACGCGCGGAACCGCCGACTCCGCGTTTTATCGCGGTCGAATGGAATCGAACGCGTTCACCGGATGATCATTTCCGGCGGCGCCGCCGCAGGCGGCGGCCGAGGGCGCTCCCGTGATCTCGGGATCCCCTTCGGCGGCGGCGCGACCGCCGATCCACAAGAGAGCGGACTCTTCCCCATTGATCTCAGGTGCACCGTTACTATATGCCGGGACCGTGCCACCGTGACCGTTCACCGTCCCGCGCAGAAATAGCGATCCCGACACCCCCGCCCCCGTCCTCCCCGACCGCCCCCCGCCTCCCGGGAGCATGTCACGTGACCCATGACCAGCCCAGGTCCGCGAGCGTCGTCGCGCTGCTCGCCGATGTCCCGACCACGGGACACCTCGGCGCTGCGCAGGCGCAGCGTTTCACCCTGGACGGTCATGACCCGGCCGAGCGGTCGGGCCCGTTCCTCGACTTCGCCCGCGGCCACGCCGCCCGAGGCACGAAGGTCGTCGCGCTCTACCCGCGCTGGCGCGGAGAACGCGCGCAGCGGGTGGTCGCCTTCGCCCGGGGCGCACTGCGCGAGGACACGGTGGCCGCCGTGGGGGTGGACCTCGCGCCGCTGGCGCTGTCGCTGATCGCGGACCAACTGGCCTACCTGTGCCCCTACCTGCCGCCGGGGGTGGTCGCCGGCCTGGCCGACGAGCTTCCCCGCCACACCCTGGCCGGCGGGTGGCTGCGCACCGTCGCCAACCTCTCCACCATCCCCATTTCGGTGAACCAGCACCTGGGCTCGTTCGCTCCCGGCGTCACCTACCTCGCGCTGTGCTCTCCGGTACCGCAGGTGGTGCGGGCGCCCAAGGGCGAGGCCGGCACCCGGTTTCCGTTCCACCCGCAGGAGCCCGTGCACGTGCTGCACTCCAGCGGCGGCGACGTCGACACCACGGCGTTCGAAGGGCAGGTCCTGCCGGTGCTGCAGGCGGCGGCCGTGCGGCGGCTGCCCGCCCAGCCCCTCGGCCCCCGCTACTGGGGCTCGGCCAAGTACGCCGAGTTCGTGGCTTTCAGCGCCCATCCGCGCGCGCTGACCGAACCCGCCCGCCGGGTGCGGCCCGCCGCCTGCACCTGGTGCGGCGAACCCACGATCGTCGCGGTGTGCCGGTTCTGCGGCGCCGCCAACACGGTGCCCGAACAGCCGGCCCGCGCGGCCGAGCCCGCGCCTCCGCCCACCCCCGCAGCGGCGCCCGCACCCGCACGGCCGCCGGCACCCCCGGAGCGCCCCGCAGCGGCGCAGCCGCAGCCGCCGCCCGCAGCCGACGACGACCCGCCGGTGCCCCAAGAACTGCCGCCGCTGCCCGAGGACTCCGCCCGCCCGGCGCCCGGCCCGGACGCGCCGCCGGGGCCTGCGGGCCCGGCCGGCGCGCCCCCGCCCGGTACCCCCGGGTGGAAGCAGGATGTGCCCTCCGTCCCCCGTTCCCCCGAATGAGCGCCCATGGCCCGCCCCGGCCGGCGCCGACACCCGTAGCGGCCGCGAGGCCCCGTCCGCGTAGAAACGGAGCGCCATGAACCCTCGTCAACGGCGCGGCATCCTGCTCATGATCGTCGCCGCGATCGGCGGTATCGCCGTGTTCCTCACGGTGGTGTCGTACATGAGCATGCTCAACGACGAGCTGGGCAGCTCCCGCACCGCCCTGCGCCTGACCCAGGACGTCCAGCCCTACGACGAGCTCTCGCCGGACATGGTGGAGCAGTACGAGGTCCCCGCGCGGTACTTCGACGCCGAGACGTTCATCGGCGACTTCACCGAGCTCCGCGAGGAGGCCGACCGGCTGCCGGTGGCCTCCAGCGCCCTGCGCGAAGGCGAACTGCTGCAGCACAGCATGGTCATCGCCGCCCCGGACCTCGAAGAGGGCGAACGCGAGATCGCCATCATGGTCGACGCCGAGACCGGTGTGGCCGGCAAGGTCGACCGCCAGTCGCGGGTGGACGTCTACGCCACGTTCAACCCCGGTGAGGGCCAGCCGGAAGCCTGCGCCTACCGCGTGCTGACCGACATCGAGATCCTCGACATCGGCGACGTCGGCTCCACCATCGACGAGAACACCGGCGGCACCAACGACGTGGTGCCGGTGACGTTCCGGCTCAGCCCCGACCAGGCGCTGAACCTCACCTACGCCGAGGCGTTCTCCAGCAGCCTGCGCTTGGCCGCGGTCAGCCCGCAGGGCTCCGGTGACCCCGGCGGCCTGGAGTTCTGCTCCGGCGACCAGCTCGACGCGATCGACGCGCAGTCCGACGGCTCCGGCTCCTCCGAAAACGCCGACTCCTCGGGCCTGCCGGGCGACGCGCAGGAGGACGCCCCGCTCCCGCAGTCCGAGCAGACCGGGGGCGAGTGATGAGCGGCTACCAGGTGATGCTCGGCGTCCCCGCCGGCGAGGTCGAGGACGCGCTGCGGTCGCGCCTGGACGAACTCCTCGACACCGAGGTCGTGGGCGTGCACCGCACCTCCGAGGAGATCGCCGACAGCGTCGGCCAGGTCCCCACACTCGACGTCGTGCTGGTGCACGAGCACATCGGCCCGCAGCCGGTGTTCGACCTGATCCGCGAGCTCTCGCGCAGCCGCCCGCAGCTCGCGGTCATCCTCGTGGTCGACCGGATCGACTCCGACACCTTCACCGACGCCATGGAGGCGGGTGCGCGCAGCGTGCTGCCGGCCCAGGCGGGAGTCGAACAGGTGTCCCAGCGGGTCACCGCCGCCGCCGACTGGTCGCGCACCCTGCGCCGCCACCTGGAGGCGGCGTCGCTGGACGTCCCGATGGACGGCCGCAAGGGCTCCATCGTCACGTTCAGCGGCGCCAAAGGCGGCGTGGGCACCACCACCGCCGCCGTCCACCTGGCGCGCGCGGCGGCCCGGTCGGGGCGCATGGTGTGCCTGGTCGACCTCGACCTGCAGTCGGGCGACATCCCCGGCTACTTCGACCTCAAGCACCGGCGCAGCATCGCCGACCTGGTCGAGGCCGCCGACGACATCAGCGCCTCCATGCTCGCCGACACCCTGTACGTCCACCCCGAGGGCCTGCACATCCTGCTCGCGCCGCACGACGGGGAGCGCGGCGAGGACGTCACCGGCCGGGCCGCCCGCCAGATCCTGGGGGCGCTGCGGTCACGCTACGACCTCGTGCTGGTCGACTGCGGCGCCGCCACCACCGAGGCCGGCGCGATGGCGGTGGAGCTCGCCGACACCGCCGTACTGACGGTGACGCCCGACCTTCCGGCGCTGCGGGCGGCCCAGCGCGTCGTCGCGATGTGGGGCCGGCTGCAGATCCGCGACTCCCACGAGACCACGGCGCTGCTGATGCGCCACAGCCGCAAGAACGAGATCCAACCGGACTTCGCCCGCAAGCTGCTGGCCACCCCGATCCTGCGCACCGCCGTTCCGGCGGCCTACCGGGCGGTGGAGGAGGCGTCCAACACCGGCGACCCCGCGCGCCTGACCGACGAGGGCCTGGTGCGCTCCTTCGCCCAGGCCGCCGCCGAGCTGGGGCTGCTGCAGCGGTCCGAGACCCCCGACGGCCGCGACGGCGCCGCCGAGCCCGGCCCCCCCGGCACACCGGGGGCGGCCACCGGACCCGGCGTGGCCGGTGCGCCGGGCGCGACCGGCCCGCACACCGATACGGGCGCGCGCCGGGGCCGCACCCGGCGGCGGCGCGGCGACTCCGGAGCGCTGTTCGTGGAGTTCGCCGCCACCCTCCCCTTCGTCGGGCTGGCGCTGCTGGTGACCTGGCAGATCCTGCTGGTGGGGCTGACGGGCATGTTCGCTTCGCACGCCGCCAACGAGGGCGCCCGCCAAGCCGCGATCGACGCCTCCGACCACGAAGCCGTCGCCGAACAGGCGGCCAAGCGCGTCAGCCCGCCGTGGAACGCCGACGGCACGCTCGACGTACAGGTCGTCGGCACTGACGCCGGACGGGCGGTGCAGGTCAGCATCGCCACCCCGGTGTTCCTGCCGGGCGTCGACGGCCCGTGGGACATCAGCAGCCGGTCGCTGGTCGTCCCCGAGGACTCCGGCGATCCCGCTGCACAGACCGCGCCGCCGGCCGGGGAGGACGACGATGCCTGAGCCGCGACCGGGCACCGCCCCCGCCCGGCCGCACGGGCGCGCAACGGCGCCCGGCCGGTGCGCGCACCGGCGCCCCCGCAGCGACCGCGGCTCCCAGATCCTGGAGTTCGCTGCCTACTTCCCGCTGTTCATCCTGGTCGCCACGATCGCGCTGGAGACCTTCTTCGCGTTCGTCGCGGCCGAACGCATGGAGCACGCCGCGCGCGCCGCCGCCCGCGCGGCTGGCACCCGGGGCGTCGCCGGCGCCGAGTCCACCGCGCGCGCCGCGCTGCCGTCGTGGCTGTCGGGCGCCGACGTGGCCGTGGGCGGCGACGGCCGAGGCGGCTACTACACCGAGATCACCGTCGACTTCCCCCTGATGTTTCCCACCCCCGGCTTCGACCTCGACCTGTCGCGGCGCGTGGAGATGCCGCTGTGACCGCCCCGACCCCGCGCACGCGCCCCGCCTCACCACCGCCGTCCGACCGCAGGTAGCGCCATGGGACTCAAAGACCGCCTCACCGACGACCACGCCCACGAGCACCAGACCGACCAGATCGCGCACTGGCGCCAGCGGCTGCTGCGCGAGGTCAACCTCGACGACATGGCCACGCTCAGCCTGGACCAGCGCCGCACCCGGTTGGAGAAGGTCGTCGGCCACATCATCTCCCGCGAAGGCCCGGTGCTCAGCGACCGCGAACGCAGCGGCCTGGTGCGCCGCGTCGTCGACGAGGCACTGGGCCTGGGGGTGCTGGAGCCGCTGCTGGCCGACGAGAGCATCACCGAGATCATGGTGAACGGCCCCGACAACGTCTACGTGGAGCAGCGCGGGCGGGTGCACCGCATCGACACCGCCTTCACCAGCGAAGAGCAGCTGATGCAGACGATCGACCGGATCGTGTCGCAGGTGAACCGGCGGATCGACGAGTCCAGCCCGATGGTGGACGCGCGGCTGCCCACCGGCGAGCGCGTCAACGTGATCATTCCGCCGCTGTCGCTGAGCGGGCCGATCATCACCATCCGGCGCTTCCCGAAGCCGTTCACCGTCGAGGAGCTGGTTGCGCGCGGCAGCGTCGACGGCACGACCGCGGTGCTGCTGGCGTCGCTGGTGCGGGCGCGGTTCAACGTGATCATCTCGGGCGGTACCGGCACCGGGAAGACGACGTTCCTCAACGCGCTGTCCAGCTTCGTCCCGACCGACGAGCGGGTGGTCACCATCGAGGACTCCGCGGAGCTGCAACTGCAGCAGGAGCACGTGATCCGGCTGGAGTCGCGCCCGCCCAACATCGAGGGCACCGGCCAGGTCACCATCCGCGACCTGGTGCGCAACTCGCTGCGGATGCGCCCGGACCGGATCATCGTCGGCGAAGTCCGCGGGCAGGAGACGCTGGACATGATGCAGGCGATGAACACCGGCCACGACGGGTCGCTGGCCACGGTGCACGCCAACTCCGCCGAGGACGCGGTGTACCGGCTGCTGACGCTGGCCTCGATGTCGGAGGTGCGGATCCCCTTCGAGGCGCTGCGCGACCAGATCAACGCGGCGGTGGACGTCATCGTGCACCTGAGCCGCTACCCGGACGGATCCCGCCGGGTGTCGCAGGTGGGGGTGGTGGCGTCGCGGCGCGACGAGGAGTTCCGGTTGGAGCCGCTGCTGCGGTTCGTGCCGCCGGCCCCCGAGCACGGCGGAGGCGACACGGCCGAGGGCGAATTCCACCGCTACCCGCTGCCGCACCGGGTGGCCGCGCGCATCCGCGCGGCGGGCGAATCGGTGCCGGCGGCGTTCGGGGTGCAGGCGGACGGCGGCCACCGGCCCGCCCCCGCGCCCACGTCCGGGGAGGTGGCGCCGTGATCTACACGACGGTGATCCTGGTTTCGGCGGCGGTGGTGATCCTCCTGTTCGTCGCCGGGCTGGTGCTGTTCATCGACGGTGCGGTGCAGCGGCGCCAGCTGGCGTCGCGCAGCGCGCTGCACGAGGCCGAGCGCCGCGCCAACACCCCGCTGGCGCGGCTGGACGTGGCGCTGCGGCGCACCGAGCCCGGCCGGCGCGTGGAGAACCGGTTGGCGCGGGCCGGGGTGAAGGTGCGGGTCGCCACGTTCGTGGTGGGGATGGCGGCGGCAGCGGTGCTGGCCGTCGTGTTCGTGTGGCAGGCGCTGGCGCCGGTGTTCGGGCTGGCGGCGGCGTTCGGGGTGGGGTTCGCGTTCTTCGCCTACCTGAAGCGCCAGGAGGAGCGCCGCAAGGAGGTGTTCACCGCCCAGCTGCCGGAGCTGGCGCGGGTGCTGTCCAACGCCACCCAGGCCGGGTTGGCGCTGCCGACGGCGATCGACATGGCGGCCGAGGAGCTCGACGACCCGGCGGGGTCGGAGCTGCGGCGCGTCGCGGAGTCGATGAAGCTGGGTCTGCCGTTCGAAGAGGCCGTGAACGAGCTGCGCGAACGCATGCCGTCCCGGGAGATCGGGGTGCTGATCTCGACGCTGCTGGTGTCGTCGCGGTCGGGCGGTGCGCTGGTGTCGGCGCTGCGGTCGATCTCGCAGACCCTGGAGGAGCGCAAGGAGTCCCGCCGCGAGGTGCAGACCATCCTCACCGAGACCACGTCGACGGCGTGGGCGCTGCTGGCGATGGGAGTGGGGGCGCTGTTCCTGGTCAACATGCTCCAGCCCGACGCCATCCGCACGATGACCGAGAGCGCAGCGGGGACGCTGGTGCTGGCGGTGTCGTGCGGGCTGTTCTTGACCGGGTTCGCGCTGGTCCGGCGCATCACCACGCGCATCGACCTGTGACGGCCGTCCCCCGAGCCTGGGAGCTCTCATGACGTTGGTGTTCATCCTCGCGCTGGGCTTCGGCGGCGCCGCGGCCGTCGCCCTGTTCTGCTGGGGGCTGTACCTGTTCACTCGCACGAGCGAGGTGGCCGGCGACACCGCGCCCGCGGCGCCCCGGCGCAAACGCGAGACGGCGTTCATTCTGAACCGGGTCACCGAGCTGGTCGGGCGGCCGCTCCGGCCGGCGGTGCGCGAACTGGTCAGCGAGGAGCGCCAGGAGTCCATCCAGCTGCGCATCGACGCCGCGGGCCGGCCGGAAGGGCTGACGGTCGACCGGTACTTGCAGCGCAAGACCGGAGAGGTGCTGCTGTACAGCGGCATCGCGCTGCTGCTGGTGGTGCGCGACCAGGCGATGCTGGGCCTGCTGGTGCTGGCGTTCGTGTTGCTCAGCGACGCGGAGCTGCTGCTGAAGAAGCAGAAGCGCCAGGACGACATCCAGCGCCAGCTCCCGGATTTCCTGGATGTGCTGGCGGTGAGTGTGGGGGCGGGGCTGGCGTTCCGCCAGGCGATCGCGCGGGTGTGCGACTCGATGCCGGGCACGCTGTCCGACGAGTTCCGGCTGGTGCTGCGCCAGATGGATCTGGGCACGAGCCGCAAAGACGCCTTCCAGGCGCTGCGCCGACGCAACTCCAATGAAGCCCTGGGCAAATTCGTCACGGCCATCCAGCAATCCGAGGAACTCGGGGCGCCGCTGTCGCACACCCTGCTGACCATCGGCCAGGACATGCGCCGGCAGGACGCCCAGTACATGCGGCGCAAGGCCCAGCGGATCAACCCGCGGGTCACGGGGATCACGGCGGCGACCATGCTGCCGGGGCTGCTTCTGCTGGTGGGCGGCGCGATGATCTTGGGATCGGGGGTCGACTTCGGAGGCGTCTTCACGGGATGAGTCATCCACAATCGGCAGCATCCTCTACACAACAGCGCTCGCGCTGCGTAAATTGATGACGACCGCCGGGGCTACCCTGACCCCCGCACAGCTTCCGGGAGGGCTGAATGCGAAAGCTGATGGTGAACCTGCACATGCATACGCGGGATTTGATCTTGAGAAGGCTGGCGCAGACCAAGCATGATCACGGCGCCAGCATCCTGGAGTACGCGGCGGTGATCGTGCTGGTGGCGGGAGTCGCTATTGCGCTGTTGCAGTTGCAGGTGTTCGACAATCTTGTTAACAGGATCCAGGTCAGGGTCAATGAGGTACTGACTGCAATGGAATAAATATACTCCCGAGGAAAAATATATGCGACGCGTTACCGGAAAGGCGCATTGCGATCGAGGACAGGCGAACCTGTTTCTTCTTATAGGTCTAACCCTGTCACTCGTAGCAATCATGCTTCTTTTCGTGCGGGTCGGCAACGCCAACGAGTTGCGAACCGAGGCGCAGGCAGCAGCTGACGCTGCGGCGTTCGCAGCTGCCGGTATCGCTCGGGACTCGGTAGCGGAGAGAATATCGAACAATGAGCTTCCTTATAGCCGCCTGTACGATCCCGGGCGCGGACGCAGCGCCGCAGAGCACTATGCCGATCAGAACGGCGCCGTACTCGACAGCATCCGCGCAAGCGATGACAGCCAAGGCAACCTGGGGAACATCGTCCGCGTCGAGGTTCACAGCGCACGCTGCCAGGAAGAGCTCAAGGGCGACAGAAGCCGCGCATGGACAGATATTCAATGCGATGAACCGGACCCGGACAGCAATCATACCGGAAATGCTGCTGCTATAGTCAAAGTAACGATTCCGGACTGTCAATACGAATTCGGAGGAATCGAAATTGCCGGACTATCCTGCGACGGAATATCGGTCGAGAGCTTCGCCCATGCGCAACAACTGATCGACGTCGCCCTCGTCGAAGAGGAAGGTCAGTACATCTACAATCCACCAGGTTTTTAGAAGTTCCTTCGATACCGTATCCCGGAAGGCCGCAACGTGCGTTTTCAGAGCTTTAGAGGCCTAACCCCGGTCAGACTTCCTGCAAGGGCTATCGCCTTTGTGCTGGGGATGACGCTGATGACGTCCTGCGTCACCTCCGACGGAGGACAAAATACTCCTGACGACAGCGGAGACGACCAGGTCGACCAACAAGACTCTGAGCAGCCATCTGGAAAAGACCAGCCCCCCGAAGATCCGGTTGCACAATCGATTACGTCATCAACGAAGATCGGCACTAACTTCCGCGTCGAGGTGATTTCACTTGACAAGCATGATGATGACTTTGCCGTCGTCAGGTTCTCGATGGCAAACCTCAGTGACTCTGAAGACGCATATACCCTGACACCACCAAAGGACAGGGACAACCCCTCTGACTTTCAGTCGATGACACTGATCGACACAAGAAACCAGACGAAGCATATACCCCTATTCTATAAGAACGGGGAATGCTTTTGCGGAAAATGGAACAAGACAAGTCTCGCTCCAGGCGATCGCATGACCACGTGGCTGGCCTTCCCAGCACCTCCGGATGACGTCGACTCAATGACGCTTCTGACGGCCGTAACTCCTCCCATCTTGGATATCCCGATAACGGATGCCACTACCAACCAGCCCGCGGACGGCGAGCTGGCCGACCCACGAATCTGGGACCTCCACAGCTTCTCCGAGGAAGTAGACGGCACCAAGAGCCGAGAAGAGACACCCGATCAGATGGCTGTTTCACTCTCCTCCGACGTTCTCTTCGACCTCAACGAGTCAGATCTCAACGAGGATGCTGATCAGATCCTTGAACAGGTCTCCAAGGAGATCGATAATTCTTCCGCCACAAGCGTTAGCATCGATGGTCACACTGATAACACCGGCACTGACTCGGTCAATATCCCTCTTTCCGAAGAGCGTGCCGAGGTTACCAAGAATCGAATTTCGAGACTTACGTCCAATTCGGACATCACATACGAAGTTGACGGCCATGGATCCACAGATCCTATCGCATCGAACGACACCGATAAAGGTCGAGCAAAAAACCGCCGCGTCACTATTACATTCAACAAATGAGGGAAAACATGAGGCCCTCTCATCTTAGACGATTCGCTTCCATGCTCATGACAACACTCGTGGCGACCGTTTTTGTGTCGAGCGCGTCGGCTGATTCGGAACAGGATCCATCCCCCGCACTCCCCACAGAGGAAAGCGCGCCATCACCCGTCGCCACCGCAGAAAGCAATGAGTCGAAAGAAGATATTGAAGATACTTCCGTGGATATTCTATCCATCGAAAAATCTAAAGGAAGCCGGTTTACAGCACTGACGGCTCGCATTACCAACAACGGACTCGACAACCTTCCCATGAGCGCTTTCGACAATGATGTCTACGACTACAGAGAAGCACAGCCCAGCGGAATCAAACTCGATGTAGCCGGACAGACGCGCCACCACCCGATTATGGACGCCGAGAAATACTGCCTTTGCTCGGGCTACGCATCACGAACACCCTTCGTCCCGATCATTCAACCAAACGAATCAGTCGACTACTGGATGCTGTACAACCTGCCCGCCGACACGCAACAGGTCACCGTCGAAATCCCCGGGTTCGATCCCATCGAGGACGTTCCTGTCGAGTGAAGGTCTTCTGACGTGAGGAGGGTTGTCCCGGTGTCGGTAGCGAAAAGGGCGAAAAGAGCGCTCGCGCGGCTGCACGGGCATGGGAGTGAGCGCGGGGCTTCGATTCTGGAGACCGCGGCGTTGGTGTCCATCGCCGCCGTCATCGTGATCGGCCTGTCGACGACCTCGATCGGGGACGTCCTCCACGACGCCACCCGGAAATACGTCTGCCGCGTCGAAGGCCCCGAGTGCGGGGGCGACACCTGGGTCGAGGAGGAACGCCCGGAGAAGCCCGAAGAGTACTCCTGGAACCTCGCGAGCGCCTGGGACGGCGAAATCCAGGGTGAAGGCAGCGCCCGCGTCGCGATCGAGTTCGCGCTCGCGCAGCAGGGCAAGCCCTACCAGTGGGGCGCGTCCGGGCGACGCGCCTACGACTGCTCCTCGCTGATGCAGGAGGCCTGGCGCGAAGCCGGCGTCTCCCTGCCGCGTACGACGTGGGATCAGCAGGACGCGCTGCAGCAGGTCCCCAAGAGCGACCTGCAGCCCGGCGACCTCATCTTTCTACACACCATGCCGGAGGACTACCCGCCGCCGAGCCACGTGGGCATGTACATCGGCGACGGCCAGATGGTGCACGCCGGCGACCCCGTGAACGTCACGCAGGTCATCGGCAATCCCCGCTGGGAGTCCATCTGGGTCGGCGCTGGCCGCGTCCCACAGGGCTGACTTCCGCTCACCCCGATCTGATCCACCCGCCGTCCACGCACCGCCCGCCCGGATGCCCCTCCCACACCCCCCGGCCTTCGAGCCCCGATCCCGATGCCTGACTCCCGACCCCTGCCCCCGCCCCCTGATCTCCGATCCCTGATCGCCGCCCCCGTCCCGGCCCCATCCCCGACCTCCTCCTGACCGGATCCGCCCACCTCCGGGTGCCGTATCGCCGACTCCGTGCCGCGCGGCCCGCTTCCCGCCCCACGGACGACGCCGCCCAGCCCCGGCTCTCGCTTCTGCACCGCATTCCGCGCCCCTTGTTGCGAGGCCGACCATGGCTGCCCGTGCCCGCCCACGCTCCCGGCACCCGCTACTCCCCCGCCCGCCGCGCCGCCGGCACCCCCGCCGCCCGCTGAGCGCCGCCGCCGACGATCGGGGGGCCGCAGCCCTCGACTACGCGGCCGTCGTCGTCCTCGCCTGCGCGCTGGCCACCGGCCTCGCCGGCACCACGGATTTCGGACAGCGGATCGTCGCCGAGATCCGGCGCGCCGTCTGCGGCGCCCTCGACCTCGGCGACTGCGCGGGGCGCCCCGGCGACGCCGACGGATTCGTCCCGGAACCCTGCACCACCGACACGCAGCAGGTCAGCTCGTCGGTCGGCGTCTCGGTCGCGGCGAGCCAGGACGGGCAGGTGCGCATCGCCGAACGTGTGAACTCCGACGGCACGGCGGAGGTCGCGCTGACCCACCGGTTGGAGGGCGCCGCCGACGCGCCCAGTCCGCTGCACTGGGGCGCCGAACTGGGCCCGCTCGCCGAGGCCGAGGCCGGGCTCGCGGCAGGCGTGCACGGCGGCGCCTCCGCCACCCGCGTCTGGACCTTCCCCACCGAGCGGGAAGCCGACCGCTTCCGCGAACGGGTGGCCCGCGCCGAACACCTGGAGAACCTCGGCTCCGACAGCGGGGCTTTCGACGCGCTCGGCTCCCGGATCGTCGGCTTCGCAGCCGACCGGTTCGGCGCCGACGCCGTCACCCTGCCACCTCCCGACCGCCGGGACGTGTCGGTGAGCGGAGGGCTCCACCTGTCCGGCGAGGCGGGCGCGTCGGTGGGCGTGCGCGGCCGGGGCTCCTCCGGCGGAGGCGACGCCGATCCCGACACCCCGGGTACCGGCGCCCCGACTCCCGAGAGGCCGGCCACTGACGCCCCGGGTATCCAGGACCCCGATACCTCCGACGACGCCGTCAGCACCGGGCTCGACCTGCTGCACGTGGTCTCCGCCGGCGCCGAGGGCGACGCGGTGCTCACCGAGTCCCGCGACGAGCGCAGCGGCACCGTGTCGCGCACCGTGGGCTTCGAGTTCGCGGAGTCGGGCGAGGTCGGCCCGCTGGTGCCCGAGTCCGTGCTGACCCCCGACGACGCGCGCACCGGCCTCACCGGCGCCTCCCTGACGACCGTCCGCGACAGCGGCACCGGGGAGTTGACCGGGGTCGCGATCGAGACGGTCAACGCCGACGGCGACGGCGGACACGTCGTGGGCACGGCCCGCCTGGAGGTGACCGACGCGAACCGGGCGGCGGTGCGCCGCCGGCTCGACGCGGGCGAGCCGCTGCTGGCTCTGACGTTCCTGTCCACCACCGGCCGCCCCACGGACACGGCCTCGCCCCGCGCCGGAGACAGCGACCGCGTCGGCGAGTTCGACCGGTTGCTGTTCCGCGAGGGCACCTACAGCTCGGTCCGCTACGCGACCGCCTCCGACGGCCGGGAGTTCAGCGCCGACGCGACGCTGAGCGGCCTGTCGTTCGGCGGAGCCACGGGGTGGAAGTCGGCCACGCGCACGGCCACGGGCGCCCGCTACCTGGCCAGACCCGGGCCGGGCGGCCGCCGCGAGCTCGTCCCGTTCGAGGACTGCGCCGGATGACCCGCCCCGCACCGGAAACACCCGTGGGAAGGGACGGAGCCGCGATCATGGACCTCGTCCGCGCTTGGGCGGCCGGCGCCGGCGTGTGGTCGGCCTGGGCGGTGGTCAGCACGCTGCTGCACCTGTGGCTGCTGCCGCTCGGCGCGCTCGACACGTGGCATCTGCGGGTGCCGTGGGTCGCCCTCACCACGCTGACCGGCTACACGCTGGTGGCGTTCGCGGCCGGCCGGGCCCACCGCCCCGGCACCCGTAGCGGCGCGCCCGTTCGGCCCGGTCGCCGCGCTGCGGCGGTGTGGACGCTGCCCGCCGCCGGCGCGGCCCTGGAGGCGGGAACCGCTTTCACCCCCGGGGCCGCGCCGGCCGACTTCGCCGCGCTCGCCGTCGCTACCGGCGCGCTCGCGGCGGGCACCGCGCTGGGATCGGCCGCCGACCGGCGCCTCCGCCGCCGGGGCGACCGGCCCGGCGGGGGTCAGTCACCGCGGTCGAGCAGGCTGCCCAGGCGCCGCTGAATCTCCAGCGCCGTCTCACGCACGCGCCCCAGCCAGAACACGCGGTCCTCGGTGGCCGCCACGAGCTCGTCGACGAGGCTTTCCAGTTCGGCGCGCTCGTTCGGCGACAGCTCGGACCCGTCCCGCTGCCGGGGCACCACCGGTTCGGCCTCGTCCGCACTCATCGGCCCACCTCCGCGAACGCCGACGTGGCGAGGAGGTCGAACTCCGCCTGCCAGTCGACCGGGCCGATGCGGACGCGGTCCAGCACGGAGGCGGCGTAGGACCGCACCCGCGGCGCGCTCCGCGCCCGCGCGGCCGGGACACCGGCAGCGGCGGCGGAGTCCGCAGGCACCGGCGCATACGCCCGCACCCGCGGCGTCACCCGCCGGGGCATACGACGGGACACACGAAGCGCCGCATTCTCGATAAGGTCGAGCATGTCATCAGCTCCTCGATAGCTGGTGGCCATGCCCTCGGACGCCTGGCCGCGTCGCGAGGGCTCTTCTATGAAAGCGTAAAGGAACCCTACTACCCACGTCTACCCCCGTGGGTAGCTATGGTGGGGAGTGGCCCCGCAACTACGGTCAATGGTCATGACGATCGACCGGGAAGGCCCTGTTCCGCCCTATCTCCAGATCGCGGCCGTTCTGCGCACGCGTATCGCGGACGGATCGATCCCTCCCGGTCGCCGCATCCCGAGCCTGGTGGAGCTCGAAGCGGAGTTCCAGGCCGCGCGGGACACCTTGCGCAAGGCGATCCAGGTCCTGAAGGACGAAGGGCTTGTCGAGACCGTCCAAGGAATGGGCATCTTCGTCGTCTCCGACGGGCCGAAGTCCGACTGACACGCGCGCCCCGTACACGCACCGCCCCACCGCTCCCGCTGCCCACCCCCCCCCCCCCCCGCCTACCCTGCGTCGATCTTGTAGCTACGGACACTGGAAACCGGTTTCACTCACCGTAGCTACAAGATCGATCCCGCTGGTGCGGTGACAGCGGGAGGCGGTGGTCTTCTAGCCTGATGCCATGTCCCCGAAGAAGCGCAACAAGAAGACGACGGGCGGCGGCGCCCAGCTCAGCGGCAACCCGCAGAAGCGCGCCGAGCAGCTGGCCGAACGCGAGGCCCGCCAACCGGTCTACGACGAGGACGACGAGCCCGCTCCGGCTCCGGCGATACCCGGCGGGATGCCCGCGGCACCCACCTGGGACTGGGGCCTGGACGCGCAACCGGGGACGCCCGACGGCCTGCCGGGCTTCGGCGGGTCCGACCACGGCGGCGAGATCGTGCCGCAGCCCGGGTGGGCCGAGTCCCACGAGTACGCGGTCGCGCTCGCCCACCGGGCCGAGGTGCCCGACAGCCCGCGGGCGCTGGACGACCTCGCCTGCGATCTCGTCGGCCGCGCCTACCTCGACGGGCTCGGGAAGGCCGACGACACGCTCGCCGCCCTCATGGAGGCTGCCGCATCCGACCGGCTCGACGAGGAGGAGCTGTTCGACCGGGCCGAGCAGAGCTACGGCTACGGCACCGATCCCGTCGGGTGGCTGGATCTGCTGGCCGAGCGCGCCGCGCGCGAAATCACCGACCATGCGGAGCCCCGCTGGCAGGGCCCTTGGATGCTGCTGCGCGGGATGATGGCGTGGGCGCCCTACACCCCCGACGCCACCAGCGGCAGCCCGTTGGAAGCGTGCTCCATGGCGCTGATGGAGGCCGGCCAGCGGCTCGTCGACGACGGGACGCTGCCCCGCTTGCCCGACCCGCTGCAGGAGCTGCGGCCCCAGCCCACCGCCTGGCCGCTGGTGCTGCACGACGCCTACGGCACCCGCACCGCGCTGCTGGCCCCCTTCGCTTACGGCGACGACCGGCGCGACCCGCACTGGTACTGCTGGGACGTCGACCGCTGCGCCGGTGAGCTTGTGGTCGGCGCGGGGGTCTTCGCCTCCGCGGAGGACGCCGCGGCCGAGTGGCGCGCCGCCGTCGGCGGCAGCGCCCCCGCCGACGCGCAGCCGCAGCGCTGCTCCGGCCGGGAGGCCTCCGAACTCCTGGAACTCGCGATGGACACCCACCTGCTCGCCGGGATGCGGTCCGGCGGCGAGCCCGCGGCGCTGGTCGCCGAGCAGTTCCGGTCGGCGGCCCGCGCCGAGGAGCTGTCCGTCGCTTTCGAGGACCGGCTGCCGCTGCCGCAGGAGGAGCCCGGTACCGGCACCGGAACCGGCGACGCCTTCCGCTCCTGGTACGCCGATCGGCACGGCGGCGAGGTCGACGCCGACACCGCCGCCGCGCTCGCCGGGGTCTGGGGGCCGCAGGACGGCCCGGACTCTCTGCTCTACGCCTGCTCGCCGCACCGCATCCGCCTCGTGGCGCTGACCGTCAGCGACGACGCCCCGCCCGGCGGCGCCGCGGCCGCCCTGGAGCTCCTGCCCGCATGGGTGGAGTGGTGCCTGGAGCGGTCCGGCCTCGGGGGCGCACCGGCCGAAGCGGCCCGCGCTCAGGCGCGCACCATCGGCGAGCAGGCCGCGCGGGACGCGTTCGATCCCGACGACGCGGACGTCGAGACGGACTTCCGCCCGGAGGAGATGTAGCCCGGTCCCCCGCGCGGACTTAGGAGGAGCCCGTCGCTTCGGACTCCTGCGACCCGGACTCCTGCGACCCGGACGCCTCGGGGGCCTCGGGGGTCTCGGGGGTCCGGGATCCGGCGCCCTCAGCGTCCCGCCCGCCGTTCTGCTCTCCGGCCCCGCTGCGCTCGGTGCGGTCCCAGTAGGTGCGGGCCACGCGGACGCGCTTGCCCGTCGCCGACTCCACCACGGTCGGGGCCTGGAGGCGGCGCATCAGCACGAAGGCGAGGGCGGCGCCGGCCAGGGCCACGGCCGTCCAGCTCGCATACAGCGCCCCGTTCACGCCCGAGCCCGCGAGCAGCCGCCCCGTGTCGACGGCGGTGCCCACCGCCGGTGCCGCCAGGACCGCGACCGCGTTGCGGCCGAGGCTGTGCCGGTCGGGCGGGCGGTGGACCAGAGCCGCGGCGACCACGGAGAGGAAGTAGGCGGCGAACCCGATCCCGCCCAGCCACAGCAGCGCGCCGGTGAAGGTGCCGGCGTGCTCGGCCGGAGCCAGCAGCCGGAAGGCCAGCGCTCCGGCGTTGGTCAGCATGAACCATACGACGGCGCCGATGATCCACGCCCGGATGAACTCCACCATCGCTTCCCCGCTGATTCGTCCTCGGTGTCCGATCGCCGCCGGGGCCGATCCCGGTCACGCACCGCCGTCGCGTGGACGCGCGGTGCGGCGGATCTGAGTCTAGACCCGGCGGCGTGCGGATCGGCAGGGTCGCGGCGCCGCGATCGGGCAGCGCGGGCGGGGGCGCGGGTCGGTGTGCGGGGCCGCGGTCCCGTATGCGGGGGCGGAACCCTCCGGCGGCCGGCGGCGCGCACACGGCACTGCCCGCGCACCGCGCCGCCCGCACACGGCGCTGCCCCCGCCCGGTGTCCGGGGCGGGGGCAGTCCTGTGGGGCACGCGGCCGCGCGCTACTTCACGTAGCCGATGTCGGTGTAGGTGTAGGAGGACAGGCCGTTGGCGCCCCAGTTGGCGATTTCGCTGTCGACCGCGAAGATGCCGGGACGCTGGAACAGCGGCACCGCCATGCTCTGCTCCCAGAGCAGCTCGTCGAGCTCGTTGGCCTTGGCGTTGTACTCCTCGGGATCGCTGAGCTTCGACAGTTCGTCGAAGCCGTCGTTGATCTCCTCGGTGCTGAAGTTGTGCAGGTTGTTGCCCCAGTTGGGGTTGCCGTCGTCGTCTTCGCCGACCGGGCCGATGAAGTTCTCCGCGGAGTAGCCCGCGTAGGGGTTGGTGCTGGAGTAGACGAAGGTCGTGGCGTCGTAGTTGCCGGGGACGATGTACTCGGAGAAGTACACGTTGGTCGGCACGCTCTCGACCTGGACGCCGACGCCGACCTCCTTGAGCTGGGCCTTGGCGATCTCGGCCTCGTCGGCGGTGTTCTGCAGGCCGCTGGGGATCACCCACTGCAACTGGAACTTGTCGCCGTCCTTTGTGCGCAGCCCGTCCTCGGAGTCCCGGGTCCAGCCGGCCTCGTCCAGCAGCTCGGCGGCCTTGTCCGGGTCGTATTCACCGTAGCCTCCGCTGTTGTCCTGGAACCCCGTCTGCGTGGAGCGCAGGAGGCGGTTGACGGTCGGGTCGGTGGTCCAGTCGACGCCTTCCAGCGTCGCCGAAGCCATCTGCGCCCGATCGATGGCGTGCACGAGGGCGTTGCGGACCGTGACGTCCTCGGTGACCCGGCCCTCGCCGCCGTTGAAGGTCAGGTGCCGGTAGGCGTTGTCGATGGCCTTGGTCAGCCGCACGCCTTCGGAGTCCTTGAGCTGGTCGTAGGCGGCGGCGTCGTAGCCCAGGTGGTACCCGTCGATCTCGCCGTTGTTCATGACCCCGCCGAGCGCGTCGTTCTCGTAAGCGCGGAAGACGATGGAGTCCAGCTTGGCCTCGTCGCCCCACCAGTCCTCGTCGCGGTCGACGGTGACGCTCTTGGCGGTCTCGTCGATCTCGGCGTCGCCGAAGGGCCCTGCGGTGACGGGGATCTCGGTCTTGTAGGCCTCGTTGAACTTCTTCGGGTCCTTCATGTACTCAGCGGGGTACAGGACGTCGAAGAGGCGGGGCCATTCGGAGAACGGCGTGGAGAAGTGGAAGATCGCTTCGTACTCGTCCTCGCCCTTTTCGACGTTTTCGATCCGCTCGTAGCCCGTGGTGTCGCCGAGGTCGAACTCGTCGGAGTTGTCGCGGTGGGCGCCGACGGTCGCGACCTGGGCGGCGTAGTCCTCCCAGGTGATCGGTTCGCCGTCGGACCATTCGGCGTCGGGGTTCAGCTCGAAGGTGACCGTGGATCCGCCGTCGTCGGCCTCGCTGGAGAGGACGTAGTGCTCGTCCGGGTGCGGCTCGCCCTGCTCGTCGAAGTAGTGGGCCTTGGGCATGACCGCGTCGAGGACCGACTTGCCGTGCGCCTCGTTGCCCTGGGTGTGGAACGCCTGGAACTGCGGCGGGTACGCGTTGATGCCCCAGACGAACGTGCCGCCGTCCTCGAGTTCGGAGCGGTCGGTGCGGTTGATGTCGATGGCCGGGATGTCGGCGAGGGTTTCTTCGTTCTCGTTGTCCTCGCCGCCTCCGCCGCAGGCGCTGGCCGCCATGACCAGGGCAGCGATCGGAGCGCCGACCTTGGCGGCGCGTGTGGTTCGCACGGGGGTTCTCCTCACTGGTGCGGTATCAGGGGATCCGGTGGGTTTGGGTGCGGGTCCGCTCACGGCGACTCCTGCGCGTCCGCGTAGTGGCAGGCGGCGGCCTGGTCGGCCGCCCCCTCGACCCGGTGGCGCAGTTCCGGCTCGCTCTCCCGGCACACGGAGCGTTCGTCCTCACCGAGGACGGCGAACTTCTGGCACCGGGTGCGGAACCGGCATCCCGACGGCGGATCGGCCGGGTTGGGCAGGTCGCCTTGGAGGACGACGTGCTCGCGCCGCCGCTCCTTGTCCGGGTCGGGCAGCGGGATCGCGGAGAGCAGCGCCTTGGTGTAGGGGTGCGTGGGCCGCCGGTAGATCGACTGCACGTCGCCGATCTCCACGATCTTGCCGAGGTACATCACCGCCACCCGGTCGGCGATGTGGCGCACCACGGAGAGGTCGTGCGCCACGAACAGGTAGGAGAGCCCGAGCCGTGCCTTGAGTTCCTCCAGCAGGTTGATCACACCGGCCTGGATGGACACGTCCAGTGCCGAGACCGGTTCGTCCAGCACCAGCAGTTTCGGCTCCAGTGCCAGGGCGCGGGCGATGCCGATGCGCTGGCGCTGCCCGCCGGAGAACTCGGCGGGCGAGCGGGTGACGGCCGAGCGGTCCAGCCCCACCAGCTCCATCAGTTCCAGCACCCGCGCGCGGGTCCGGGCGGCGGAGTAGCCGTGGGTGCGCAGGGGTTCGGCGATGATCTCGAAGACGCGCATGCGCGGGTCCAGCGAGCTCATCGGGTCCTGGAAGACGACCTGGACGTCGCGGCGCACCTCCATGCGCTCGCTCTTGGAGGATCCGCCCGACCGTTTGCCCAGCACCTCCACGGTGCCCTGCTGCGGTTCGTCCAGGCTCAGGATCTCCATCAGGGTGCTGGATTTTCCGCACCCGGACTCGCCCACGAGCGCGAGCGTCTCGCCTTCGCGGATGTCGAAGGTGAGGCCGTCGACGGCGTAGACGGTGCCCACGCGCCGTTTGAACAGCGCGCCGCGCATCAGCGGGTGGTGCTTGGCCAGGTCTTCGACGCGCAGCACCGTCGGGCGGTCGTCCCGCGGTATCCCGGAGGCCGGGTCCTCGGCGATCTCGGTGACGGGGTAGACGTCGTGGGCCGTCCACGCGTTGGCCTCGATCTCGCCGGCGCGGATGCAGGCCGCGCGGTGGCCTTCGCCGCCGACCCGTTCCAACGGCGGCTCGGCCGCGTCGCATTCGTCGGCGGCGATCGGGCAGCGCGGCGCGAACGGGCAGCCGGGCGGCATGTCGGTGAGGCTGGGCGGGTTGCCTTTGACCGGGATCAGCGGGGTCTTCTCGTCCTGGTCCAGGCGCGGCACCGACCCGAGCAGGCCCATGGTGTAGGGCATGCGGGTGCGGTAGTAGACGTCGTCGACGGTTCCGGTCTCCACCAGCCGGCCCGCGTACATCACCTGCACGCGGTCCACCAGCCCGGCGACCACGCCCAGGTCGTGGGTGATCATCACGATGGCGGCGCCGGTTTCGCGCTGGGCGGCCTTGAGCACCTCCAGGATCTGGGCCTGGATGGTGACGTCCAGCGCCGTGGTGGGCTCGTCGCAGATGATGACGTCGGGGTCGTTGGCGATGGCGATGGCGATCATGACGCGCTGGCGCATGCCGCCGGAGAATTCGTGGGGGAAGGACCGCCGGCGGCGCTCGGCGTCGGGGATGCCGACCAGGGTGAGCAGTTCGACCGCGCGTTCGCGGGCCCGCTCGCGCGTGGTCCGGGGGTTGTGCACCCGGACGGCTTCGGCGACCTGGTCGCCGACGGTGTAGACGGGGGTCAGCCCCGACAGCGGGTCCTGGAACACCATGGAGATGGCGCGGCCGCGTTTGTGCGCCATGGCGGCGTCGTCGAGGCCGAGCAGCTCCTCGCCGTGCAGCCGGATGGAGCCCCGCACCCGCGCGTAGTCGGGCAGCAGCCCGATGGAGGCCAGGGAGGACACGGACTTGCCCGATCCGGATTCGCCGACGATTCCCAGGATCTCGCCGCGGCGGACCTCGTAGCTGACGCCGCGCACGGCGGTGACGTCGGCGTTGCCGCGGCCGCCGGGGAAGGCGACCTCCAGGTCGCGGACGTCCAGGACCGGGGGCCCGGTGCCGCCGGGCCCGGGGGACGCGCCGGTCTGCTGCTGCTCGGCGGCGGCGGTGCCGCTGGTTGCGGTCATGGCGGTTCGATCCCCCTCTAGGTCCTGCTCTTGGAGTGCGGGTCCAGCGCGTCGCGCAGGCCGTCGCCGACGAGGTTCACCGCCAGCACGAGCACGATCAGCAGACCGGTGCAGAACCAGAACGTCCACGGGAACGCCAGCGCTTGGCGGGAGCCTTCGGCGATCAGCGAGCCGAGGGTGACGTCGGGGGGCTGGATGCCGAATCCGAAGTAGGACAGCGCGGTCTCCAGGATGATGGCGGAGCTGACGTTGATGGTGGCGTCCACGATCAGCAGCGAGGACATGTTCGGCAGGATGTGGCGCAGGATGATCCGGCTGTGGCTGACTCCCATGAACCGGGCGGCCTGGACGTACTCGCGCTCCTTGAGGGAGATGGTCATGCCGCGCACCATCTTCGCGGTGACCATCCACATGAGGCAGCCCAGCAGCAGGACGAAGATCAGCCACCCCTGGTCGCGCAGCAGGGGGTACAGGATCGCCAGGATGAGGAACTGCGGCAGGACCAGGAAGAGGTCGGTCACCCACATCAGGACGCGGTCGGAGGCACCGAGGAAGTAGCCGGCGAAGGCGCCCACGAGCGCGGCGATCACCGTGGTGAACAGCGCGGCGCACAGCCCGATCAGGATGGATTTCTGCAGCCCCACCAGCGTCATGTGGTAGATGTCGCGGCCGGTGCTGCCGGTGCCGAACCAGTGGTCGGCGCTGGGCGGGCTGCGGAACGCGGCGAAGTCGCGCTCGGCGAAGCCCCACGGGCTCAGCAGCGGGCCGAGCCAGGCGACGGCGATCAGGGCGAGGATGACCGCCAGCCCGACCACCACGCGGCGGGTGGCGAGCAGCTCCTTGACCAGCGACGACCACCGGCCGGATATATCCGTGGCGGCCTCGGTGGTGGTCGCCTCGCGCTCGGCGGACAGGCTCATGGGAGGTTCTCCAGCACGGTGGGCGGGGACGGGCGGGACCGGCGCGGTGCGGCGCCGGCGGGCGCAGGGGTGGGGCTCACGGTCAGCTCACCCGTACCCGCGGGTCCAGCCAGGCGTAAAGCACGTCCGACAGGAACGACGCGGCCATGACGCATACGGCCATGAAGAACGTGACCGCCGCGACCGCGTTGACGTCCTGGGTCGCGATGGAGTCCACGACCCAGGCCCCCATGCCGTGCCAGCCGAAGATCTTCTCGGTGAAGGTGGCGTTGGCGATCAGGATGCCGAACGTGAAGGTGAAGTAGGTGATCGTCGGGATCAGCGCGGTGCGCAGGGCGTGCTTGATCATGGCGGCGCGGCGGGTGAGGCCCTTGGCCATGGCGGTGCGCACGAAGTCGGACCCGAGCACGTCGAGCATCATGTTGCGCTGGTAGCGGCTGAACACGGCGAACAGCGAGAGCGACAGCGCCAGGGTCGGCAGGATCGCGTGCTGGACGCGGTCGGCCAGGGTTCCCCAGAACCCGGCTTGGAGATTCGCGCTGTACTCGCCGCCGTACTCCAGTAGCTTCATGCCGGTGGCGTCGTTGAGCCATACCGCGCCGAGCTGCAGCATGACGGCCACGACCACGGCGGGTACCGCGAGCAGGACGAACGCGGTGACGGTGGTGCTGCGGTCGAACTTGCCGTACTGGCGTACGGCGGCGTAGGCGCCCACGGCCACGCCCAGGGTCGCGCCGATCACCGTTCCGGCGACGATGAGCCGGAGCGAGACGCCCGCCTTGCGGGCGATGTTCTCGTTGACGCTCTGGTCCTTGATGGTGCGGCCGAAGTCGCCGGTGGCGACTCCGCCGATCCAGTCGGCGTAGCGCTCCGCCAGCGGGACTTCGTCGTTGAGGTTGAGCTTGTTCAGCTCTTTCTCGATGGCCTGGTCGCTGGGCGGGGGCTGCTTCTGCTCGAAGTAGCCGCGCGGGTCGAGCGTGGTCGCGGAGATCAAGTAGGCGATGCTCGACGCGAGAAAGATCAGGACCAGGTAACTCAGCAACCGCCTGATCAAGAACTTCGCCAACTGATGCCCCTACCTGTGGTCCCGGCGGACGGTCTCGGAACAACCGCGGTGAATCGTCGTGCCCCGCGTGCCCACCCAGACACGTCGTGGCCGCACAGACGCAGTCGGCGCAAGGGAGGGGTGCCGGTTCATGCCGGAGGGTCGACTCGCGACGGTGACCGCATCCCACTTACATCCGATTCACGGTCAGTGATCCGAATTCACACGAGTTTGGGCCGTTTCGGGACACTGCGGGGTTACCGGCGCATCAAGAAAAGACAACGGGACGTCGGTTTCCTCGATGGCGCCGAGTCGCTGGGGAGGATAGTAACGCGCTTCGGTACTCTCGGTGGCGGGAATGCGACGTCAGGCGACTTCGGGCGCCGCGCATCCCGGATCCGGCGCGGGCGGCGGTCGCGGCCGGGCCGCCGGGCTCCATGCCGCGCCGCCGGGCGCCCGAACGCCTCGGCGCGCACGGTACGCCGTTGCGGAGGCCGGCGCTCGTCCCGGAGCCGCCCGCCGTGCGCGGGCCGGATTTCCGGGCGGCCCCTCACCGGTCGCTGGAAGGCTTCCAGATGTTGACGCCCAGATCCACCGCGTGCCGGTCGATCTCGGCCAGCTCCCCGTCGGTCGGCGCCGGCGCCCGCACCGCCGCCAGGCTGTCCTCCAGTTGCGCGACACTGCTGGCGCCGATCAGCGCCGAGGTCGTCCGCCGGTCCCGCAGCACCCAGCTGATCGCCAACTGCGCCAGGGTCTGCCCGCGCCCGCGCGCCACCGCGTCGAGCGCGCGCACCCGCTCCAGGTTCTCCTCGGCCAGCCACTCCCGCGAGAACGAGCCGGCGCGGCCGGCGCGCGACCCTTCCGGGACCCCCTGCAGGTAGCGGCCGGTCAGCAGCCCTTGGGCCAGCGGCGAGAACACGATGCAGCCGGCACCCACGCGTTCGAGGGTGTCCAGCAGGGCCTGGTCCTCGATCCAGCGGTTGACCATCGAGTAGGAGGGCTGGTGGATCAGCAGCGGCACGCCCATCTGCCGCAGCAGCTCCGCGGCCTCGGCGGTGCGCTCGGCCGAGTAGGACGAGATCCCGGCATACATCGCCCGGCCCGACTTCACCGCGGTGGCCAGCGCCCCCATCGTCTCTTCGAGCGGAGTATCGGGGTCGAAGCGGTGGCTGTAGAACACGTCGACGTAGTCCAGCCCCATGCGCGCCAGCGACTGGTCCAGGCTGGCCAGCAGATACTTGCGGGATCCGCCGCCGCTGCCGTACGGGCCGGGCCACATCCCGTAGCCCGCCTTGGTGGAGATCACCAGCTCGTCGCGGTAGGCGCGGAAGTCCTCGCGCAGGATCCGGCCGAAGTTCAGCTCGGCCGCACCCGCGGGCGGACCGTAGTTGTTGGCCAGGTCGAAATGGGTCACGCCGAGGTCGAAGGCGCGCCGCAGGATGGCGCGCTGGGTCTCCAGCGCGCGGTCGTCGCCGAAGTTCTGCCACAGGCCCAGCGACACCTCGGGCAGGTCCAGTCCGCTGCGGCCGGTGCGCCGGTAGGGCATCCGGCCGTCGTAGCGCCCGTCCTCGGCCCGGTACACACCGGCGGCGGGGACGTCGAGTCGGGGTATGTCGTTCTCTCGCACCATGAGCCCCATGATCCCACCCCGGCACCCCCGACACGCCGGGTTCGGATGCCCGCTGCCGGTGCCCGCACGCCGCTGTGCGGGCACCGGCAGCCGGAGGGGTCCGAACCCGGAGGCGGCCGGGATCCGTCAGCTGCCGATGTCCTTGCCGCGGCCGTGCCAGATCGCGACCACCGACGGGCGCGGGAACCCGTCGTGGTCGGGCCAGGTGCTCTGCGGGTCGTCGTAAGCGCCGCCGTCACCGGGGTGCTGCGGTGCGATGAACACCGTCTTCTGGTCCTCGGTGATCAGCGGGCCGCAGCACTCGGCGCCGTCGGGCACCCGGGCGAACATCTTCAGCTCGCCCTTGTCTCTGCCCTCCACCGGAACGGCGAACAGGCCGTCGTTGCCCCACTCCATGCCGTCGGTGGCGATCCACAGGTTGCCGCGCTCGTCGAATGTCAGGTTGTCGGGCGAGGAGATCGCCGTGACCTTCGACTTGTCGTAGCCGGCGAAGTAGGTGCCCTCGTCCTCGGGGTCGCCGCAGACGATCGGCACGTCCCAGCGGAACTTCGTGGCCGCCGCGTCGCCGCGCCGCTCGGTGATCTCCAGGATGTGGCCGAAGCGGTTGGGGCCGCGCGGGTTGGGCTCGTCGGCCTGGCCGGGCTCGCGGGCGCTGTTGTTGGTCAGCGCGCAGTAGATCTTGCCGGTGGCCGGGCTGGCCTCGATGTCCTCGGGGCGGTCCATCTTGGTGGCGCCGGCCTCGTCGGCCGCCAGGCGGGTGTGCACGAGCACCTCGGCCACCGAGAACCCCTCGACGAAGCTCTCGGAGTCGCTGCACAGCGGAATCCACTCGCCCCACCCGTCGAACGCGCCGTCGGAGGGCAGTGCGCCGGAGCCGTCGATCTCGTTCTCGGGGCTGTCGCCGCGGAACGTGGCGACGTACAGCGTGCCCGAGTCGAGCAGCGTGCTGTTGCCGCGCCGCGAGCCCTTGCGGTAGCTGCGCTTGCTGACGAACTTGTAGATGTAGTCGAACCGCTCGTCGTCGCCCAGGTAGACCGCGATGCGGCCGTCGCGGGTGATGCGGTGGTTGGCGCCTTCGTGCTTGAAGCGGCCGAGCATGGTGCGCTTCTTGGGTGTGGAGTCGGGGTCGTAGGGGTCGACCTCGACGACGTAGCCGAAGCGGTTGGCCTCGTTGGGGTGGCGGGAGAGGTCGAAGCGCTCCTCCACCCGGTCGAAGCGGCGGTTGCCCGAGCGGGTGTCGCCCTCGGTGGGGATGCCGTAGCGGGCCATCGCCGGCTTGGCGCCGTCAGGGGCGCCCTCGCCGCCGACGAAGTACTGGTGGAAGTTCTCCTCGCAGGTGAGGATCGTGCCCCAGGGCGTCATGCCCCCGGCGCAGTTGTTGAGCATCCCCAGCACCCGCGTGCCGTCGGGGTCGGCCTCGGTGCGCAGCAGGTCGTGGCCCGCCGCGGGACCGGTGAGCTCCATGGGGGTGGAGGGGGTGATGCGGCGGTTGAAGCGGCGCCAGCCCTGGGACAGCCGCCAACCGCCGGTGCTCTTGCCGCGGCCGCGGCCCCGGCCGCGGTCCTCGTACTCGCGGCGGATCTCCACGACCGATCCGCCGTGGGCGGCCATGGCGGTGGCGATCTGCTCCGGGTCGGCGTCGCCGCCGTCGGTGTAGCCCGCGAACATCAGGGCTTCGTTGGTGTATTCGTGGTTGACCCACAGCAGGCCGCGGTCGCGGTCCAGCGGCTGGAAGGCCACGTAGTCGCAGTTGTAGCCGAACTGCTTGGCCTGGGCGTCGGCGGTCTGGGCGGTGAAGTCGAACTCGGGGGCGTCGGGCAGTACCGGGTCGCCCCAGCGGACCACGACGCGCTGCTCGTAGCCGTCGGGGATCGCCACGTCGTCGCCGGTCCCGGGCCGGATCCCGGTGAACTTCAGGCCGGAGCGGCCGTGGCCGTGGCCGTGGCCGTTGCCCGGCCGGGCGAGAGCCGGCGCCATGCCGCCCAGCCCGGCGGCGGTCGCGCCGGCACCCACGGCACCCGCCCGCAGGACGTTGCGACGCGAAAGCGCGGCGGTGGCGACCTCGCCGAAATAGGTGTTGTCGCTGGTGTTGGGTGCCTGGTGGAAGCAGGCGTCACCGCAGCGGAAGCGGCAAGTCTGGCGGGACCGTCCGCCGCCGACCGGGCCGATCAGCGGCAGCGAACGGCGTTGTGGCGCGGATTGCGGCACTGGGTCCTCCTGTGGAGTGCGGGGATGACCGGCGGCCCGGTACGCGCGGCGATCGCGGAACGCACGCCGGACCGTGCGGGGCGGCCGGGCGGGCGGGGCGCGCCCGGCCTCGACGACCATGGCGAACGCGTCGATCAGCGGTGTGAATCCGTCGTGAACGACCCGCCAATTCCGCGGCACAGCTGCGGCACGCGGACCGCGGCGCCGCCGGGCGGCTCTCCGGCGGGCGGTGGCGGGTCCCGCTGGGACGTGCGGCGGGTTCCTGGTGTCGCATCGCGGGTTTTCTTACCCGCTCCCGACTAAGAGTGACCGTCCGAATCCAGAACCGTTCACCTCCAAAACCGACCGCAGGGAACACACGGTGCGCGGCGGATTCCGGGGGACATACCACCCCCACCTGTGCCGCCCGAGGCCGGCCCGCGTATTCTGGCGAACGACGTGACCTCAGTGGCTGTGAGGTTTGACTCCACCGATCCCCGCACACCGCACGACAACGATCCGAAGAGCGATCCCTTCGCGCCCGTGTCCTGTGCGTCGTGACCCGTCGACGGGCACGAACGCGTGCGGCAGCAGGCGCCGCTCGACGACAAAGCGGCACGTTCGCGGCGTGGCGCGCCCCAACGTCCCAGGGGAGTGAGACCCGCATGCCCGAAACGCCTACGGCGGGACCGCAAGGCCGAATCGGCCCGCGTACCCCGCACGTCGAAGCGGGCAGAGACCGTCCGTCCACCGTTACGGCCGAGACCATGGAAGAGCCTCAACCGCCGTCCGCGCCCGAGGCGCACGGCCCGCTCGCGCGGCGCCGGTTCCCCGGGCTCGCCAGTCAGATCCAGCACGCGCGGCGCTTCGTCGAGCGGGCGCTGGGAGCGTCCCCGGAACTGACCACCGCCACTCTGCTCACCAGCGAAGTCGCGACCAACGCCATCGCGCACAGCGCGTCGGGGATGCCCGGCGGAAAGTTCGAGGTGGCCGTGGACCTCGCGGCGGGCTGGGCGCGGGTGGAGATCCGCGACCTCGGCAGCCCCGAGCGTCCGCGGGCCCAGCACCGCGACCCCTACGACACCAGCGAGCACGGGCGCGGCCTCGACCTGGTCGACGCGCTCGCAGCCGCGTGGGGCGCCGAGCCCCGGCCCGACGGACTGGGCCGGCTGGTGTGGTTCGAGCTGGTGTGGCACACCGAAGAGGGATCCGAGGACGCGCCGGCGTCGCCCGCCGAGTGAACGCGCGTCCGGTCGCGGCGCCCCCGGGTACGGGACTCACCCGCCCCGGACGGACCCCCGAGGGCCGCTTTCGGGCGGTCCGGGGCGGCCGTCCCGCGCGGGCGCGCCGGCCGCCGTCCCTGCGACCTCCCGACATGACGAAGGGCCTCCCGCTCGGGGAGACCCCGGATCGTCTGGCGCTCGGTCTGCAGGTCGGGCGGCTGACTGGGCGAACGCCCATGGACTAGGCGTCCTCCTCGGGTTCAGTGGCGGTGCTGGGCAGGCGGTATTTCTCGTAGAGCTCGCGCGCGTAGTCCTTGGCTTCCTGGGACGGCTCATCGCCCAGTTCCTCGCGGACGAGCGCGTCGAGGTCGTTGTCCTTGCTTTCCATGCCTGCAGCTTGCCTTTCGTGGGGGCTCGATCACAAATCAGCGCTCCGGCTCGCCCCCAAGAATACGTTGCCCGGAGGGCACCGAGTGGGTGGCGGCGGGAGACGGGCGGGCGTTGCCCGGAGGGCACCGAGTGGGTGGCGGCCCGACGTGCGGCGGCCGCCGCGGGTGGTTCCCGCGGCGGCCGCACTGCGTCGGGATGCGGGCCTGAGACTCAGGCCGTGGAGTCGCCGCCCGCGTCGGCGCCGGCCTCGGCCGGCTCGTCGGCCTTCTTCTCTTCCTCGTTCGCGGCCTTCTCGCGGGCCTTCTCCATCGCCGCTTCGCGCTTGGCCCGGCGCTTGGCCTGGCGGCGCTCCTTGCGGCCCTCGGCCATGGTGTACAGGACCGGCACGAGCACGAGCGTGAGCAGCGTGGACGTGATCAGGCCGCCGATGACCACGATGGCCAGCGGCTGGGAGATGAACGCTCCGCCGCCGGTGATCCCCAGGGCCATCGGGGTGAGAGCGCCGACGGTGGCCAGGGCGGTCATCAGGATGGGGCGCAGCCGGTGCCGCGAACCCTCGACGACCGCCTCGCGCAGGTCCATACCGTCGTCGCGGTACTGGTTGATCAAGTCGATCAGCACGATGGCGTTGGTGACGACGATGCCGATGAGCATCAGCATGCCGATCAGCGCCGCCAGGCCCATGGGCTGGCCGGTGAGCAGCAGCAGGCCGATGGATCCGGTGGCCGCGAACGGGATCGAGACCAGCAGGATCAGCGGCTGCATGAGGCTCTTGAAGGTCGCCACCATGATGAGGTACACGATGGCGATCGCGGCCAGCATGGCGATTCCCAGTTGGGCGAACGCCTCGGACTGGTCGGAACTGACGCCGCCGATGTCGGCGGTGGCGCCCTGGGGCAGGTCAAGCCCGTCGAGCTTCTGGGTCAGCTCGGCGGTGACCGCACCCAGGTCGTCGGCGGTCGGCGAGGCCGAGACGGTCGCGCTGCGGACGCCGTCGGAGCGGCTCAGCTCCGGCGCCTGCATGACCTCGGTGACCTCGGCGACCTCGCCCAGCTCGATCTCGCCGTCGGCGCCGGGAAGCGTCAGCTCCTCAAGGTCGGAGACGCTGGCGGGCTTGGGAATGTCGCGCACCACGATGTCGTGGCGGGTGTCGTCGATGGTGGCGGATCCGACGTCGGAGCCGCGGAACGCCTGGGAGACGGCCTGGCCGATCGCGCCTTCGGTGAGACCTTCCTCGGCGGCCTTCTCGCCGTCGACGTCGACGTCCAGGGCGGGCTTGGACGCGGTGATGCTGTTCTCGACGTCGGCGGCGCCGGGGATATCGCTGACCGCGTCCTCGACCGTGTTCGCGGCCTCGTCCAGCGTTTCGCGGTCGTCGGCACGGACCTCGACCTCCAGCCCGGTGCCGCCGGTCCCGCCGGCCGCGGCCACGGTCAGCTCGGTGTCGGTGTCGACGTCCTCCATGGCCTGGCGCAGGCGCTCTTCCAGCACCTCCTGGTCCTGGTCGGGGTCGGCGGTGACGGTGTAGCTGGTGCTCGTGCCGGCGCCGCCGCCCATCATCGCGGCCATGCCGCCGCCTCCGCCGCTGCCGACGGAGGCCTGGTAGGACTCCACCCACGACAGGCCGTCGAGGGCCTCCTCGACCTTCTCCGCCTCCTCGTCGGCGGCCTCCAGGGAGGTGCCCTGCGGAAGCTCCTGGGTGACGGAGTAGGTGTTCTGCCCCTGGTTGCCCAGGAAGTTGGTCTGCAGGCCGCCGGCGGCGACGACGGTCGCCGCCAGGATGAGCAGCGAGGCCGCCAGCGTGATGATGCGGTGGCGGGTCGACCAGCGGATCACGGGCAGGTACATGCGCTGCAGCGGAGTGCGCAGTTCGCGCCGGTGCTCCTCGGCCTTGATCCGCTCCAGCTCCTCGGGCGGGACCACGCGCGGGCTCATGAACCAGTAGGCCAGCACCGGGATGATCGTCAGCGACACCAGCAGCGAGGCGCCGAGGGCGAGGCTGACGGTCATGGCGAAGGGCCGGAACAGCTCACCGGTCTGGCCGCCGACGAAGCCGATCGGCAGGAACACCGCCATGGTGGTCAGCGTGGCCGCGGTGATGGCCGTGGCCACTTCCTTGACACCGGTGTAGACGGCGGTGAACTTCTCCTCGCCGTAGGCCATGTGCCGCTTGACGTTCTCCAGCACGACGATGGAGTCGTCGACCACGCGTCCGACCGCGACCGTGAGCGCGCCCAGGGTCAGCAGGTTGAGCGAGTAGCCGAACGCCTGCACGCCCAGCATCGCCACCAGCAGCGAGACCGGGATCGACACGGCGGTGACCAGGGTCGAGCGGATCGACAGCAGGAACACCAGGATCACGACGACGGCGAAGAGCAGCCCCAGGCCGCCTTCCTCCGCCATCGCGACGATGGAGTCGTTGATGAAGGGCGCCTGGTCGAAGACCACGGTGATCTCGGCGTCCTCGCCGAGCATCGGCTCGATCTCGTCGATCGAGTCCTGCACGGTCTCGGAGATCTCGACGGTGTTGCCGTCGGGGGTCTTGGTGATCATCACGCCGAGGCTGGGGACGCCGTTGGTGCGGGTGATGCTGGAGGCCTCGTCGGTACGCAGCTCGACGTCGGCCACCTCGCCCAGGCGCACCGGCTCGGGCTCGGATTCGGCACCGGGCATTCCCGCTCCGGCACCCGCGCCCGCGCCGGCACCGGCTCCTGCGCCGCCTTGGGCGGCGCCGCCGGACGTGACCCAGACGTCCTCGACCTCCTCGACCGACTGCAGCTTGCCGCCGGTGGTGACGGTCAGCGACTCGCCGTCCTGGGTGATGTCGCCGCCGGGGGTGAGGTTGCCGCTGGCTTCGAGCGCGCCGGTGAGGTCGTCCGAGCTCAGCTCTTCGTCCTCCAGCGCGTCGTCGTCGGGCGTGATGACGACGGAGGAGTCGCGCACGCCGGTGACCTGGGCGGCGCGCACACCGTCGATGGACTCCAGTTCGGGCACGACCTGCTCTTCGAGCGGGTCGGCCAGTGTCTGGGAGTCGCCGTCGCCGGCTCCGGCGGCCAGCATCACGACGGGGATGTCGTCGGTGCCGAAGGCCATCACGGCGGGGTCGACGTCGTCGGGCAGCAGGGCTTCGGACTGGTCGACGGCCTGCTGCACGTCACGGACGACGGCGTCGCTGTCGTCGCCGTAGTCGAACTCGGCGGTGACCTGTACCGATCCGGTCTGGGAGGTGGAGGTGTAGCTGACGACGCCGGGGACGCCCTGCACCGCCTGCTCCAGCGGTTCGGCGACCTCGCTCTCGACGACCTCGGGCGAGGCGCCCTGGTACTGGGCGTTGACCATCACCATGGGCACGTCGAGCGTGGGCATCAGCGCACGCTGGGTGTTGACGGTCGCGAGCGCACCGAAGACCAGGGCGGCCAGCGTAATGAGCAGGATCAGCGCCCGGTTGCCGAGGGAAAGCCGTGCTAGCCGGTTCACGCCGTCCTCCTAACCCGCTGCGCGCCAGCTCGGGGGAATGGGGCGGGTGGGACGCCAAGAGGGCTCTTGGCACGTTCGGACATGAGAGTCGTACTCCTCGGGAATGGCTATTCGCGCTGCAAACGGCACCGGTCGGCTGCGGCGAGCGGCGGACGGTGCGATGACTCGTGGGCACGGGAAGGGCCGGGTGCCGTGCGGTCTTCGGCACGGGGACCGCACGGGTCGCTGGGCACGCAGAATCCACGATACGTCGCGACTTGGCCCGAATTCACCGTGAGTGAGCCAACATCAGGTTGTTGTCAGGGATCTGTCAGGGACCTGTCAGGGTCTCCCTGAGCCGCATGAGCGGGACCGATACCTGCACAGGAGGGGACCGGCGGGTGGCGCGGGAGCGGACGGGCCGCATTCGGCCAGCCGCGGGGGGAACCGCCCGGCCGTGTACGCAGTGCGACCGGGAGTGCGCCCGGGAAGCGGGCGGAGCCGTGGCGGTGATCAGCCGGCGGGCACCGGGGTGCTCTCGCCCGGGGGGACGTGCTCGTCGGCGACGCCCCACACGACGCGGAGCAGGTCGTCGAGCGCGTGCACGAGGGAGCGGTCGACCAGTTCGTAGCTGACCTGGCGGCCGCGCGCGGAGGTGGTCACCAGTCCGCATTCGCGCAGGCAGGCGAGGTGGTTGGACACGTTCTGCCGGGTGAGTCCCAGGTGGTCGGCCAGGTGGGCCGGGTAGTCGGGACCGTCGAGGAGGGCGAGCAGGAGGCGGCAGCGGGTGGGGTCGGCCAGCGCCCGGCCCAGGCGCTGGATCGCGGCGAGGCGCTGCTCGGAGGTCAACATGAAAACCATTTTACAGCAGTTGCTGTATCGACAGCCTAGGCTGTATAAACAGTGCGGGCTGAACAGTCCGCGCTCCGGGCCGCGCCGGCCGGGATCGACCGGCGTTCGGCCGGCAGGGATCGAGACGCCGTGCGCAGCGGTCGCGCACGCAGGGGGAACGGCATGGGCATCGGACACGGGCATGGGCACGGCGCCACTACCGCGGCCACGGCCAACCGCGGCCGCCTGACGATCGCGCTGGCGCTCATGCTGGCCGTGGCCGCGGTACAGATCGCGGGCGCCGCCGCATCGGGCAGCCTGGCGCTGCTCGCCGACGCCGGCCACACCGTCACCGACTCCTTCGGCGTCGTGCTGGCACTGTCGGCGATCTGGATCGCCAACCGCCCGGCCAGCGCCGAGCGCACGTTCGGGCTGCAGCGGGCCGAAATCCTGGCCGCCGCGGTCAACGCCCTGGCCCTGTTCGCGCTGTGCGGCTTCATCGCCTACGAGGCGGTGCAGCGCCTGTTCGACCCGCATCCGGTGGCCGGCCCCTGGGTGATGGCCGTAGCGGGCGCGGGCCTGGCCGCCAACGTCGCCGCCCTGCTGGTGCTGCGCGCCGGACAGGGCCAGAGCCTCAACGTGCGCGGCGCCTACCTGGAGGTGATGGGTGACGCCCTGGCCTCGGTCGGCGTACTCGTCGGCGGCACCCTGATCTGGCTGACCGGCTGGGAGCGCGTCGACTCCCTGATCTCACTGGGCATCGCGGCGGTGATCGTGCCGCGCGCCTGGGCGCTACTGCGCGAGGCGGTGCACGTGCTGCTGGAGTCCACCCCGCGCCACGTCGACCTGGAGGAGGTGCGCGACCACCTGATGCGCCAGCCCGGGGTCATCGACGTCCACGACCTGCACGCCTGGACGATCACCTCGGGGATCCCGGTGATGTCGGCGCACGTGGTGGTCGAGGAGCGGCTGCTCGCCGACGCCGGCCGCCTGCTCGACGACCTCCACGCGTGTCTGTCCGGACATTTCGACGTCGAGCACTCCACACTGCAACTGGAGCCCGACGGGCACGTCGACCACGAAGGAGCGCGCCATGCGTGACGCACGTCACTTCCGGCGCGGACCGGTGCTGGTGAGGGGCCGCGAAAGCGCGCGGAAAAACCACCCCTACGGCCCCTGACCTGGACAAAACGCCTGAATATCTGGCAAAGTCATCGCTCGGGCTCAGGCGATCTCGGCCATGCGCCCCAGGGCTTCACATCGCCGGCCGCGCGCGCCGCAGAGCGCGCCCAGGACCGCGACCGGCGACCGAGAGACGGCGACGAACGGTGCCAGCCAGCCTGTGGGGGAGAAACGAGACATGCCCGACCGCCTGCGGAGAATCGGCGACGTCCTGCGTGCAGACGTCGTCAGCGGATTCCTCCTCATCGCCGGCGCCGTGGTCGCCCTGATCTGGGTCAACTCCCCCTGGGGCCACTCCTACGAAGCCATCCGCGCCTTCGCCTTCGGTCCCGAGAGCCTGCACCTGCACCTGTCGCTGGAGCAGTGGGCCGCCGACGGGATGCTCGCGATCTTCTTCTTCGTCGTCGGCAACGAGTTGAAACAGGAGTTCGTCCACGGCGAGCTGCGCAACCCCCGCCGGGCGATGCTGCCCATCGTCGCCGCGCTGTGCGGCATGGTCGTGCCCGCCGCGATCTACGCCGCGATCAACATCGGCCAGGGCGACGCGCTGCGCGGCTGGGGCATCCCCATGGCCACCGACATCGCCTTCGCCGTGGCCATCCTGGCGGTGGTCGGGCGGTTCCTCCCGCCGGCCCTGCGCACCTTCCTGCTGACGCTGGCGATCGTCGACGACCTCGGCGCCATCGTCGTCATCGCCGTCTTCTACACCGACCACCTCTCCTTCCTGCCGCTGCTGGCGGCGCTGGCGCTGCTGGCCGTGTTCGGCTACCTGCAGCGCGGCCGCGGCGCCGCGGCCGCGCTGAACCGCTCGTCCGTGCCCAACTGGGTGGTCTACATCCCGCTGGCGTTCGCCGTCTGGACCCTGATGCACGCCAGCGGCGTACACGCCACCATCGCCGGTGTCGCCATGGGCATGCTCATGCGCACCACCGAAGACCCCGGCGAGCACCACTCCCCCAGCCACTCCACCGAGCACGTCATCCGCCCGTGGTCCAACAGCCTGGTGCTGCCGTTCTTCGCGCTGATGTCGGCCGGCGTCGCTTTCCCCGGACTGGGCACGATCTTCACCGACACCGCGGCCGTGGGCATCATGGCCGGCCTCGTCGGCGGCAAACTGCTGGGCATCCTCGGCGGCGCCTGGATCACCACCAAGGTCACCAGCGCCGAGCTCAACCCCTCGCTGAGCTGGATCGACATCTGCGGCATGGCGCTGCTGGCCGGCATCGGCTTCACCGTTTCGCTGCTGATCACCGAACTGTCCTTCGCCGACCACCCGCACGTGCTGGAGGACGCCAAGGCCGGTGTGCTGCTGGCGTCGCTGATCTCGACCGTGCTGGCCGCCGGCGTCCTGGGGATGCGCAGCGCGCACTACCGCCGGCGCGGCGCGGGCGCCACGAGCGCGACCGGCGCGGGCCTCAACTAGGGTCGGTGCGACACGCCGCGCACGCTCGGCCTAGGCCGCCGCGCCGCCGAAGCGGTTACATGGGACGCGGTGCGCACCGCCGGACGGCGCGCACCCGTTCCGCACCGGCCGCGGTCGGCTTCCCCGATACCCGTCAGCGGCTCCGAGGCGCTACAACAGGACGACCATGAACGCGAACGCGACGCCCCCGCTCCGATCGCGCGTACGCAGCCTGCTTGCCCGCCGGCTGCGCCGCGTGTCCCGTCCGCGGATGCCCGGAGAGCTACGCAGGGTTATGGCGTCCAGTCCCGCGCGGATGTTCGTCGTCCTGTTCGTCGTGGTGGACCTGGTGGGCGCCGGTGTGCTGATGCTGCCCGCCGCCCACGCCGACGGCGACGGGCTGACCGCCGTCGAGGCGCTGTTCACCGCGACCACCTCGCTGGCGGTGTGCGGGCTGAGCGTCATCGGGATCGGCTCCCAGCTGACGGTCTTCGGCGAGATCACCGTGGCCGTGCTCATCCAGGTCGGCGGCCTCGGCATCATGACCGCGGCCTCGGTCCTGGGCGCGGTGGTGATCCGCCGCTTCGGAATGCGCATGCAGCTGGGGGTGCAGGCCGAGAACCGCAGCCTGCGCGTGGGCGAGGTCCGCGGGATCGTCGGCCGCGTCGTACGCGCCAGCCTGCTGTGCGAGGCCGTGCTCGCGCTGATCCTGGTGCCGCGGATGTGGCTGGGCCACGGCATCGGGCTCGGCGACGCCCTCTACAGCGGGCTCTTCCACGCGATCTCGGCGTTCAACAACGCCGGGCTCTCGCTCTACGACCAGTCCATGGCGCGCTTCTCCGGCGACGCCCTCATCCTGATGCCGATCGCGCTGGCTACGATCCTGGGCGGCCTCGGCTTCCCGGTGCTGCTGGAGCTGTCCCACCACCTGCCCCGTCCGCGCGGCTGGACCCTGCACACCAAGCTCACCGTGACCACCACCCTGCTGCTGTTCGCCGGCGGCATGGTTGCGGTCACGGCCCTGGAGTGGAGCAACCCCGCCACGCTGGGCCCGCTGTCGGTGTCCGACAAGTTCGTCGACGGCGCGTTCCACGGCATCATGCCGCGCAGCGGCGGGTTCAACACCCTGGACGTGGGCGCGATGGACCAGTCGACGCTGCTGATCACCGTCATGCTGATGTTCGTCGGCAACGGCAGCGCGGGCACGGCCGGCGGGATCAAAGTGGCCACCCTGGCCGTGATCTTCCTGGTCGTGTGGGCGGAGATCCGCGGCCACCCCAGCGTGCACGTGTACGGCTACAAGCTCTCGCGCGGCGTGGTCCGCCAATCGCTGAGCCTGCTGTTCCTGTCGATGACGGTCGTCGTGGCCACGACCGTCGCACTGCTGGTGGCTACGGAGTTCCAGCTCGACCGGGTGCTGTTCGAGGTAGTCTCGGCTTCCGGAGTCGTGGGCCTGTCGACGGGGATCACCGCCGATCTGCCGGCGGCGGCCCAGTCGTGGCTCGTGGTGCTCATGCTGGCCGGGCGCATCGGCCCCATCACGTTCGCCTCTGCGCTGGCGCTGCGTGAGCACACCCGGCGCTACGACCTCCCGGAGTCGCGGCCGATCATCGGTTAGGGCGCTCTCGCACCACGAGGGCCGCAGATGAGGAGACGAAAGACGATGGCGCAGCGCAGCAGGCCCCACGACAAGCGCGTCCTGGTCATCGGGTTGGGGCGGTTCGGCAGTTCCCTGTCGCTGGAGCTGGTCGCCCACGGTTGGGAGGTCCTGGGCATGGACTCCAACCCCCGCCTGGTGCAGGCCTATTCGGAGTCACTGACCCACACCATGGTCGCCGACGCCACCGACGACGAGGCGCTGCGCCAGATCGGCGCACACGAGTTCACCCGCGCGGTGGTGGGCATAGGGACCCACCTGGAGGAGAGCATCCTGGCGGCGTCGCTGCTGGTGGACATGGGCGTGCCGCACATCTGGGCCAAGGCCACCAGCCGCCGGCACGGACGCATCCTGCAGCAGATCGGGGCCCACCACGTGGTGCTGCCCGAGCACGACATGGGCGAGCGGGTGGCCCACCTGGTGTCGGGGCGGATGCTGGACTACGTCGAACTCGAAGAGGACTTCGCCCTGGGCAAGACCCGCGCTCCGCGGGAGCTGATCGGGCGTCCCCTCGGCGAGACCAAGGTGCGTACCAAGCACGGCATAACCGTGGTGTGCATCAAGCGCCACGGGGAGCAGTTCACCTACGCCACCGCCGACACGGTCCCGCAGAAGGGCGACGTCATCGTGGTGGCGGGCAAGACCGACGACGTCGAGAAGTTCGCCGAGTTCGCCTGACGGGGCGCGGCGCCCGCGCCGCCCGACCGTCCGCGCCGCGCGGCGCCGCAGCCCGGCGGGGCGCGTGCGCGGCGCGTGCACGCCCCCTCGACCCGGACATGACGCCCCTACCCCCACATGCCCCCGAATTGACAACCATTTTCATTTTCTTCAAGATGAGTCCATGGGACGACGGAGCTACGCAAAAGCGGCCGCGCTGTGCGCGGCGGGGGTACTGGCGGTCTCGGGCTGCGCCGGCGACGGCCAGGAGGACGGGTCGGACGGGTCGGACGGGGTGAGCGTGGTTACCGGCGCCTACCCGCTGCAGTGGCTGGCCGGACAGGTGGGCGGCGACCGCGTCGAGGTCGAGACCCTGGCCGAGCCGGGCACCGACCCCCACGAACTGGAGCTCAGCCCGCGCCAGATCGGCAGCGTGGGCAGTGCCGACGTCGCCTTCTACATCGGCGGCCTGCAGCCCGCCGTGGACGACGCCGTTTCCTCCCAGGGCGGCGAGAACGCCCTCGACGTCGCCGAGCTGGTCGAACTGCGCACCCTCGAAGACAACGCCGGGTCCGACGGCGGCGACCACGGCCACGAAGAAGGCGGGCACGAGAGCGGGCACGAGGACGACCACGGCGGGGACGAGGCAGCCGACGACGGCGACGGCCACAGCCACGACGCCGGCGAGCCGGACCCGCACATGTGGCTCGACACCGAGCGCTTCGCCCGGGCCGCCGAAGGCCTGGCCGAGCGGCTCGGCGAAGCCGACCCCGACCACGCCGCGGACTACGCGGACAACGCCGAGGCGGTCACCGGCCTGCTCGACGGGATCGACACCGAATACTCCCAGGGCCTCGCCGAATGCGAGAGCCGCGACATCGTGGTCAGCCACAGCGCCTTCGGCTACCTGGCCGCCCGCTACGACCTCCACCAGATCAGCCCCGCCGGTCTGGACTCCCACTCCGAGCCCTCTCCCGGGCGCCTGGCCGAGATCTCCGAGACCGTGCGCGAGTCCGACATCACCACCGTGTTCACCGAGCCGCTGACCGACTCCGGCGCCGCCGAGACCATCGCCGGGGAGGCCGGAGTCGACACCGCCGTGCTCGACCCCGTCGGGGGCGTCACCGACGCCTCGCCGGGCGAGGACTATCCCTCCATCATGCGCGCCAACCTCGACACCCTCGGCGAGGCGCTGCGCTGCTCCTGACGCCGCCCGGCGGCGCCGCGACCGCGGCCCGGATCTCCCGCACGCACGCGGGCGGATCCGGGCCGCAGCCGTTGCGACCTGCGGTGACCACGAGAAACCTGAGCCCAGGGGGCGGACAGGAAGATGCACGTGCGCTATCCTGCTCAAAGTATGGTGCTAATGCACGTGCATCGGACAGTGCATCGGCCTGTGCATCGAATCGCTCCCCAGAGAATCAGGAGTCTCCATGAGCGCCTACAACGGCATCGCGGCCACCGAGCTCCACGAGGTCACCTGGCAGAAGAGCCGCCGCAGCAACTCACAAGGAGCCTGCGTCGAGATGGCCCGGCTGACCGACGGCTCGATCGCGATGCGTAACTCGCGCTTCCCGGACGGCCCCGCCCTCGTCTACACGCAGGCCGAGATCGACGCCCTCATCGGCGGCGCCAAGGACGGCGACTTCGACAACCTGATCGGCTGAGACCCGCACACCGATCCGGCGCGGTGCCTCCGGGACCCACCCGGCGGCACCGGCCCTCGACATTCCGGAGCCCCGCAGCCCGCCGCTCACCGCGGTCCGCGCGCTGCGGGGCTCCGCGCCGTCCGGCCCGTTCTCCCGCCGGCCGAGCAGGCACCCGCGCCGGTGGCACCGGACGGGTCCGGGAGGGACCGGGGCTCCGGCGCTCGCCGGTGCGCTACACCAGGTCGTCGATCATGCTTTTGAGGATCTCGGTGGTGTTGTTGGGCTGCTCGGCCATGACGCTCAGCCGCTCCATCGCCATGGTGTAGGCGTCGATCTCGGTGCGGCGGTCCAGGCACACCGAACCCGTGAGCTGCTCCAGGTAGATGATGTCGGACAGCCCGAAGTCGGGGTAGCGCAGGATCGTGAACGACCCGGCCTCGGCGGCGTGGGCGCCGACGCTGAACGGCACGATCTGCACCGTGACGTTGCGGCGCTCGCTGAGCTCGATCAGCCGCTCCAGTTGGCCGCGCATGACCTCGGTGTTGTCGGGGCCGCCGACGGGGCGGCGCACCGCGGCCTCGTCGATGATGGCCCACAGTTTGCAGCCGGTCGCGTCGTCGTCGATGTGGCGCTGGCGCCGCATGCGCACCGCGACCCGGTCTTCCAACAGCTCTTCGGAGATGGGGCGCCCCGCCCTGATGACGGCGCGGGCGTAGTCCTCGGTCTGCAGCATGCCGGGGACGAATTGCGCCTCGTAGACGCGGATGCGGGTGGCGGCCTCCTCCAGGCCGACATAGACCTGGAACCAGTTGGGCAGGGCGTCGCCGTACTCCTGCCACCAGCCGGGCTTCTTGGAGTCGCGTGCCAGCTTGACCATGGTCTGGACGCGGTCCTTGTCGGTGACTCCGTATAACTTCAGCAGATCCTCGACATCGCGGACCTTGAAGCCCACACGGCCCAGTTCCATCCGGCTGATCTTGGATTCGGACCCGCGGATGAAGTGGCCGGCCTCGCCTCGGGTGAGTCCGCGGGCCTCACGGTACTTACGCAATTCGGACCCGAGCAGCATACGGCGCACCGTGGGACCGCTCCCCCGCTTCAGACGAGCTATGTCCACAGCCGCTGCCTCCCTACTCGTCGCTCCCCGCGGCCCAGACGGTGTCCGGGGGCCGCTGCACCGCGCGGAACGTCCGCGCTATCCCCCACGATATCGCCGATCCCGCCGCCAACTCGATGGCCCGCAACGGGAATCCGCCGGGAATGCGCGCGAGTTCGCCCGCGCGGGGTCCGCATCGGCGGAGGAGGCACTCCGCAAAGAGGACACGTCAGGCGAGACGCGCCCATACGTGCTTTCCAGAGGGCAATACGGGCAGAACCCCCCATCCACTACAAAAGGATGCAACGAGGTGCAGACCCCGGCCGCTTTCGAAGCGGAAATCGGGATCGCGCCGCTGCGGCATGCGGTCGCTGCGGTCGCGCACCGCGCAGACCAGCTCCGTTCCGCGCCGGAGCATACTCACCTGTACCGGGTCGTGATCGCCGTCGACGACGTTCACCGGGCCCCTGCGGCGGCCGTGGCGCAACGCGTTGGTGACGAGTTCGGAGACGACCAGCTCGACGTCGCAGGCCCGGTCGGCCATCCCCCACCGGCGGAGGACCCCGCCGCAGAGCTCACGGGCGCGGGCCGCCGCCCCCGGGTCCGCTGCCAGGCTCCAGGCGAGCGTGTCGGTTCCGGCGGCGTACGGGTCCGCCGGCGCCTCCACCGCGCCGTTCAACAGAGCCGACGTCCACCACGCTCTGGGAGAAGGAGCCGCGACGGGCCCCGGACACTCCCCGTTTCCGAGTCTTGCCATTGATTCGCGGGCTGGCTGTCCGGTCACCGCGATCCCCTCGCAGTCGTGTGATCGGGTCCCGCGAGCCGGGGCGCCGGCGTGCGGAACCTCCTTGCGCACGCACGCGCATGAGTCATATGCACGTGCATTCTCCGCTTGCAGGCATCCTAGGACACCGACCGGCGCCGTATCAGAGAAAGCGGGGAGTTCGGCACAGACATTTCTCAGGGAGACCGGCAACCCGCCGCATACCTGCGCGGACACCGGTGCACGGGACGCCGGCGGCGGTGCGCGCGCCGCGCCGGGCGGCACGGGCGCAGGGCCGGGGAGCGGATCGGGGATCGACGCGGCGAGCGCGGGGGCTCGCAGGCGCGGCAGCGGGGGTGCCGCCCGCGCCGCGACGGCTCACCGCCGGCCGGAGGCGGGCAGGCCGTAGAAGTCGCGGGCGTTGGCGGCGAAGGCGGCTTCGGCCTGCGCCGGGGTCAGGCTCTGCGCCACCAGCTCCAGGTCCGCGGGGTCGAACGGGCGCGGCGCCCGGGTACAGGGCAGGTCGGTGCCCGCCATCAGCGCGGCGGGGTTCTTGTCAGCGACCGCGCGCAGGGCGGCGGGCACGTCCAGGTCCCCGCGGCCGAAACCGGTCGCCTTCACCCGCGCTCCCGATCCCACCAGCGCCAGCAGCGCCGACAGCCCCTCCTGCGACAGGCCGAGGTGGTCGATGCCGACCCGCGGCAGCGGGGCGATGCGCGGCGCCAGCGCGCGCAGCTCGCGGGAGTCGACGTAGAGCTCGGTGGGCCAGTTGAGCAGTTCCGCCGCGCGCCGCCCCAGCTGCACCAGGGAGTCGAAGTCGTCGACGGTCCCGCGGTACAGGTTGATCCGCAGACCGCGTACGCCGGCCGCGTGCAGGTCGCGCAGGTGGGAGTCGGAGGTGTCGGGGGGCAGCTGCGCCACTCCGACGAACGACGGCCCCAGCTCGCGCAGCGCTGCGACCAGGTGGTCCTGCCCCGCACCGGAATAGGATCCCGCCACGACGGCGCCGCCGGTGACACCGAGGTCGCGGGACCGTTCGCGGTAGTCGTCGACGGTGAAGGGGTCGGGCCGGTACCCCGCGTTACCGGGGTGGTCGAAGCGGGGATCGATGATGTGGAGGTGGGCGTCGAACAACGCCATTGCCCTCGTTTCGGCCGGGAGCAGGGTCTTCCGCACAGGTGGGATTCGGGCCGGAGCACGCTGTGCGGTCCGCTCGGCCCGGCGACCACGCTAGTACCTCCCGCGCGCGACCGGGTCAGAGGCGCCGCCCCCGGGCGGCCGCCCCCGGGCGGTGCAGGGCTGCGCTGGGCCGCGCCGCGCCGTCTCACCTGCACGCCGCCCCACATACCACCCAGTCGGTATGAAGCGGATAGGATCGACTCGATGTGTTCCGGACCACCGACTCGGAGGTAGCCATGTCCCAGAACCAGCGTGTCGCGATCGTCACCGGCGCCGCTCGCGGCATCGGTGCGGCGACCGCGCGCAGGCAGGCCGCAGACGGCCGCGCCGTGGCCGTCGTCGACCTCAAGGAGAGCGACGCTCAGGCCACCGTCGACCAGATCACCGCCGACGGCGGCACGGCCCTCGCCGTCGGCGCCGACGTGAGCGACGCCGACCAGGTCTCGGCCGCCGTCGCCCGCGTGGCCGAGCGGCTCGGGCCGCCGCAGGTCCTGGTGAACAACGCCGGCGTCATCCGCGACAACATGCTGTACAAGATGTCCGAGGACGACTGGGACACGGTCATGAACGTGCACCTGCGCGGCAGCTTCCTGATGTCGCGCGCGGCCCAGGAGCACATGACCTCCCAGGGGTGGGGCCGCATCGTGTCCCTGTCGAGCACCTCGGCGCTGGGCAACCGCGGCCAGGCCAACTACTCCACCGCCAAGGCCGGCCTGCAGGGCCTGACCAAGACGCTGGCGGTGGAACTCGGCAAGTACGGCGTCACCGCCAACGCCGTGGCCCCCGGCTTCATCGAGACCGACATGACCAAGGCCACCGCCGAGCGCGTCGGCATGGACTTCGAGGAGTTCAAGGCCGCCGCCGCAGCGCAGATCCCGGTCCGCCGCCCCGGGCGGCCCGAGGACATCGCCGCCACCGTCTCCTTCCTCTCCGGCGACGACGCCGGATTCGTCTCCGGCCAGGTCATCTACGTCGCCGGCGGCCCGCGCGACTGACGAACCGCCCACTACCGGCTCCACCTGCTTCAATCGGAGGTTCCATGACAACGGATCCGGCGGGGGCGTCGCTCGACGCGTCCGCACTGCGCCGGCGGGTCGCCGACTTCGTCGCCGAGCACGACCCCGCGACCACCGACCAGCACACGTTCCTGGCGGCGCGCTTCGACGCCGGCCTGGCGTGGGTGCACTTCCCCGAAGGCGAAGGCGGCCTGGGCGCGCCCCGCGCCCTGCAGCCCGTCGTCGACGAGGAGTTCGAGCGCCTCGGCTTCACCCCCGTCGGCCGGGAAGGACTGGTCATCGGCCTGGGAATGGCCGCGCCCACCATCCTCGCGTTCGGCACCCCCGAGCAGCGCGCCCGCTACCTGAAGCCGCTCTACACCGGCGAAGAGATCTGGTGCCAGCTGTTCAGCGAGCCCGGCGCCGGCTCCGACCTCGCCGCGCTGGGCACCCGCGCGGTGCGCGAGGGCGACGTGTGGACGGTCAGCGGCCAGAAGGTGTGGACCTCACTGGCCCACCGCGCCCAGTTCGCCATCCTCGTCGCACGCACCGATCCCGACGTGCCCAAGCACAAGGGCATCACCTACTTCATCTGCGACATGAACGCCGAGGGCGTGGATGTGCGCGCCCTGCGCCAGATCACCGGCGAAGCGGAGTTCAACGAGGTCTACCTCGACGACGTCGCCATCCCCGACTCCCAGCGCGTCGGCGGCGAAGGCGAGGGCTGGCGCGTCGCCCAGACCACGCTGATGAACGAGCGCGTGTCCATCGGCGGCCACCCCGAGCCGCGCGAGGGCGGGCTCATCAGCGTCGCCGCCCACCTGTGGCGCGAACGCCCCGACGTGCGCACCCCCGGCCTGCACGACCAGCTGATGCGGCTGTGGGTGGCCGCCGAGGCGGCGCGCCTGACCAAGGAGCGGCTGCGCCAGCAGCTGGCCATCGGCCAGCCGGGGCCCGAAGGGTCGGCGGCGAAGTACTCCTTCTCCCGGCTCAACCAGGAGATCTCCGGCCTGGAGCTGGAGATGCTCGGCGGCGAGGGCCTGACCTACGACGACTGGACGTTCCGCCGCCCCGAGGGCGTCGAGTTCAGCAAGCGCGCGCCGGGCTTCCACTACCTGCGCAGCAAGGGCAACTCCATCGAAGGCGGCACCACCGAGATCCTGCGCAACATCATCGCCGAGCGGGTCCTGGGCCTTCCGCCCGAGCCCCGCACGGACAAGGACGTGGCATTCAAGGACCTGCCCAAGTGAGCGGCGGGGCCGACGGCAGGCACCAGACGGCGGCGCGCCGGGCGCGCGCGGATCGGGGAGCGCGATGAGCGAGAATCGGCTCGACCTGCTCTACAGCGAGGTCGAAGAGGAACTGCGGGCGAGTGTGCGCTCGCTGCTGGAGGACAAGAGCCCGCCCGAGTCGGTACTGGCACGGGTGGAGGACGACCGGGTCGCCGACACGGCGCTGTGGAAGGAACTGGCCGAGATCGGCGTCGCCGGCCTGCCCGTTCCCGAAGAGCGGGGCGGCGCCGGGGCGAGCCTGCGCGAGAGCGCGGTGGTCGCCGAGGAACTGGGGCGCAGCGTGGCGCCGGTGCCCTTCATGGGCAGCGCGGTGCTGGCCACCACGGCCCTGCTGGAGTGCGGCGACGCCGCCGCCCAGGACGTGGAGGCGCTCGCCGGCGGCGCGTCGACGGGCACCCTGGCCGTCGGATTCGCCCGCATGCCGGGATCGGGCTTTCCGGACACCGTCCGGGAGAGCGGCGGAACGCTGCACGGGTCGGTCGGCGGCGTCGTCGACGCGCTGACCGCCGACCTGCTGATCGTGCCGGCCGTAGACGAGCAGGGGCCGGGGCTGTACGTGGTCGCGGCGTCCGACGCGGCCGTCACGCCCGTGGTCAGCCTGGACCTGACGCGGCCCGTGGCCGACGTCGCGCTGGACGGCGCGGTCGGCCGGCGGATCGCCACGGGCGCCGACGCCGAGCGCGCGGTGCGCCGCGCGCTGGTGACCGGCGCGGCGCTGCTCTCCGCCGAGCAGCTGGGCGTGGCCCAGTGGGCTCTGGACGCCACCGTGGACTACGCCAAGACCCGCACCCAGTTCGGCCGCCCGATCGGCTCGTTCCAGGCGGTCAAGCACCGGCTGGCCGACCTGTGGATCTCGGTGTCGCAGGCGCGGGCGGTGGTGCGCAGCGCGGCGAGCGCGGCAGCGGACCTGCGGGAGCCGGGGGCCGGCGCGGCCGAGGCCGAGGAGGCCGAGATCAACGCGTCGCTGGCCCAGGCGTTCGTGTCCGCCACGGCGGTCACGGCGGCCGAGGAGGCGCTGCAGCTGCACGGCGGCGTCGGCTTCACCTGGGAGCACCCGCTGCACCTGTTCCTCAAGCGCGCCAAGAGCGATGCGCTCGCGCTGGGCACCGCCGACCGGCACCGGCTGGCGCTGTCGGGCACGGTCGACCTGCCCGCACCGACCGGCTGAGGAACCGGCCCCGAGGTGACGCGCGCGGGCCGCGCCGACCGCCCCCTGGAGGCGGCCGGCGCGGCCCGCGCGGCTCAGCCGGCGGCGGCCGCCGCCGCGGCGATGCGCGTCGCGGCCGCGTCGACGTCCTCGTCGGACACGTCCAGGTGGACGACCAGGCGCAGCAGGTCCCGCCCCAGCGGTACGCATCCCACGCCTTCGCGGGCGAACAGGCCGGCGAACTCCCGCGCTCGGTCGGCGGGCGTGGTGACCAGGACCATGTTGGTGCGCGCCTCGGCGGCCAGCGGCGGCGTCTGGGCGATGCGCTCGGCCAGCGCCTGCGCACGCCCGTGGTCCTCGGCGAGCCGGCCCACGTGGTTGCGCAGCGCATACAGCGCGCCCGCGGCGACGATCCCGGCTTGGCGCATGCCGCCGCCCAGCAGCTTGCGGGCCCGCCGCGCCTCGGCGACGGTCGGCGCGTCGCCGGCCAGCGCCGAACCCACCGGCGCGCCCAGGCCCTTGGAGAAGCACACCGACACCGTGTCGGCACCCTCGGCCACGCGCGCGGGCGTCTCGCCCAGCGCCACGGCGGCGTTCCACAGCCGGGCGCCGTCCAGGTGCAGCAGCATGCCGCGGTCGTGGGCGAAGGCGGCGATCCGCCGCTGCTCGGCGGGCGGCACGACCAGCCCCGAGAAGGTGTTCTCCAAACAGATCAGCCGCGGCCGTGCGCGGTGCACGTCGTCGGCGCCGCCGGCCCATTCCTCCAACAAGGCGGCGTCGGGGTAGCCCGAGGCGCAGTCGTGGACGCGGGGCAGCACCCGCGCCAGCACCGAGGCGGCGCCCTGCTCGTTGGCGACCACGTGACCGCTGCGGTGCGTCCAGACCTCGTCGCCGGATCGGGTCTGCACGTACACCGCGATCTGGTTGGACATGTGCCCCGACGGCACGTACAGCGCCGCTTCCGTGCCCAGCAGCGCGGCGGTCTCCTCCTCCAGCGCCCGCACGGTGGGGTCCTCGCCGAACACGTCGTCGCCCACCTCGGCCTCGGCCATGGCCCGCCGCATCGCGGCGGTGGGCCGAGTGCAGGTATCCGAGCGAAGATCGATCATCCGGGGCGCTCCGTTCTACCCGATGCCGGCAGGGACCGGTCCCCTACTCTAGGATTCCCTCGCCGGCACCCCGGGGCGGGGCGCCACCCGACCGCCTCTGACCGGTACGGCGCGTTCCCGGGCTCCCGGCCCGGCCGCGGGGCATGAACGGGCTCAGGCGGGTAAGTTCTCCACCACCCCCGGCGGCCGCCCGGCCGGCGCCACGCTCGACGACAGGGAGCGGCACAGCAATGCACGAGGTCCCCACCCTCCACGGCCCCGTCGCGTCCACCGACCTGGGCCGAACCTACATGCACGAGCACATCTTCACCCTCACGGCCGACGTGCAGCAGAACCACCCCGGCGAATGGGGCGACGAGGAGGAACGCGTCGCCGACGCCGCGGAGCGGCTGGGCGCCCTGGCCGCACAGGGGGTGCGCACCGTCGTCGACCCCACCGTCATCGGTCTGGGCCGCTACATCCCGCGCATCCTGCGTGTGGCCGAACGGGTACCCGAGCTCAACATCGTGGTCGCCACCGGCGTCTACACCTACGACAGCGTCCCCGCGTTCTTCCGGCACCGCGGCCCGGCGATCGGCCGTCCCGACCCCATGGTGGACATGTTCACCGCCGACATCACCGACGGAATCGCCGGCACCGGGGTGCGCGCCGGCATGCTCAAGTGCGCCATCGACGGGCCGGGGGCCACACCCGACGTCGAGCGGATCATGCGTGCCGTGGCCGCCGCCCACCACCGCACGTCGGTCCCCATCACCGTGCACACCCACCCCGGTTCCGGCACCGGTCTTGAGGCCAAACGGGTGCTGTGCGACGAGGAGGGCGTCGACCCGCGCCGCGTCGTCCTGGGCCACAGCGGCGACACCACCGACACCGACCACCTCAGCGAACTGGCCGAGGCCGGGTTCGTGCTGGGCATGGACCGCTTCGGGCTCAACGTCGAGACCACGTTCGAAGCCCGCGCCGAAACGCTCGTCGAGATGTGCCGGCGCGGATTCGCCGACCGCATGGTGCTGTCGCACGACGCCGCGTGCTACATCGATTGGATCGATCCGGAAGTGCTGCCGCTGCTGCCGCAGTGGCACTACCTGCACCTGGGCGAGGAGGTGCTGCCCTACGTGCGCGAGCGCGGGGTGACCGACACGCAGATCGAGACGATGCTCGTCGACGTTCCCCGGCGGCTGTGGGAGTGACGGGCGCCGGGTCCGGGAAGCCTGCCGCGCCCCGGGGACGCTCCTAGGGATGTCGGTCCAGGGCGGTCCCCAGCTCCTCGATCACCAGGCCGGCGGCGTCCTCCACGGTGGCGACCCCGGTACCGTAGTCGGGCGCCCCGTCGGTGAGGACCGCCGCCAGGTACCGGCGGCCGTCGCGCTCGACGCTGCCGGTGCTGTGCACGTTCCACGGTCCGCCGCCGGGGGCGGGCGCCCAGCCGTTCTTCAGCTCGGCGGTGCCGGGGCCGGCGGCCGCGCTGATCCCCCAGGCCTGCTCCGGCGCCACCGCGCCCATGAGCGAACGCAGGTAGGCGCGGCTGCGCTCGTCGAGCGGGCTGGCGTCGGTGAACACCGCACGCAGCAACCGGAGCCGGTCGGCGGCGGTAGTGCTGCTCATGCCCCAGGCGCCGTTTTCGTGCGGGCTGGTGTCCGCCAGGCCCAGGCGCGCGGTGGCGTCGGCGAAGCCGGAGGTGAAACCGTTGCGCCGGAAGGCGGTGTCGGCCGCGTCGTTGTCGCTGTGGCACAGCATCCGCTCGGCCAGCGCCTGTTCGCGGTCGGTGAGGAAGCGGTCCTCCCGCTGGGCGTCGAGCAGCATGTGCACGACCATGTCCAGCTTGACGACGCTGGCGACGCGGAACTCGGCGTCGGCGGCGTAGCCGAAGGCGGCTCCGGTCCGCAGGTCCTGCACCGAAACCGCCACGCGCCCGGGGCCGCCGGAGAAGCGGTCGTCGAGCAGGGCGCTGATGCGGGCGCGCTCCCGGGGGCCCAGCGCGGCGGCCGTCTCGATCGGGGGGACGGCGTCCTCGTCCGGGGCGGGCGGGACCGCGGTGCCGGCGGCGCGGGGGTGGTCCGGGGCGACGGCGGCCGGGACGGTTCCCAGCAGGACGAGGGCCGCTACGACAGCGGCGCCCAGGAGGGCCGCCCGCCGGGCGGGCAGGGCGGAGAGCGCGCGGGAGGTCAGCGCGCGGACCGGGGGGCCGTGCCGGGCAGCCGGTCGCGTCCGCGCCCGCTGAGTCCTCCGGAGACCGCCGCGCCCCGGCCGGGGGCGCCCGTCGCCGGCCGCGCCGTGCCGGGGCGGGGCCGTGGTCCGGGGTCCGGTGGGCCGCCGTCGCACCGCTCGTCCTCCACCGTCGCAGAGCGCCGAGCACCCCGGAACGTCCGCGGTGGGGAGCGTGCCGCCGGGAGGGCCGCCCCGGGTGCCTGGGATGCCCCGAATATGCCATTAGTGGGGGCGTGACGCTATACCGGTTCGGTTGCGGTTATCTGACCCGGTACGGGGGAGTTCAGTCGATACCGCGCGCGGTCAAGGCCTCGCCCAAGGAGTCGGCGGAGCGCAGCAGCCCCACGATCACCGGCACCACCATCGCGTCGGGGCGGCCGCGCAGGCCGCGGGCGAGGTAGGCCTCGCGCGAGGTCCGCCACGCGGAGGCGACCATCGGGATGCAGCGGATCGTCAGAGCCAGCACCAGCGCCACGCGCCGCGGGTTCGCACCCACCCGCGCGAGCGGGCGCGCCAGGCGCTCGAACAGCTCCAGCATCTCGGTGACGCGGGTGGAGGCGGTGACCGCGGCCGCCAGCAGCGCCGCGGCCAACAGTTGCCCGCACACCCGAACCGCCGTCGCCCCGTCCCCGACCAGCCACTGGAACAGCACGATCGCGGCCACGAACGGCGCCAGCGCCCGCAGCGTGCGCAGCGCCGGCCCCACCCCCAGCCCGCACAGCGGGTGCACCAGCGCGGCGGCGGCCGCCGCAGCCACGGCGACACGGGCGTCGGCGGCGGCCACGACGGCGACCACCGCCGCAACGAGGGCGGCGATCTTGGCGCCGGCGGGCAACCGGTGCAGCACCGCGCGGCGCCTTCGCGGCGGGACGTAGATCCCGGCCATGCTCACGGCCGCGATCCGCCTTCCGGTGCGCGCGGGCCGGACCCGGCGCCGGTGTCCGGGCGCATGAGCGCGGTGTAGTGGGCGACCGCCTCGTCGGGGAGGCCGTCGAAGACCACGCGCCCTTCGTCCATCACCAGCACCCGGTCGAACCCGGACAGCGCCTCCAGGTGGTGGGTGAGCAGCACAAGCTGCTGCGGCAGGGCGCGCAGCGTCTCCTCGATGACGGCGGTGTTGCGCAGATCCAGCAGTGTGGTGGGCTCGTCGCACACCAGCACGTCGGGTTCGGTGACCAGGACCGAGGCCAGCGCGAGCATCTGGCGCTGGCCTCCGGAGAGCAGGTGGGCGGGATGGTCGCGGTGGCCGGCGAGGCCGTGGCGCTCCAGCACGGCGTCCACGCGCGCCCGCTGCTCGCCGGCGGTGAGCCCGCTGCGGCGCAGGCCGATGGCGACGTCCTCGGCCACCGTGGGCATGACGATCTGCGCCGAGGCGTCGGAGAAGACGAACCCCACCCGGCGCCGGATCTCGCGGGCGTGGCGGCGGGTGTCCCGGCCGTCCAGCAGGACGCGCCCGGAGTCGGGCAGCACCAGGCCGTTGAGGGTGCGGGCCAGCGTCGACTTGCCGGAGCCGTTGGCGCCGACGACACCGATGCGGTGTTCGCCGAGCTCCAGGTCGACGTCGCGCAGCACCGGGCGCCCGTCGTAGGCGTGGCTGACCCGCTCCAGGCGCAGCGTCATTCCGCGCGGTCCCCGGTCCCGCCGGCGTCGGGGCTGCCGGTGTCGGCGGCGGTAGCGGCGTCGGTGGAGGCACCGGTGTCCGTGTCGGCGGTTCCGGCGGTGTCGGTGAAGACGTCGGCGTCGGCGTCGGCCTCGGCGACCGGGCGTCCGGCGGGCGGCACGGGGTAGGCCCGGTGCACGGCCGCGGCGATGCCGGCCGCCAGCGCGGCCTTGGCGAGGTCGCCCGGCAGGAACACGCCCACGGCGGTGATCGTGGCCAGCAGGCCGTCGCCGAGGGCGACCGCGCTCCAGGGGACACCGACCAGGTAGACCACGCCGATGCCACCGGCGATGTTGGCGCCCAGGCCGTACCAGAACCGGTAGCGCGGCAGCATGTAGTGCACCAGCAGCCCGATGGCCAGGGCGCCGACGACCCACCCGAGCATGTACCCGCCGGTGGGCCCCACGAAGGGAGCCGGCCCGCCGCGCCCGCCGGGCAGCAGCGGGAGCCCGGCCGCTACCAGGGCCAGGAAGGTCAGCACGGACAGCGTCCCGCGCTTGGCGCCGAGCAGGCTGGGGGCGAGCATCACGCCGAGGGTCTGCAGGGTGATCGGCACCGGGCCGACCGGGATGGCGACGGGCATGCTGAGCGCGGCCAGCAGCGCTGCGAACACCGCGATGAGGGCGATGTCGCGGGCGGTGAGGCCGCGGCGGCGAACCCGGCTGTCAGGGGCCTGGGGCATGGGGGAATCCCGTCCTCTCACACTGATCACTGCGGTGCCTACCACCCCCATTGTCCGTTATGCCGGACAGTGGTCCTGCGGCCGGTCGCCGACCACGCGGCCCCGCTCCCCCGTGTCGGGTCGGTGTCGGGACCGAGCGTCCGGTGCAGCGGTCGCGCACGGCGCTGCGGGAGCACGTGAAAGCCGCACTGTCGCCCGGCGAGCGGCGGAATCCGTCGCCGCCCCGCTCGCCGGGCCACGCGCCGCGGGTGCACGACCGGCTACGAAGCCGTCAGGCGTCCACCCGCGCACGGTGCGTTGCCGAGGTCCGGCGCGTGGGCCGCCCCGGCGGGTTCCTCGACCGCCACCGGGCGATCGACGCCCCCGTCGCTGGATCAGTGGTCCAGCGACGGGTCGGAGAAGCGGAGGATCGCGCCGATGCCTTCCTCGGCCGTCGCGTCGCGCTGGGGAACCAGCACGAGGTCCGCGGAGGTCGCGGCGGCCGCGCGCAGCACGCCGGGACCGGCCAGATCGTCGACCGGCTCGTCTACGCCCATGTCGCGCAGCTCCTCCTTGTCGAGGGCGATCTGCTCGCCGGAAGGCCCCACCCAGACCCGCAGGTCGGTCTCGGCCAGTCCGGTCGACCACAGCAGGGTTTCCACCTGGCCGCGCTGGAGCGCCCGCACCACCGGCGCGAAGCCCTCCACCGCCCGGTCGCGGGTGGTGCGGCCCTGCTCGAACGACGCCTGCACCGCGGCGACCCGGGCCCGGTCGCGCTCCTCCAGGCGGCTGCGCAGCTCCGTCTCCAGCGGTGCGGCATCCGATCCGGCCGCCCTCGACCCCGACTCCAGATCCAGCGCCCGCGGCTCCAGCCAATCGGGCAACCGGTCGCGCATCTCGCCGCGCACCTGGATCTCGCCGGCGATCGCGACGATTTCGGCGCCGCACCTCTCGGCCTCCTGGGCGACCGCTCCGGCCACCCGCCCGGCGTTCTCGGCGACCTGGTTGTCGACGGTCCGCTGCATCTGCTTATGGTGGTAGCCGCCCTCGCGGACCTTGTGCACGGGCCAGTCGTCGCCCTCCACGAGGTGGGTGACCGTGCGCCCGTCGCCGTAGACCGTCCGGACGTCACCGCCCATGCTGTCGACGACGGCGAGCACATAGGGGATCCGCGTGCGCTGGCTGTAGATGTAGATCAGCGGATCGGGGAGCGGCCCGACCCGGGCCACGTAGTCCTGCGGCGGTTCGGCCACGACCGTGGCCATCAGCACGCGGCCGTCGGCGGCGAAGACGACGTGGCCGTGGGGGCCGGACACGCTGCCGGTGCGCCCGACCACGCCGTCCATGGCGCTGAGCGTCGGCTCGTCGACGCCCCGGGCGAGCAGGTCCTCGCGCGCCTTCTGCCACCGGACGTGGACTTCGTGGTCGGCGTCTTCGGCGTCGCGGGAGTTGTTGATGTTCAGCGAGGCCACCGGCCCCGTCGTGCCCTCGACAGAGGTGAGAAAGCTGAGATCCATGGTTTTCGGCTCCGCTCCAGGCGTGGTTGGCAGGATGCGCGGCCGCGTCCGCCCGGCCGGCGGCGGGGGAGATCGCGCTGCGGTCGTCCGGTGTCAGCTTCCGGGCGCACCGCCGAACAGCGCGGCCAATCCCCGAGGGAGCTGAGCGATGGTGTCTTCGGTCTCCTCACGGGGAAGCCGTTCGCGGAGGGTGGTGAGCACCGCGCTCACCGACAGTTCGACCTCCGCGGGATCGACCGCCGACACTCCCCCGCTGGCCTTGTCCAGGAACGCGCCCTTGTCGAAGGCGACGGCCTGCCCGGACGCTTCGCTCTCGGGCTGCAGCGCGGGCGGCGGATTGCGCGCGAGATCGTTGAACTGCCCCCCGCTGAGGCTGCGCTGCAGCGCGGCCAGCGTCGCCTCGGTCAGGCGCAGTGCCTCGCCGCGCGAGGCGATCCCGGCGTGCTGCTGCACGCGGGCGAGGAACGCGTCACCGGCGTCGCCGGTCTCCGGCTGTACCACGAGGTGCCTCCGTGTGACGTCGAAAGGGCTGTGCGGCCCCACTAGTCACATACGGACACCGGTAAACGTCCGCCCCCGCCCCGATGCAGAGACCTGAGCAGGCGCGTCGACGCCGCCGGCCGCCGTCCGGTCCCCGTCGCGAGCGTGCGGGGCCCCGGAGGGGCCGCCGCCCTGCGACGGGCCCGCCCGCGGCGGCGCGTGCGGCTACACCGGCAGGACGCAGGCCGGATCGCCGACGGCCAAGCGGTGGCCGGTGTCCTCCGGGACGCCCCGGTCGTCCAGGCGCAGCGACGACAACTCGGCCGACTTCTGGTTGGCGACGACGATGTGGCCGTCGGTCAGGGCGAAGTGGCGCGGCCAGGCGCCCCCGCACGGGGTCTCGGCGATACGGCGCAGTCCGGTTCCCCCGCCGGTGATCTCGAAGGTGGCGATGGTGTCGGCGCCGCGGTTGGAGACGTAGAGGCGCTCACCGTCCGGCGACAGCGCGATCTCGCCGGGGTGGTTGGGGCCCTCGTGGCCGCTGGCGGCCGCGTCGGCGACGGGAGCGGCCCGGGCCCGTTCGGCGTCCCAGGACAGCACGTGCACGCGCGAATCCAGCTCACCGGCGACGTAGACGCGGCCGTCGGGGTGCAGCGCCATGTGGCGCGGCCCGGTTCCCGGGGGGAGGTGGGCGGCGACCGCCAGCGGACCCACCGGGCCGACCGGGCGGACCGCGGCGGGGTCGAAGGTGTGGCAGCGCAGCTCGTCGGTGCCGAGGTCGGCGACGAGGATGTGGCGCCCGCCGGGGGCGATCGCCGCGGAGTGGGCGTGGGGGCCCTCCTGGCGCTCGGGGTCGGGCCCCGCGCCGGTGTGCGCCAGCACCACGTCGGGTTCCCGGACGGCGCCCGTATCCGCCGCCAGAGGGTGGACGCTGACCCTGCCGTCGGCGTAGTTCGCGGTGACCACACGGTCGCCGCCCGGGTGGGCGAGCACGTGGCAGGGGGAAGCCCCGCCGGTGGGCACGCCGCCCAGCGCGGTCAGCACGGGAGCGCCGCCGTCATCGGTTTCGACGGCGAAGGCCTCGACCGTACCCCGCCCGACCTCGTTGACCGCGTACAGCACCCCGCCGCGCGGGTGCGCCGCCAGGAAGGACGGCCCGGCGGTGCGCGCCGCCGCCGCGCCGCCGTGCAGCCGCCCGGTCGCGGGATCCAGCCATGCGCGGTGGATGCCCTCCCCGGTGGCTTCGGGGTCGGAACCGGGGGTGTAGGTCCCGATCCACAGCAGGCGGGGTGCGCTCATCAGTGCCCTTTCGTCGGTTTCGGGTGCCGGTGCGGGTGCGGGTCCCGGCGCGGTGGACGTCGGCGCAGCGGGCCGCAGAACCCGGCCGCCGCCGCGCCGGCCGCCTGCGGCGTCAGCCCTTGGCCGCCTCGATCGCCTTCAGGATGCGCTTCTCCGAGACGGGGTAGGCCGTACCGATCTCCTGGGCGAAGAGGCTGACGCGGAACTCCTCCAGCATCCAGCCGATCTCGCGCACGTCGGCGTCCTGCGCGCGTACCGGCCCGAGTTCACCCAGGAGCTTGTCGCGGGCTCGGCGCATCTGCTCGACCTTGGACATGTCGACCTGGTCGCGGCGGGCGTTGTCGGCCAGCTTCGTCAGCCGGTGCTCCGCGGCCTTCAGGTAGCGGTGCAGATCGGGCAGCCGCGCCAGCCCGGCGTCGGTGACGAACCCCGGATGCACCAGGCCGGCGATCTGGCCCTGCACGTCGTTCAGCGACGGCAGCACCGCCAGGCTGGTGCTGCCCTTGAGCTTGCGGCCCAGCGCGTGGGCGGTCTGCAGGATGCGGGCCGCACCGGTGACCGCCTCCTCCATGGTGTCGGCGAGTTCGGCGCGCACGTGCTCGCGCAGCCGCTCGAACGCCGCCGGGTCCCACTGGTCGCCGCCGGAGGCGGTGACCGCGTCCAGCCCGCCGCGGGCGGCGATCAGCGCGTCGGCCGCGCAGTCCTGGCAGTCGGAGAACAGCGCCTGCACACTGCCGTGCGGGTTGTTGCTCAGCGCCAGCTTGGTGCCGTTGTCCAGGCCGCGCTGGATGACCGCGGCCGGCGAGGGCACCTGGAGCAGCAGCATCCGCCGCACGCCGCGCCACATGGCGTGGCGCTGCTCGGCCTCGGTGTCGAAGAGGCGCACCGCGGCGCTGTCGCCGTCGTCGACCAGCGCCGGGTAGCCCTTCACCGTCGGACCGGCCGACTTGCGCTCGAAGATCCGCGGGATCGGACCGAAGTCCCACTCCTGCACACCGGAGCGCTCGATGCCGCGGGCCTCGGCGGAGATGGCCTTCTGCAGCCGCGGTTTGAGCCGGGACCGCAGCGCCGCCAGGTCCTTCTCCTCCGCCAGCGTGTTGTGCCGGTCGTCGACGGCGCGGAAGGTGATGCGCAGGTGGTCGGGCACCCGCTGCCGGTCGAAGTCGCCGGGGGCGATGCGCTCGCCGCTCATCGCGGCCAGCGTGCGGGCCAGCTCCGCGGTCAGCGGCTCGGCGTAAGGGGTCATCCGGCCCAGCACCGTGCGGGCGGTGTCGGGAACCGGCACGAAGTTGCGCCGCAGCGGTTTGGGCAGCGACCGGATCAGCGCGGTGACCAGTTCCTCGCGCAGGCCCGGGATCTGCCAGTCGAAGCCGTCCTCCGACACCTGGTTGAGCACGGTCAGCGGAACGATCGCGGTGACGCCGTCGGCGTCGGTCCCGGGTTCGAACTGGTAACTCAGCGCGAAGGCGAGCTCGCCCTGGCGCCACTGGTCGGGGTAGTCCTGCTCACTGACGCCGGCCGTGCCCTCGTTGATGAGCATCGACTTCTCGAAGTTCAGCAGGTCGGGCTGCTTGCGCCGCACCCGCTTCCACCAGGTGTCGAAGTGGGCGGCCGAGACGGCTTCGGCCCCGACCCGCTCGTCGTAGAAGGCGAACAGGGTCTCGTCGTCGACCAGGATGTCGCGCCGGCGCGCGCGGTGCTCCAGGTCCTCGACCTCCTCCAGCAGCCGCCGGTTCTCGTGGAAGAAGCGGTGCCCGGTGTTCCAGTCGCCCTCGACCAGCGCGTGGCGGATGAACAGCTCGCGGGAAGTCTCGGGGTCGACGGATCCGTAGGCGACCTTGCGCTGGGCGACCAGGGGAACCCCGTAGAGGGTGACGCGCTCGTAGGCCATCACCCCGCCCTGGTTCTTCTCCCAGTGGGGTTCACTGTAGAAGCGTTTGACCAGGTGGGAACCGAGCTTCTCGGCCCACTCGGGTTCGATGCGCGCGACCATGCGACCCCACAGCCGCGACGTCTCGACCAGCTCGGCCGCCATGACGTAGCGGGGCTGCTTCTTGAACAGCGACGAGCCCGGGAAGATCCCGAATCGGGCGCCGCGCCCGCCCAGGTACTCGTTCTTCTCGGGATCCTTGAGGCCGACGTGCGACAGCAGCCCCGCCAGCAGCGACATGTGGATCTCGCGCGGCTTGGGCTCGGCGGAGTTGAGCGTGGCGCCGTCGGCCTTGGCGACCTGCTTGAGCTGGCTGTAGATGTCCTGCCACTCGCGGACCCGCAGGTAGTTGAGGTACTCGTTGCGGCACATGCGGCGGAACCGGTTGCCCGACAGCGCGTTCTGCTGCTCCTGCAGGTAGTTCCACAGGTTCACGAACGCCATGAAGTCCGACTCTTTGTCGGCGAAGCGGGCGTGCTGCTCGTCGGCGGCCTGCTGCTGGTCGGCAGGGCGCTCGCGCGGGTCCTGGATCGACAGGGCGGCCGCGATGATCATGACTTCGCGCAGGCAGCCGTTGTCCTCGGCCTCCAGCACCATCCGGCCCATGCGCGGGTCCACGGGGAGCTGGGCGAGCCGGCGGCCGACGGCGGTGAGGCTCTGGCCGGCGTCGGGTTCGCCGGGGGCCAGCGCCCCCAGTTCCTGCAGCAGCTGCACGCCGTCCTTGATCTGGCGCCGGTCGGGGCCCTCCACGAACGGGAAGGCGGCGACGTCGCCCAGCCCCAGCGAGGCCATCTGCAGGATCACCGAGGCGAGGTTGGTGCGCAGGATCTCGGGGTCGGTGAACTCCGGCCGGGAGAGGAAGTCCTCTTCGGAGTACAGGCGGATGCACACGCCCTCGGCGACGCGGCCGCAGCGGCCTTTGCGCTGGTTGGCCGACGCCTGGGAGACCCGCTCGATCGGCAGCCGCTGCACCTTGGTGCGGTGGCTGTAGCGGGAGATGCGGGCGGTGCCCGGGTCGATGACGTAGCGGATCCCCGGCACCGTCAGCGACGTTTCGGCGACGTTGGTGGCCAGCACGATGCGCCGCCCGCGGTGCGGCGCGAACACGCGCTGCTGCTCGGCTGCCGACAATCGCGCGAACAGCGGCACGACCTCGGTCTCGGGCAGCTTCTGCTTGTGCAGCGCGTCGGCGGTGTCGCGGATCTCGCGCTCGCCGCTGAGGAACACCAGGATGTCCCCGGGCGCCTCGGTGCGCAGCTCGTCCACGGCCGCGCAGATCGCCTGGGTCTGGTCCTCCTGCTCGCCCTCCTCGTCCTCGTCGGCGGGGCGGTAGCGGACTTCGACGGGGTAGGTGCGCCCGGACACCTCGACGATCGGGGCGTCGCCGAAGTGGCGGGAGAAGCGCTCGGGGTCGATGGTGGCCGAGGTGATGATGACCTTGAGGTCGGGCCGGCGCGGCAGCAGCTGCTTGATGTAGCCCAGGAGGAAGTCGATGTTGAGGCTGCGCTCGTGGGCCTCGTCGATGATGAGCGTGTCGTAGCGGCGCAGCATCCGGTCCTGCTGGATCTCGGCCAGCAGGATGCCGTCGGTCATCACCTTCGCGAGCGTGTCGTCGCCGGAGCGGTCGGTGAACCGGACCTTGTAGCCCACGGCCTCGCCCAGCGGGGTGTCCAGTTCCTCGGCGATGCGCTCGGACACGGTGCGCGCCGCCAACCGGCGCGGCTGGGTGTGGCCGATCGCGCCGTACACGCCGCGCCCCAGCTCCATGCAGATCTTGGGCAGCTGGGTGGTCTTGCCCGAACCGGTCTCCCCCGCCACGATGACGACCTGGTTGTCGCGCACGGCCGCGGCGATGTCGTCCTTGCGGGCGCTGACCGGCAGCGCTTCGGGGTAGTCGATGTCGGGTACGGCCGAGGCGCGGCGTTCGACGCGGGCATGGGCGGCGTCGATCTCCGCGGAGATCTCGGCGGCGATCCCGGCGCGCTTGTTCTCGGTGCGGACCTTCTGGAGCCCGTCGATACGGCGGCGCAGCCGGTGCCGGTCGGCCAGCATCAGCGGGGACAGGCGCCGACGGAGCTCACGGATGTCGGAGTGTTCGGAGCCGGAACGAGAGCCGGAGGGGGCCGCAGACGACGTTTTCATACCGCCGTCCAGGATAAGCGGAGGCGCCAAGAGGTTTTCCCGCAGGATCCCGCCGGCGCCGGGACGGCCGCCGGTGCGGGCGCCTCAGATGCCCGGGGACGGCCCCCGGCCGCGCGGGTGCCGCGCGGGTCAGTCCGGGAACTTGGGCTGGCTGCGGGCGTCGCGGGCGGCCTCGGTGACGGCGGCGAGAGCGGCTCCGGTGGAGGCGGTGACGGCCGCCGCCACGGCGCCCTCGACGAACGGCGCGTCCACCAGCACGAGGTCGTCGCGGGACTCGTCCTCCAGCACCGTCCGGGCGGTGAGCACCGCGCTGCCGATGTCGGCCAGCACGACCACGCCGGCGCCGGAGTCGGCCTCGGCGATCGCCGCACCGATCCGCTCATAGGAGGTGCCGATCCCGCCGTCGTCGGTCCCTCCGGCGCTGAAGACGCGCCCGCCCGCCGAGCCGAGCTGGGCGATCAGTTCGTGCAGCCCTTCGGCGAGTTTCCCGCTGTGCGACACGAGCACGATTCCGACAGTGGCGCCATCGTTTCCCATGGGGACCTAGGCTACTGCCGGGAAGCGTCCCAGGGCGCACATCACCGCCGAGGCCACCGCGGGAGCGAGCCGTATGAAGAAGTTCCTCAACACCGCCGACACCTACCTCACCGACGCGCTGGCCGGTTTCGCGGCCGCCCACCCCGAACTGTCGGTCAACCTGGAATCCGGGGTGGTCACGCGCGCCCGCGGCGCCGTCGCCGGCAAGGTCGGTCTGGTCTCGGGCGGCGGATCGGGCCATGAACCGCTGCACACCGGGTTCGTCGGCGAAGGCATGCTCGACGCCGCCTGCCCCGGCGAGATCTTCACCTCGCCCGTGCCCGACCAGGCCACCGAGGCGGTGCGCGCTGCCGACAGCGGCGAGGGGACGGTGCTGGTGGTGAAGAACTACACCGGCGACGTGATGAACTTCGAGATGGCCGCCGAAACCCTCGGCGACGAGGGCTTGCAGGTCGAGACGGTGCTGGTCGACGACGACGTCGCGGTGGAGGACTCGACCTTCACGGCGGGACGGCGCGGCACCGGCGCCACGCTGCTGGTCGAGAAGATCGCCGGCGGGTCGGCCGCGCGCGGCGACGCGCTGGCGGAGGTCGCCGAGGCGGGCCGGCGGGTCAACGCGGCGTCGCGTTCGTTCGCGGTGGCGCTGACCGCCTGCACGACGCCTTCGGCCGGGCGCCCCGGATTCGACCTGCCCGAGGACGAGATCGAGGTGGGCGTGGGCATCCACGGCGAGCCGGGCCGGCGCCGGGAGAAGCTGCGTTCGGCGGGCGAGATCGTCTCCGACATGGTCGACGCGGTGCTCGACGACCGCCCGCTGGAGAGCGGCTCGGAGGCGATCGTGGTGGTCAACGGGCTGGGCGGCACTCCGCTCAGCGAGCTGTACCTGGTCTACGGCGAGGTCGCGGCTCTGCTGGAGGAGCGCGGGATCACCATCGTCCGCAACGCCGTCGGCGACTACGTCACCAGCCTGGACATGGCCGGCTGCTCCATCACGATCTGCGAGGCCCAGGAGGACTTCCTCCCGCTGTGGGACGCGCCGGTGAACACTCCGGGGCTGCGGTGGGGGGTCTGACCCGGCCCGCGGAGAGCGGCGCAGCGGGCGAACCGCTCCGGGCGGCGGAGGTGAGCGCCGCCCGGAGCGCGTTTCGTCGACGAGGTCCGACCTCGTCACCGCTACGCGGCCGGGTCACATCCGAATACGGTCAACTACAGTACTTCCATTCCAGCAATTCAGCGTAACCGACCTCGCCGGTACGCGGATTCCGCACGTATCCGCTATATTGGACGCAATTCCCACGCGCCCACTCCGAAGCCGCGGAGTAGTGGCTGTATCGACCGGGGGCCTGCGCTCCGGACCCGTTTTCAACGAAAAGCTGCGCATTGGTGAACGAAACGGCGCCGTGCGCCTCCCCGAGCTTCCTCGTGACGACACAATTATGCCCGCTTTTCGTTCCGGAGTCGTTCCAGAGCAGGTAGACCCGGCCGATGAGGTCGCCCGATTCCGTGATGTCTTTGTCTTCAAGTACCTCGTAGTCCCCGTCCCAACCGCAGCCCACGCCGGATGTGACGGCGGAATGCAGGGTATGCGCGGCCGCGGGAGGGGCCGTCAGGCCCAAGCCGAGGGCGACGACGGAGAGCGCGACCAGGATACGGCGCACGCGTTTACGGAGAACAGACACGACGCGTTCCTTCCGGTGCCACCCGGTTCCGAGAGCCCGCAGAGAGCCGCGACCCGTGCCCGAGAACACCGGAACCGGCCTTGGCGGTCAACTGCAGTACTGCCACGATTGGTCGCCGCCGATCCCCATCGCGCCGGTCTCCGGGTGCTCCACCCAGCCCCGGTAGTTCACGCAGTGGCCGCGCGCCCAGTCCGTGACCGCCGAGTAGTGGCCGTAGTCGTCGTCGTGGTCGGCGGGCGGATTGTCGCGGCCCTGAACGCCCAGTGCCGCGGAGGCGTAGCTCGCGGTGCCGTGGGCGACGCCGAACTTGCGGGTGACCACGCAGTTGTGCCCGCTCCTCGTACCGGCGTCGTTCCAGAGCAGGTACACCCGGCCGAGCCGCTCCCCGAAGGCCGTGACGTCGCTGTGTTCCAGCACTTCGTAGTCGCCGTCCCAGCCGCAGCCCACACTGGACGTGACAGCCGAATGCAGCGTATGCGCGGCCGCGGGGACGGATGTCAGGCCCAATGCCAGAACGACGGCGGAGAGCGCTATCACGCCGCGCCGGATATTCCGTTTCAGAAGACCAGTCAACCCCTTTTCCTTTCGCTTTCCCACTGTTTCGACACATCGCCCTGCCGGCTTCTCTTTCCCGCACCGCCTCCTGCCGAACGGTTCGCGCCGGTGGACACCGCCCGGCTCCGCATTCGGAAAATCGCCGATACAGCCCCGGAGGGACGACGAATCGGGGAATCCGAGCACGGCAGACGCGCCATCCTCATTTCCGCGCACCGTGCCGGTTCGCACTCGCTCCAGAGAAACGGACATCGACCACAAGAATAGCGAAGCCGTAGCCGCCTAGAAACCCCAGAATGATCACTGCGCACTGAATGGGCTTGCCCCGGCCAGGCGTGACCAGTAGCAATGCATGTTATTTTCGCGATGTCCGGATGCGGCCGGAGGGAACATGCATGCACGCGAGCCCCACCCGACCCGCGGCTGTCGCGGCGCGGCCGGCCCACCGGCGGGTGCCGCATGGCGCCCGAGGTCGCGCCGTGCAGACCAACGGTGACCGCGGGACGTGCCTCCGCAGAATCGTTCCGGCGCCAATGGTGGCTCCCCGCCTCCGTGGGGCATGCTGTGCGAGGGACGCGCAGAGCGGATGCGACGAGGATTGGACGGCACCGGTGGACATCGAACTCGCCCGCACCTGGGTGCGGGGCATCGGCGCGGCCGTCGAACGCGAGCGGGAGCGGCTGGGCGAGCTGGACGCCGCCGTCGGCGACGGCGACCACGGCACCAACATGCACCGCGGCTTCGACGCGGCCGTGGCGGCGGTTGCGGCGATGGACCCGGACTCGGTCGGCGCGGTGCTGACCACGACCGGCACCACGCTGGTCTCCAAGGTCGGCGGCGCCTCCGGTCCGCTGTACGGCACGGCGTTGCGCGCCGCGGGCAAGAAGCTGGACGCGGAGCGCGCCGAACCGGCCGAGGTGGGCGCCGCGCTGACCGCGGCGCTGGAGGAGGTGCGCCGCCTCGGCGGCGCGCAGCCCGGCGACAAGACGATGGTCGACGCGTTGGCGCCCGCCGTGGACGCGTTCGTCCGGGCGGCCGACTCCGGCGGCCGGCTCGGCGCGGCGGCGCGCGCCGCCGCCGACGCGGCCGAGGAGGGCATGCGGGCCACCGAGCCGATGCAGGCGCGCAAAGGCCGGGCGTCCTATCTCGGCGAACGCAGCATCGGCCATGTGGATCCGGGCGCGGTGTCCACGGCCCTGATGATGCGGGCGCTGGCCGACGCGGCCGCCGAGTGCTGAATCGGCGGGCGCGGAGCCGGGGCGCGGTCCCCGGCGCCGGCTCCGCGGCGCATCAGTTCAGGCTCCGGGCGTCGTTGGCGAGGTCGTGCTCGTCGACGTAGGCATGGAGGCGGCCCTGCTCCAGCGCCGCGAACAGGCCGTCGTTGACCGGGGTGTCCAGCCGCAGCACGTTCTTGCCGTCGATCCATGCCGGCTCGTCGACCGCCAGGGTGACGAAGACGGCGTTGTCCGGCCCGGCATCGAGCAGCCGCAGCGCGGCCGCCTGCAGCGTCGCGGCGGTGACCCGGTCGTCGACGGCCAGTGACTCGCCGGCGGCGGTGAGGAACGCGTCGAGCCGCCCCGGGTCGGAAGCCAGGTCCGAGGCCGCCTTCTCGGCGATCGCGTTGAGGAACACCTGCTGGCGCGCCACCCGGTCGATGTCGCTGCCGGAGAGGCCCTTGCGTTCGCGGACGAACCGCAGAGCCTCCTCGCCGTCCATGTCGTTCTCGCCCTGTTCCCAGTGCCAGCCGTTGGTGGGGTCGCGGATTTCGCGGGGCAGGTCGAGCGTGACGCCGCCGAGCGCGTCGACCATGCGCTCGAACCCCGCGAAGTCCACGGCGGCGAAGTGGTCGATCGCGACGCCGCTGAACCGTTCGACGGTGCGCACCAGCAGCCGGGAGCCGCCTTGGCGGTAGGCCTCGTTGATCTTGTCCGTGCCGTGGCCGGGGATCGGCACCCAGGAGTCGCGCGGGAACGAGACGGCGAACACGCGGTCGGCGTCGGCGGGCATGTGCACCAGGATGATCACGTCGGAGCCCGATTCGCCGCTGCGCCACTTGCCGGCCGTGGCTTCGCCGCGCAGATCCGATCCCACGACCAGCCAGTTCTCTCCGGGGTCGGCGTCGGCGGAGGCGCGGTCCTCGGGCAGCGCGCCGGAGATGCGGTCGATGCCGGCGTCGTAGGCTCCGGTGCGCCACACCACGGCCCCGGCGGCGGCCGCGACCAGCACGAGCAGGACGATGCACACGGACGCGGCCACCCGCCGGGCCCGGCTGCGGGCCCGGTGCCTGGTGTGCGACGGTGCCATAGGGCGTCTTCGATCGGTTCGGTACGTATGTACTGCGCCTCGACGATCAGCTTTCCCGCACCGCTCGGCGTCCTCACCCGCTGCGGCCGGTTTTCGGTGTCACCGCCCCGGCGCCTCCGGCCGGTGCGGCCGGTACGGCGCCGCGCGCAGGGGTTCTCCGCCTCGGTGCCGCCGCGGCCGCGGCGGCGGGCTCCACGGGGCCGCGGCGGGTGCGTTCCCAGCGAGGCCGCACCGTATCGGTGCAGCCGCTCAGGCGCCGAGGAGCTCGGGCTCGCGTCCGTGCGCGTTCCACAGTGCGCCGGCCAGTTCCTCGTCGAGTTCGCTGACGGTCGCCGCGGGGGGCGCCGGGACCGGTCCCGCGCTCCGGGCGCCGCCGACCACCCGGGCGGTGGCGGTACGCAGCCGTTCCAGTCGCGTACCGACCTCGGCGGGGTCGGTGGCGACGGCCGTCTCGTAGGCCTTCAGCGCGTGCAGCAGGTCCAGCAGGCGCAGGTGGGCGGCGTCGGTCTTGGCGTCGCGCAAGGCGTGATCGACTGCGGCGCGGGTCTTGCGCAGGCTGATGTTCATCGTGCTCGATGTTCCTTTCCGTGACGGCGGGACCGTATCCGTGGCGGCGGGCTGCCGCCGGCGGGGCGGGCCCGGGACACCGGGGACGGGCGAACGCGTCGGGCAGGGCCGCGCGGCGGTGCGCCGGCCCTGCCCTCGCGGCTGCCGCGGGGGTATGCGCTCAGGCGTCGATCCGGCGCGCCTGGCTGCTCCCGCTGACGTTGATCTTGCGTGGCTTGGCCTGTTCGGCCACCGGCACGCGGAGCGTGAGGACGCCGTCGACGTACTCGGCCGAGATGTTGTCGGTGTCCAGCGTCTCGCCGAGGAACAGCTGCCGGGAGAACGTGCCCGAAGGGCGCTCGGCCACGACCGTCTCTCGCCCTTCATACGCGGTGTCGGCCCGATCGGCCGTGACGGTCAGCACGTTGCGCTCGACTTCCAGGTCGATGGACTCGGGCCGGACGCCGGGCAGGTCGAAGTCGACCACGAACGAGTCGCCGTCCCGGTAGGCGTCCATCGGCATGCCGCCTGCGGGCTGGAGGCCGTCGTCGAGCAGGCGCTGGGTGATCCGGTCGAAACCGCGGAAGGGGTCTGTACGCATCAGCATCATGGTCACCTCCGTAGTCGCTTACAACCTGATGCGAGGAGACGCAGGTTTTATACCACAGGTGCGGGAGAATAAACATCGATGCACGCAGAAGAAGATTCGTACCTGGGGATGAGGAAACATGGCCTCCCGCACCCTCCGGGGTGCCGGGGGCGCCCCCTGCCGCGGAAGGACCCCGCCGATGACCGCAGACGGCCGCCCCGGACCGGACCGGGCCCTGTACACCATCTCGGTGGCCGCCGGCCTCGCCGGGATCTCGCCGCAGTCGCTGCGCCTCTACGAGCAGCGCGGGCTGCTCCACCCCGCGCGCACGGGCGGCGGCACACGTCTGTACAGCGACAACGACATCGACCGGCTGCGGCGCATCAACCGCTTGGCCGAGGAGGGCGTCAACCTCGCCGGGATCTCCCGCATCCTCGACCTGCAGGAGGAGAACACCCGGCTGCGCGGCTCCGGCGCCGAGGAGAGCTGAGGCCGCAGACAGGGTGTGACCTCAGCCCTCCTCGGCGGCGGAGCCGCCCGGGTCGTCGGCCGACGCGCCCTGCCGGCGCCGCGGGCGCCGGGCGAAGGGCGCCGCGACGGCGATCAGCGCGGGCAGCACCGCCAGCGCGAGCACGGGCGGCAGGTAGGAGCCGGCCAGGTCGCGGCCCAGCGACAGCAGCAGCGGAGCCACCGCGGTGGAGGACACCGCCACCGACTGGGTAAGCCCGCGCAGCGTGCCCAGGCTCGCGGTGCCGTAGTAGTACGGGAACGCCGCGGCCTCCACCGAGCGGGCTCCCGCGGCCCCCGCGCCCAGGGCCATCCCGTAGGTGACGGCGGTCAGGCCCGGACCGACGACCGGCAGCATGCACAGCGCCGCCGTCTGCATCGCCATACACCCCATGATCAGCAGCTTCGGGGAGAAGCGGTCGGTGGCGGCGCTGAAGCCGAACGACGCCAGCAGCCCGGCCGCGGTCTGGGGCAGGAAGTTGGCCGCGGCCTGGGCGGGGGTCAGCCCTTGCTCGCCCAGGACCGATACCTGGTGGAAGAACACCGCCGTGGTCACCAGGCCGCTGCAGGCCACGGCGCCGGTGATGATCCAGAACATCGAGGTGCGCATGATCGCGCGCAGCGGCCAGGCGGTCTCGGCCGCCCCGCCGCCGTCGGCGTCCTGCGCCCCGGTGCCGCCGTCGCTCGCGCGCGCGCCGCGCAGCCCCCACACGGCGATGGGCAGCACGATCACCCATACCGCCAGCGCCTCGCCGAAGACGGCCGCGCGCCAGCCGAGTTCGGCGATGATGCGCTCGGTGGCTACGGGCACCAGCGAGATCCCGGCCGTGCCGAGGGCCGTGGTGGCGCCGATGGCGGTCCCGCGCTTGCGGGTCACGGCGATGGCGACGGCGGTGGTGGCCACCAGCGTCATGCCGCCCTGGCCCAGCGCGCGGGCGCCCACGAAGGCCACGGTCAGTCCGACGATGCCTTCGACCAGCGACAGCAGCGTCAGAAAGCAGCCGAATACCAGCGCGACCGCCGCCAGGACGGGCCGCACGCCGAACCGGTCGACGGCGCGGCCGATCCAGGGCAGTGCGGCCGCACCGCACAGGGTGCCGATCATGTAGGCGGTGGACACGGCCGAGCGGCTGACGTCCAGGTCGCGGATGAAATGGTCGATCAGCACCGACATCCCGGCGGTCTGACCGGGGCCGCTCATCGCGAGGACGAGCCCGCACAGCGCGACCGCCGCGATCGGGCGCCGCGCGCCGCTCGCGCCGGTGGCGGTGCCGGAACCGGCACCGGAGTCGGCGGGCGGATCGGCGCCGGGGCCGGTCGGGGAACCGGAGCCGGTCTCAGGGCGTGCGGACAGCGGGGTCACCTGCTTTCGGGATGCGGCGGGCGCCGGAGGGGTGCGGAGGCTCCGGACCGGCCCCGGGAACCGGGGCCGGGGGATCATCGGATGTCTGTGGCGGTTCGGTGCGTGCGCGCTCGCGGCGCCGCCCCCGAACGCGCCGCCGTCGTCGGGGGGGGGGGGGGCGCCCCGGCCCGTCACACTCCGATCACAAAGGAATACGGTATCCCACCCCCGGTTCCGAGTCGCGCCCGCCCCGAGCGGAGCGGCCCGGGGCGGGCCGCGCGCCGGTCAGGGCACCAGGCCCACGTGGGCCAGCGCCTGGCGCAGCAGCACGCCCTGGCCCCCGGCCATCTCCTGCTGCACGTTCTCGCTCACGGCCTCCTCCGGGGAGAACCACACCAGGTCCAGCGCGTCCCGGCGGGGTCGGCAGTCGCCGGTGACCGGCACCACGTAAGCCAGCGACACCGCGTGCTGGCGCGGATCGTGGAAGGGAGTGATACCGGGCGTGGGGAAGTACTCCGCAACGGTGAACGGCTGCGGCGAGGACGGCACGTGCGGCAGCGCGACCGGCCCCAAGTCCTTCTCCAGGTGGCGCAGCAGGGCGTCGCGGATGCGCTCGTGGAACAGCACACGCCCCGACACCAGGGAGCGGCTGAAGGTCTGGTCGGGCGCCACGCCCAGCAGCAGGCCGACGCCGGTCACCGTCCCCGATTCGTCCACGCGCACGGGCACGGCGTTGACGTAGACGATGGGCAGGCGTCCGCGCGCGTCCTCGATCTCGGTGTCGGAGAGCCAGCCGGGCGAGGTGTCCGTGGTATCTGTCATGGCCCGAGTTCTACCGTTCAGGAAACGTGTAAAAACGTGCCCTGAGCCGTCGCCTCGCGGCGCGGCGTCGGCCCCGCCCCTTCGGGCGGGGCCTTCCCGTGGCGATACCCATAGCCGGCACGGCCGGTCTTACGCGGGTTTCCAGCGGGCTCGTTCATCCTCGCCCCGCAACTCGGGGAGGAGGCGGCCTCGGCGAGGCCGGCGAGATTGCGGGCGGCGTTGGCGTCGCGGTCGGCGACCACCCCGCACGCCTCGCAGGCGAACGTCCGCTCCGACAGGCGCAGCTTGGCTTTCACCGCACCGCAGTCGTTGCAGGTTTTGGAGCTGGGGAACCACCGGTCGGCCACCACCAGGCGGCGACCGTACCAGGCGGCCTTGTAGGTAAGTTGGCGCCGCACCTCGCCCATGCCGGTGTCGGAGACCGCGCGGGCCAGGCGCCGGTTGGCGACCATCCCGGACACGTTCAGGTCCTCGATCACGATGGTGTCGAACTCGTCCACCAGTCGGGTGGTGAGCCGGTGGAGCCCGTCGCGGCGGGCGGCGGCCGCCTTGGTGTGGAGGCGGTCGGCGGCGGCGCGGGCTTTGCGCCACCGGTTGGACGGTTGCTGCCCGGTGCGCCGGTCGGGGCCCCGGCGCCGGGAGGCCCGCCGCTGGGCGCGGCGGAGCCTACGCTGGGTCTTGTCGAGGTGTTTGGGGTTGTCGACGGTCGCGCCGGTGGACAGCACCGCCAGGTGCTTGATTCCCAGGTCCACGCCCACGGTCCCGCCGTCTGTGGCCGGGACCGGTGCTGGAGCGGTCTTCTCCACGGTGAAGGACACGTGCCACCGCCCCCGCTGGAAGCTCACGGTGGCCGCCAGGATGCGAGCGCTGCCCCGGTACAGGTGGCGCGCGAGCTTGCGAGTGGACTCATGCGTGCGCACCGCCCCGATCCGGGGCAGCTTCACGTGCCGGTTGTCGGTCCCGTCCAGCCCGAAGGCGCCGGTGGTGATGCGGAAGGATTTACGGGAGCGTTTGGACTTGAACCGGGGGAAGGCGACCTTCCTCCCGGCGCGCGTCCCGGTGCGGGAGGCGTTCCAGTTCTTCAGCGCGGCCGCGAGATCGGCCACCCCGCAGGCGTAGGCCTCTTTGGAGTTCTCGCCCCACCAGGGGGCCACCGCGTGCTTGGCGGCGTTCCACTGTTTGCGCAGACCGTAGGCCGACCAATTCAGACTCGGGGTCAGCTCCGCCTCGGACACGCCGTAGGAGCGCTCCGCCTCGCGCTGGCCCAGGTTGGCCTTGACGCGGGCCAGGCCCCAGTTGAAAGCGAACCGGGCCGCCCCGCAATGCGAGGCCAGCGCCTGTTCCTGCTCAGCGGTAGGCTCCAGCGCGAACAGATACGCCTGGTGGTGCGTGCTCACGCCGGAGACTCCGTCCCGGTGCGGGCGGCGTCCACGGCCGCCTGCGCGCGGCGCCGAGCCGACCGGCGCCCGTACAGCCGGGCGCACATCGACGTCAGCACCTGGGTCATGTCGCCCACCAGGTCGTCCTCGACCTCGGCGTCGTCGAGGACGACCAGCGACCGGCCCGAGGCGGCCAGGGCCGACTCCACGTGCTCGGTGCCGAAGCGGGCCAGCCGGTCGCGGTGCTCGACCACGATCGTGGCCACCGACGCATCACGCAGCAGCGCGTGCAGCTTGGGCCGGTTGCCGTCGAGGGCGGAACCGGTTTCGGTGACGGTGGCGTCCAGGGTGATGCCGCGGCGTCCGCATTCGGCGGCGACCCGGCCCGCCTGGCGTTCCAGGTCGGGTTTCCGGTCGGTGCTGGAGACGCGGCAGTAGGCGGCGGTGCGGCCGCCGGTGGCGACCGGCTCTTCGACGAGGATGGTGCCGGTGGCCAGTTGGCGGGCGGGCACGGGCAGGGTGCCCGCATGGAACCAGTTCAGCGCGCTCCGGTACGAAACCCCTTGCGTGCGCGCCCACTCCGTCAACTTCACAGGGGATACCCTACTATAGGGTTACTCGTTTTTACACATTCAAGCGGACAGTTCCCAACCTCACCCGTCCCGCGGGCACCATCGGGTGGCACGGCTCACATCGGATCCGGGGCGCTCCCCGCACCGCGAGCCCGACCGGGTCCGGTCGGCCCCGATCGACACCGCCGGAACCGATCGGCGCGACGCGGTTCTCATCGCGCGATAGAGGTGGTAGACGCAGCCGGAGCGACTGGCCACCATGGCCCCACGGAGCGGTGCGCTGCCGCAAGCGGCGGCCCACCGCTCCGCCGGCCAGAGGGCGGCAACGGAGAGAGGGCCATATGACGCAGGAAGTGCGCGGGGTCGTCGCGCGGACCGAGAACGCACCCGTCGAGACGGAGACCATCCTCATCCCCGACCCCGGCCCCGGAGAAGCCGTGGTGCGCGTGCAGGCGTGCGGAGTGTGCCACACGGACCTGCACTACAAGCTGGGCGGTATCAGCGACGACTTCCCCTTCCTGCTCGGCCACGAGGCCGCGGGCGTGGTGGAGTCGGTCGGCGCGGGGGTTTCCGACGTCGCGCCGGGCGACTTCGTGGTCCTCAACTGGCGGGCCGTGTGCGGACAGTGCCGCGCCTGCAAACGCGGCCGCCCCTGGTACTGCTTCGACACCCACAACGCGCGGCAACCGATGACGCTGACCGACGGCACGCCCCTCTCCCCCGCCCTGGGCATCGGCGCCTTCAGCGACAAGACGCTGGTCGCGGCCGGCCAGTGCACCAAGGTCGACCCCGGAGCCGCACCGAGCGCCGTCGGGCTGCTGGGGTGCGGAGTGATGGCCGGGATGGGCGCCGCCATCAACACCGGCAACGTGGGGCGCGGCGACAGCGTCGCGGTCATCGGCTGCGGCGGGGTCGGCGGGGCCGCGATCGCGGGCGCCCGCCTGGCAGGGGCCGCCACGATCGTCGCCGTGGACCTCGACCGCCGCAAGCTCGACTCCGCACGCGGAATGGGCGCCACCCACACCGTCGACGCCCACGACCGCGACCCCGTCGACGCGGTCCGGGAACTGACCGGCGGGTTCGGCGCCGACGTCGTCATCGAGGCCGTGGGCCGCCCCGAGACCTACCGGCAGGCGTTCTACGCCCGCGACCTGGCGGGCACCGTGGTGCTGGTGGGGGTGCCGACCCCGGGGATGACGCTGGAACTGCCGTTCCTGGACGTCTTCGCGCGCGGCGGGGCGCTGAAGTCGTCGTGGTACGGCGACTGCCTGCCCAGCCGCGACTTCCCGATGCTCACCGACCTCTACCGGCAGGGGCGCCTGGACCTGGACGCGTTCGTGTCGGAGACGATTCCGCTGGACGGTATCGAGGGCGCGTTCGCCAAGATGGAGCACGGCGACGTGCTGCGCTCGGTCGTGCTGGTGTGAGGCCCCGGCGGAGCCGCGCCACCGCTTCCGCGGGGCGCGGCGCCGCCGACTCGGACCGGGAGGGGACCAGGACGCGCACCGGCCCGGTGCACCGAGCGTTCAGGCCGGGCGCCCGGCGGTGCGCACGCCCGCCGCCATCCGGGCCACCAGTTCGCGCAGGACCGGCCGCGGCGTGGCGAAGTTGAGGCGGGCGAACCCCCGCCCGGGTTCGCCGCAGTCGGGGCCGTCGACGAGGACGGTGCGGGCCTGCTCGTGCAGCACGCGGCCGGGGTGCTCGCCCAGCCCCAGCCCGCGGAAGTCCAGCCAGGCCAGGTAGGTGCCTTCGGGCGGGGTGAAGCCGACCCCGGGCAGGTGCTCGGCCAGCAGCGCGGCGAGCTCGTGCCGGTTGCCGTCGAGGTAGGCGACCACGTCGTCCAGCCAGTCGCCGCCGGAGGTGTAGGCGGCGGTGGCGGCGGTCATGCCGAAGTTGCCGGCGCCGTGGGCCAGTACCGGTCCGATGCGGGCCATGACCGCGGCGTCGGCGGCGTTGCTCGTGATGAGCTGCGCGCACTTGAGACCGGGGACGTTGAAGGCCTTGGACGCCGAGGTGGCGGTGAGCGTGTGGCCGGCGGCCTCGGGCGACACCGCGGCGTAGGGCACGTGCCGGTGTCCCGGGTAGGTCAGGGGCCCGTGGATCTCGTCGGCGAAGACGCGGCCGCCGTGGCGCTCGACGACCTCGCTCAGCGCTGCCAGCTCGTCGGCGGTGAACACCCGGCCCAGCGGGTTGTAGGGGTTGCACAGGGTGAGGAGATGGCCGCCGGCGCGGAAGGCGGCGTCGATCGCGTCGAGGTCGAAGACGTGGCGGGTGCCGTCGAAGGCCATGGGGACCTCGACGATGTCGCGGCCCAGTCCCTGCGGAACCGTCAGGAACGGCATGTAGGCCGGGGTGGGCAGGATGACGGGGCTGCCGGGGCGGGAGAAGTGCTCGACGGCGGTTTCGAAGCCCTTGACCACGTCGGCGACCGGGTGGACGTCGGCGGGATCGACGTGCCAGCCGTAGCGGTCGCGCTGCCAGTCGGCGCAGGCGCGGCGCATCGCCGCGGCGATGCGCGGCGGCGGGTATCCGAGGTCCCCGGCGTCCACGGCGGCGTGCAGGGCGCCGGTGACCGCCGGCGCGGTGCCGAAGTCCATCTCGGCGATGAACGCGCCGAGGGTGTCCTCGCCGTGGAGGGTCCACTTGATGCCGCCGCGGGAGCGGAGGTCCTCGATTGTCACCGCGTCCAACGCGCGCTCCAGGCTCACGGGCCGTCCTTTCCGGGCAGGGGCCCGCGGCGGGTACCGCCCGGTCGGCGCGTGCGTGAGCGCCGGGCGGGGCCGCGGGCAGGCGGACACGGCTGCGGGCGGCACCGCGGGGATGCCGCCCGTCGTCTGCCGTCCACTGTAGGCCGACCGGCCGCGGCGGGTGCGGTCCGGTCCGGCGCACCGCGCGCTCAGCCGGCCGCGGCGGCCTTGCCGGAGGTGCGCACCAGGTCGCTGAAGAGCTCTTCCCACATCATGTGGACGTTCTCGGGAGCGTAGCCCTGCGAGGTCGTGAGCGCCTCGGCGCCCATGCTGTCGCGCAGCTCCCGGTCGTCCATCATCGTCGAGATGGCGTCGGCCAGCGCGTCGGTGTCCTTGGGCGGAACCAGGATCCCGTCCTTGCCGTCGGTGATGACATCGGCCGGCCCGGTAGGGCAGTCGAAGGTCACGATCGGCAGGGCGTGGGTCATCGCCTCGATGACGACCATCGGCAGGCCTTCGAACCGGGAGCTGAGGATGTAGAAGGCCGACTTGGTGAGCTCGTCTTCCATGCGGTCGGTGTGGCCCATCAGGAAGACGTGGTTGTAGAGGTGGTGCTTGTCGATGAGCGCCCGCAGCTCGTTCTTCTTCTTGCCCGTCCCGTAGATCCGCAGCTGCCAGTCGGGGTGGCGCTCGGCGACCTTCTTGTAGGCCGGGATGAGCATGTCGAAGCCCTTCTGGGGGGCCAGCCGTCCCGCGGCGAGGGCGATCTTGTTGGTGTGGTCGGAGTGCTCCTGCTCCGTCGAGTGCACCGCGTTGGGGATCCGCACCAGGCGGGTGCCGGGCAGCAGCTTCTTGTAGTCGTCCAGGTCGCGGCTGGTGAGCACGGCGACCGCGTCGAAGCTCGGGTAGTACCGGGCGATCGCCTTCTGCACGTCCGGGCGGTGGGTGCCCAGGTTCATGTGCTCCTGGGCGACGCGGATCAGCCGCGGGGAGGCGTAGCGCGCGGCGAGGATGTTCAGCGCGGGGCGGGTGGTCACCAGGATGCCGTCGCCGACGCTCTTGAGATAGCGGACGACCTCGCGCTCGACGTGGCGGTTGAACGCCTCGTAGCCGAACTCCCCCTCCGGGACGATCCGGCCGCCCTGCTTGCGCAGGCGTTCGCGGCGGGCGGCGCGGTAGCGCCCCACCGGTCCGGGCGCGGGCTCGTCGCCCTTGGGCGCGCGCACGTCGACGACGGTGGTCAGCCGCACCCGCTCGTCGAGGTCGAAGTTGGGCTCGTCCTTGTGCCGGACGGTGCTGACGATCTCGACGTCGTAGCCCAGCCCCGCCATGGTGGCGGCCTGGGTGAACACGGTGCGGATGGTGCCGCCTGTGCCGTAGGCGTTCAGCAGCAGGTAGCGGATCCTCATGGCGATTCCTTGCCGGATGAGCCGGACGTGCCGGGCGTGCAGTCGATCGAAAGGTCTTCGCGGGCGGTGTAGACGGGCCGCACGCGCATCCGCACGCCGTCGTCCTCGACTTCCTGGGCGGGGAAGACCATGACCTTCTTCTTGTCGCGGATGTCGTCCAGCCGGCGCCCCAGCCGCATCCGGCCTTCGGCGTCCGAGTCCGGCCGGTCCTCGGGGACGGCGTAGAGGTCCCACTTCATCCCGTCGCCGGAAGGCGAGTGCCCGGGATCGACGGGGACGAAGTCCGCCAGCGGGACCGAGACTTCGAAGCGGCCGCCTTCGACCTTGAGTTCGTGGTGGACCCGGATGTCGGTACCGCGCACCGCGGACAGCAGGTACCAGCGGCCGGATTCGGGGTCGGCGAGACCGTGGAAGTCGCCGACGATGCGGATGCGGCCGTCGCGCGGCCAGACCTCGCCGACCTCCGCGCAGGGCTCGGGGGTGGGGGCGTTCACGTCGCGGCTGCCCCTTCGCGCTCTCCGGTGTCGCCGGTGTCGCCGGTGTCGCCGGTGTCGCCGTCGAGGTAGCCCCAGCGGCGGGTGATGTCGCGCAGGGCCTCGGGGACCTCGTCGGCCGTCGGCAGCGTGCGGCCGCTCTGGACGGAACCGGAGCGGACCTTGTCCTTCCAGTCGCCCAGGCCCTTGGCGAAGTCGCCCTTGACGCTGTCGCCGTACTCCAGCATCGACGGCTCGTATCCGATGCCCAGGTATGCGCAGATGCTGCGCAGCTCGCCGTCGGGATCGGCGGTGAGGTCTTCGTAGCGCACGGTGTGCACGTCGGTCAGGCCCTCGCGCGCCCGCTCGGTGGCGTTCATGTAGCGCAGCGCGTCCCTGGCGGCCTCGTCGGCGGTGCGCTTCTCGGGGTCGGCCTCGTGCCAGGACTCGGCGATGGAGACCGGGTGGCGCAGCAGGCAGATGAAGCGGGCGTCGGGCCAGCAGGCCGCGATGCGGTCCCACACGAAGGCGTTGCTGGGCGTCTTCTCCACCACGAAGTCCTTGCCGGAGCGGGCGAGCTCGCGGTGCAGCACGCGGTCCCACAGCAGGTGCTCGATGTCGCCGCGCTGCAGGCCGCAGGCCTCCATCGCGCGCTCGGAGAGCTTGGTGCGGAAGTGCGCCTCCAAGCGGCGGATATGCAGCTCGTGGGGGGCGTGCAGCTGGGAGTGGGCGTTGAGGAGCAGCCGCAGCAGGGTCGATCCCGAGCGCACCGGCGAAACGACGAAGACCGGGCGGTCCAGCAGGCGGTCCAGCTCCGGGTTCTCCGGCGCCCGGAAGGCGACCTTCTCCTTGGCCGGCTTCTTGGCACTGGAGGAAGCGGCGGCCGGGGTGGACGTGGCGGCGGCCGCCTGCTTCTTCCGAGGGGCCCGGCGCAGTTCGACGCCCACGGTCGCGCCGAGCGCCGAGTTCATCTTGCGTAGAAGATCCATGCTCATGGAACTTATGGCTCTTTTCGACTGGAAACAAAGGGAACGGACTCTGTCGCTCGGCGCCGCACCCGGTCGGCCGCCGACGTCGTATCGGCCGGCCGGGCGGGTCCCGGCGAAGCGGTGCGGCACGGACGCGCGGACGTACCGCACGTGCGGAGGGCCCGAAGCCGCACCCGGGAGCGCCGGAAGCCGGAAGCGAAACAGCGGAGGCCGCGCACCGGCCGCCCGCCTCGGCCGCGGTGGTCGCCGACCGGATCCCGCCGGGCCGCGGAGCCGACGATGCGGACACTGCCACGATAACCGCCCCCGAGCGGCCGATCGAGCATCTCGGGTCGCCGACACCCCGGAGGGTCGGACCGCAGCCCCCTAAAGGGTGGGGCGTGGCATGTCAAGGCCGCATAAAGCCACAGGCATGCACGCGGCCGCACGTCGGTGCACACCCTGCGCCTTCGCTGCACATCAGGCCGGATCCGGCCAGGACGCCGGCCGGAGGTGCGGGGTCCGGCCGCCGCGACCGCTCGGCCGCCGCGCAGGTGGTCCCGCCGCGCACGGAACCCGCGGCTCGGCGCCTAGCATGGGCGCTGTGGGAGGACAGCACGCGCGCGCAAGCGAGGACCCGGCCGCCGGCGTCTACCGCGAGGCCGCGGCTCTGGGGGCGGCCGCCTACGCCATCCTGCTGCAGATCGCCGAACCGGGCGTGGGGCGGGGCGTACGCGACCACAGCGACTTCGCGCAGCGCCCGGTCGACCGGCTGCGCGGCACTCTGGTGTTCGTCTACGCGCTGATGTTCGGCACCGGTGCGGAGGCGGAGCGGGTCGCGGGCACCGTGCGCAGAGTCCACCGGCACGTCGTCGGCCCCGACTACAGCGCGCAGGACCCCGAGCTGCAGGTATGGGTGGCGGCGACGCTCTACGCCTGCAACATGCACGTCCACGAACTGGTCTTCGGCCCGATGGCGCCCGCGGACAAGGACGCGGTCTACACGGCGTCGTCGGTGTTCGCCACCTCGCTGGGCTGCCCGCGCGAGCGCTGGCCCGCCACCCGCGCCGACTTCGAGCGCTACTGGACCGAAGCGGTCGCCTCCATCAGGGTCGACGACACCGCGCGCGCCGTCGCCGGCGACCTGTTCCACCCCGCCAACCCCGCCGTGCGGGCACTGGTGCGGGTGCAGCGCTTCCTGGCCTCGGGGCTGCTGCCCGCCCACGTCCGCGACGGGTTCGGCCTGGAGTGGGGCCCGCGGCACCAGCGCCGGTTCGACCGGCTGGTCACCGTGGTCCGGGCCGTCTACCCGCGCCTGCCGACGGCCGTGCGGACGCTGCCGCGCGACTTCTATCTGCGCGACATGCGCCGCCGGTTCGCCCGAGCCGACGCGGGCCGGCGCAGCGGCCCGCCCCCGCCCGCCTCCGGAACCTAGGCTCCGAGGACCGTCGGGACCGGGCCGCTGGCGAACGCGGCCCGGGGGTGGCACCGAATCTCCGGGGCGCGTGTCCGTCAGTCTGCGCGGGTGGGTTTGCGCAGCCACTTCTCGTCGATGCCGACGGGCTCCGGGGCTCCGACGCCGGCCAGGTCGCAGCCGTGCGGGAAGCCCGGGTAGGTCCGGTTGCCGGGGTCGGCGGCGAGCCTGGAGGTGCGGCGCGGCGGCAGCTGCGACACGACGCCGGCCCGCATGCGCAGCGCCGTCCGCACGACGGGGGGCAGCCACCGCGGCGGGTGGGAGAAGCCGAACGCCTCCAGCATGGGGTCGTCCAGCAGCGCCCGCACGCCCGCGTCGGCGGCCGGGCGCAGCGGGGCCGGGAACCAGCTGCGGAAGACGTCGAGCGTCGCCTGGCCGACGCGGGCGTTGGTGTCGGCGTAGCGGAAGTGCTCGCGCTCGTAGGCGTTCTTGAATTCGCGGAAGGCGTCGAGGTCGGCGGGGATGTCGCGGATGTTCATCCGGGTGCCCACCTCCCGGTAGTAGAGGTAGCCGGCCCGGAGCTCGGCCTCGGTCAGGTCGCGCCAGCCGTACCGGGCGATCCAGTCGATGGGCTCGAAGACGAAGGTCGACAGCACGTAGAGCATGTCGCCGTTGGAGATGTCGTAGCGGTTGTGCATCCGGTTGATGTTGCGCAGACTCTGGCGGCCCCGCTCGGAGTCGACGCCGTGCTCGGTCATCTCGTTCATCAGGATCGAGGTGTCGTCGTAGCGCTTCTGGCCGCAGCGGGAGAACTCGCCGGTGGCGTCCAGCAGGGCCGAGATGGAGGGGACGCAGTAGGTGCGGTACAGCGCGAGTTCCAGGGCCCGGTTGTAGTCCCAGGGCAGCTCATAGCCCACGGAGATCCGGTAGATCTCGCGGAAGTCGGTCTCGGGGTCGAGCTCGTCGATGCGGCGCATCCAGCGGAAGCGGTCGCGGCGGAGTGCCGAGGGCAGGGGCATGGCGTGTTCCTTCACGGGGTGCGGGACGGGTGCGGCCGACTGCGGGCTGCCGGGCGGTTCGCCGGGACGGTACCCGGCCGAATCGGACGTCGGCTCACCGCCGACTGTAGAACGCGGACTTCCGGTCGATGTAACGGGCACCCGGAAATGCGGTATCGGTGCACCCTGGCGTGCGGTCGGAATCGGCGGCACAACGGCGGATCACTCGTCGGCGCACCCGCCCACCGCACATTCCAGGACCCTGACCTGCTGATTCTCTAACCTGCCGCCCTCGCTTCGCCCTCGCTTCCGGCGACGGGGACCGGGCGGGTTCCCGCGGCCGGGGCGGTCGGCCGAATCGCCCGCAGGGCGCCGGATCGGGCGTTCCGTGCAATCAGAGCATGACCGAAACGAATTCTACCCGTCCCGGCCCACCCGAGACGGAAACCGATTCCCCCGATTCGGTGAGTGATAAACGAGTGAACTGCTGTGATGTAGCACTTTGGGCGGGACCTCACATTCTCCGCTCTTACGTCTGGATCATGGCGAATCACATCCCTACCCTGGGACGAGCCGACCGCCGCCCCCTCATCAGTGAGGCGCATCTATGACCACAGTTCCGGACACTCCGGGCATTCCTGACATCGTCTCTGCGGAGTTCAACGCCGATCCGTATTCCGCCTACCGGATCATGCGCGACGAGGCCCCCCTGATCTGGCACGAGCCGATGCAGAGTTACATCGTTTCGCGCTATGAGGACGTCCAGCGGGCGTTCAAGGACGGAGTGTTCACCACCGCCAACTACGACTGGCAACTGGAACCGGTGCACGGCCGCACGATCCTCCAGCTCAGCGGCCGCGAGCACGCGACACGGCGGGCCCTGGTGGCACCGGCCTTCCGCGGCGGCGAGCTGCGCGACAAGTTCCGCCCCGTCATCGAGCGCAACGCCCGCGAGCTGATCGACACCTTCCGCGAGGACGGCTCGGTCGACCTGGTGTCGCAGTTCGCCACGCACTTCCCGATCAACGTCATCGTCGACATGCTGGGTCTGGACAAATCCGACCACGACCGGTTCCACAAGTGGTACACCAGCATCATCGCCTTCCTGGGCAACCTCACCCAGGACCCCGACGTCGCGGCGGACGGCTTGCGCACCCGCGAAGAGTTCGCCGCGTACATGATCCCGATCATCCGGGAACGCCGCGAGAACCCCGGCGACGACCTGCTGTCGACGCTGTGCCAGGCCGAGATCGACGGCACCTCGATGAGCGACGACGACATCAAGGCGTTCTGCAGCCTGCTGCTGGCCGCCGGAGGCGAGACCACCGACAAGGCGCTGGCCGCGATGTTCGCCAACCTGCTCAGCCACCCCGACCAGCTGGAGGCGGTGCGCCAGGACCGCTCGCTGATCCCCAAGGCCTTCGCCGAGACGCTGCGCCACAGCCCGCCGGTGCACATGATCATGCGCCAGCCCGCCGAGGACGTGGTCTTCAGCGGCGGCGAGGTCCCCGCGGGCAGTACCGTGACGTGCCTGATCGGTGCGGCCAACCGCGACCCCGAGCACTACGCCGACCCCGACGCCTTCAACGTCTTCCGCGAGGAGATCGACGCCTCCACCGCCTTCACCGCAGCCGCCGGGCACCTGGCCTTCGCCTTGGGCCGGCACTTCTGCGTCGGCGCGCTGCTGGCCGAGACGGAGGTGGAGGTCGCGGCGAACATGCTGCTGGACGCGATGCCCGACGCCCGCCTGGCCGACCGCTACTCGGCCCAAGAGCAGGGCGTTTTCACCCGCGGCCCGGCCGACGTGCCGGTGGAGTTCACGCCGCGGAGCGCGGTCTCGGCCGGCGTCTGACCTCGCGACCGCGCCGGAACGACTCCGGGGGCCGCTGCCCGCAGCGGCCCCCGAAAGTCCGTGGTGCGGCGGTCCCCGCGCGGCCTCCTACGGCGTCCGCTCGTCCATCGGGATCGCCGGGGTGAAGTGCACCGGCAGCGTGTACAGTCCGCGCATCCACACCGACGGGCGCCACTCCAGCTTCTCCTCGGGCACGTCCAGTTCGATGTCGGGCAGCCGGTCCAACAGCACCTCGACCGCGTTGCGGGCGATGACCTCGGCCAGCTCCGGGGCCGGGAACGGGCACCCGTGCTCGCCGTGCCCGAAGGACATGTGCGCGCGGTTGGCGCCGGAGTCCAACTGCTCCTCGGGCTGCACCCGCGGGTCGGCGTTGGCCGCCGCCAGGCCCAGCACCAGCAAGTCGCCGCGGTTGATGCGGCGCCCGCCCAGTTCGCAGGCCTGCGCCGCCCAGCGCCCGATGAAGTTCTGGGTCGGGGTGTCGCGCCACAGCACCTCGTTGAGCGCCTGGACGGCACTGCTGCGCCCGCCCTGCAGGCTGACCGAGAAGCGGTCGTCGACGAACATGTGCCGCAGCGTGTTGGCGATCCAGTTTCCGGTGGGCGCCTGGGCGGCCGACATCACGACCAGCAGGTCGATGACGATCTCGTCGTCGGTGAGCCCGGCGGAGTGCTCGATCAGCCGCGTGGGCACGTCCTGGCCGGGGCGGGCGTGGGAGTCGGCGACCAGCCGCTGCATGCGCTCCTGCACCCGCCCGTGCGCCTCGGCGGCGTTGCCCGTGACGTCCAGCGAGTCGAGGATATCGTTCACCAGGCCGGGGACGTCGGCCAGCGGCAGCCCGAACAGCTCGGCGACGACGCGCGCGGGGATCTGGTGGGCGTATTGGGCCACCAGCTCGGCCTGGCCGTCGCCGCTGAACCCGTCGATCAGCTCGTCGGCCACCCGCTGGCAGATCAGCGCGAGCTCGGTGCGGTCGACCTCGTCCAGCGCGTCGCCGAGCGCGCCCGCGCGGCGCTGGTGCTCGTTGGCCTCGGCGAACATCACCGAGGGGGTCCAGCCGACGTAGGGCATCAGCGGCCAGTCGTCGGGGATGTGGTCCCACATGTTCCAGCGGCGGCAGTCGCGCGCGAACCACTGCGGGTTGCTGGTGACGTAGTGGACCTCGCGGTAGCCCATCACGAACCACGCCGGAATCTCGTGGTCGAGCAGGATCGGGGCGACAGGGCCGTAGCGCCACCGCATGTCGTGGTAAAGGGTGGCGGGGTCCACGGCGATGTCGGGACCGAAGAACCGCACGGCCTGGTCGTGATCGGGGTATCCGGTCAAGGCGGGCGCGGGTGCCGGCTGCCGAGCGGGCTCGGACGAGGCGGGGTCGTTGGTCACGGCGTGCCCTCCCTGGCGGGCGACGGTGCGTACACGGTGTTGAGGTGGCGGACCAGGCTGATCAGCACGGCCTTGCAGTCCTCCCTGCTGCGGGCGTCGCACTCCACGAGCGGAACCTCGGCGGACAGGTCGAGCGCCTCGCGCAGCGCCTCCAGGGCGGGTCCCGGCTCGAAGCGGTTGATCGCCACGACGAACGGCGTCCCGTGGGCCTCCAGGCGGTCGATCGCATACCAGGACTCCTCCACGCGCCGGGGGTCCACGAGCACCACGGCGCCCAGGCTTCCGGCGAACAGCTGGTCCCACAGGAACCAGAACCGCTCCTGCCCGGGCGCGCCGAACAGGTAGAGGATCTTGTCATCGGTGATGGTGATGCGGCCGAAGTCGAAAGCCGCCGTGGTGGTGGTCTTGCTGCGCACGCGGGACGGGTCGTCGACGCCTACGCTCGCTTCGGTCATGACCTCTTCGGTGCTCAGCGGCCGGATCTCGCTGACCGCTCCCACCATGGTCGTCTTGCCTACGCCGAATCCGCCGACCACGACGATCTTGAGGGCGTCCTGGGCGTCGGCCGACAGCGGGGCGGGTTCCTGGTAGCCGGAGGGCGGACGGGCGGTTTCAGAGGCGTTGGAGTGCATCGAGCACCTGCTTCAGGGTCTCGGGGGCGGGGGTGTGCGCCTGCGCGTCCGAGGAAGCCGACGTCGGGTGGCGGACGGTGATCCGCCCCATGTCCAGCAGGTCGCGCAGCAGGATGTTGACGACGCTCACCGGCATTCCGAGGGCGGCCGAGATCTCCACGACCGCGGTCGGCCGTTCGCACATCCGCAGGATCCGCATGTGCTCGGACTGCATGCCCGCCTTGGGGTCGCACTCGCTGACGATGAGCGTCACGCTGTCGAAGACGCCCTCGTCCGCGCGGCTGCGGCCCCCGGTGACGGTGTAGAGGCGATCGGGATCCTCGTGGTCGATCGGTCGGGGGTTCATGAGGCGGGACCACCGCTGTACTGCGGAGGCCGCGGATCGGCGGTGAGGTAAGAGCCGATCTGCTCGACCAGCTCGTTCATGTTGTGGCCGACGACGCCGACGTCGGTGTCCTCCTCGGCCACGACGGCCAGGTGGGCGCCTGCGCCCGCGGGGACGATGAGCAGGACCCCGCCGGCGAACTCCACCATCGCCTGACCGGAGGTGATGCTGCCGTCGCCGAAGTCGGCGGAGGCGCTCAGCGACAGGCTCTGGATCCCGGCGGCGACGGCGGAGAGCTGGTCGGCGCGGTCGTCGTCGAGCTGGGAGGTGAAGACCATCTTCAGCCCGTCTCTGGACAGCACGAGAGCGTGCCGGGCGCCCGGTGTCTTCGTGAGCAGGTTCTCGAGCAGCCAGTCGAGGCCGCGGTCTGCTGTGCTCATGGGGATCTGTGCCACTCCTTGTTCAAGTCGAACGGGCGCTGCGCCGCCCGAGGGAAACGCTCCGCGGCCGCGGGCTCCGCACGGGCGCCGTCCCGGCGCCGTCGGGACCGCGATCGAGGCGGCCGATCACGGGGTGGTGTCGTCCGGGTCGGTGTCGCGCCCGCGGGTGCCGGACCGGCGGAAGGCGGCGAAGCGGGTGCCGGGGTCGCGGCGCTCGCGCGTGGGCTCGGTGCGCTGCTGGTGCTGCTGGCGTTCGGCCTCGGCCAGGGTCTGTCCGCGGCGCCGTCGGGGCAGTTCGTAGCCGCCGGTGGGGTCGTCGCCGGTAGCACCGGGCGCGCCGGTGTCGGTTCCGATGCTGTGGGCTCCGGTGCTCTCGATCGAGGCGCCGTCGCCGGCCCCGGTCGCGACCGCCCGCCCGGCGGCCGTGACCGCCGGGCGGGCGGTCGCGGGAGCCGGGGGCGGCGGGGGCGCGGATACGTCCTGCTGTGTGCGGGTGATGAGGTGCTGGGGTACCAGCACGACCGCGCCGGTGCCGCCGCGCGAGGACGGGCGGAAGTTGACGGTCAGTCCGTATTTGGCGCCGACCCGGCCGACGACGGCCAGGCCCATGCGGCTTCCCGGCAGGTTGGTGAGGTCGTGGGGCTCGGAGACCAGCTGGTTGGCACGGCGGCGTTCACGGGGGCGCATGCCCAGGCCGCTGTCCTCGACCGTGATCATGACGCCGGTGTCCTCCTCCTCGACATAGACGTGCACCTCGGTGTTGTGCGCGGAGAAGTTGGCGGCGTTGTCCATCAGTTCGGCCACGGCCTGCATCACGCCTTCTGCGGCGTAACCGACGACGGCGGCGGTGCTGGTGGTGTGGATCCGCACGCGGCGGAAAGCGTAGATGCGGCCCATGGCGCCGCGCAGGATGCTTTCCATGACGATGGGCTTGGTCCAGCGGCGTCCGGAGCGGCCACCGCTGAGCAGGGCGAAGCTGTCGGCGAGCCGACCCATCTGGGAGACCTGGTGGTCGAGTTCCAGCAGGTCGCCGAAGATGCCCTCCTGGTCGCCGTAGCGGTTCTCGTATTCGCGCAGCTGCGCGAGCAGGTTGGTCACCTGCGCCTGGACGCGTGCGGCCGCGCCGGCGCAGGACGCCATGGCGGCGGCGCCGCGCCGTTCGGCCTGGCCCAGGGTCTTGCCGAGCTGCACGACCAGGGAGCGCAGGGCTTCCTGGGAGGGCTGGGCGGTTTCGGCGATCGCGGCGTCGGTGGTCGTGCCCTGGCGGATGCGGCGACGCAGGTCGGAGAAGCCGTCGTGGGCGAACTGGCGCAGTTCGTGCTCCAGGCCGGCGGTCGTGTGCTCGGCCTGGGCCACGCGCTCCTCGGCGCGCTCCGCGCGTTCGCGGACGACGGCGGCGCGGCCCGCGTGGTAGGTGGCCACGGCGACCGCTCCCGCCAGCAGGGCGCCCATCACGGAGCCGACCGCGGCCAGCAGTACCTGCGCTTGGGCAGGCACCGAGGCGACGACCCAGTACCAGGCGACGGTCAGGACTACGGCCGCGCAGAAGAATGCGAGTACGGCTTGCAGAATCGGCGAGCTCGGCGAGCGCTGTGCAGGATTTCTTTCGGATACACGTGCTGACATCGATCAGGTCCTCGTCGGCGGTGGGAAGCGGGACCCGTCCCGCATCGAACCCCTGATCCGTTGCACGGCAGGACGAGCAGGCCCGGGGAAGCCTGTGCGACGGCCAGTGGGGTGATCCGGAACTTACCGTAGCCCACTCCGGACACGCAGGGTCAATCGAAGCCAACCCCTCATTCGGCACCGATTCCTACGTTCCAAACCAGACAACCTTCGCTTTAGCGACATTTGCTGCCGACAATTCGGGCGCGCGGTAGCCGGATAACGCGTGTCGTCGACGAATCGCGCACACGGAAGCCGAGCAAAAAAGGACAAAACACTCATATCGCCCTCATTTCCCGATGTCCGCTGCGGGTCGCGGATCCGGCGGAACCAGTATGAGGTATCGCACCCTCCGCGGTTTTGACCGTATCGGCGGCGGGCTGGCCGTGAGCAGCGGTGCGGATCCGGCGGTGACCGGCGCCTCGCCGCCCCTTCGGCAGCCGCGTGGGACTCGCCGAGCGCACCGAGCCCCGCACACGCCCCCGGACCCGCGTCCGTGGAGCATCCGCCTGCGCCGCTCCCCCGCGGCCGTCGGCGCCGCGGCTGCACCTGCATCGCCCTGCGCCGCCGACCGCCGATGCGCCCGCCCACCGGGGCCGCCGCGGACCGCACAGCCCGCGCCGCCCCGGCTCGGAACCGGCGCTGAGCGCTACGCCGCCTGTGCCGCCGCGGCGCGGTCGGCCGCCCACCGGCGGAACGTGCGCGCCGCCCTCCGCGCCCGGCGCCGGCCCCCGGAGGCGTCCCGATGACACTCGCCGTGCAGCACGCCCGCCTGCTCTTCCTGGAGCCCGCCCGCGCCCCATCGCCTTGGGCTTCGCGCCGCCTTCCCGACCGTGCCGATGCTGTTCTTCGTCGTTGCCGACGGAGCGATCGCCGGCGACCCGCAAGCGGCCACCCTGGCGACGGCGCAGATCACCGTCGTCGCCGTGATGAACGCCTGCCTGCTGAACTTCGGTGTCGGGGTGGCCGAGGAGCGCGCCCGCGCCTGGGACCCCTACCTGCGCACGCTGCCGGCAGGTCCGGTGCCGCGCATGGCCGACACCACGGCACTGGCGCTCTGGGCCTACCGCCGCCCGGAGTGGCCCTCGCCACGCTCACCCCTGTTTCCGACGGCCCCGCCGCCGTGTTATAAGCGCCCTTTACACCGCGTTTCATTCGACCGGTACCCATGAAGTCTCGGTCGAATGAGCGACTCCGGGATCAGTGCTCCAGCTGCGCACCACCGGCGTTTTCACCGGTGATTTCGCTCCGCCTGCGCCCCGGATGCGGCCCCCGCTGCGGGCGCCGCGGTGCCCGCCCGCATCCCCGGCACCGCGGGCGGAGCGCGCCGCTGCAGGCGACCCGCCCGCCGCCCTGTCCCGAAGAATGGGAAAATACCCGTGTCAACCCTATTACCCAGCGCATTCTCGCTGGTCGATAGCCGAGTATTCGATCTCCGGGGTTGCGCAAAAGCCGGAGAATTCGACAGACTTCGCCGCGGTGCCGGTGCCCGGGAGAACAGAAGCCGAAAACTCCTGCGCCGATACCGACCGTCGACGAACCGCTCAGAGCGGCGCCGTCCCCACCCCGCGGCGACGCCGCCCGAGCTGCGGTTCAGGTCCCCTCCCCCTCCCCCTCCGCACGGAGCCGCAACGCGATGACGCACCCGATCCAGCATCCGACCGACGCAGTCCGGCTCGACGATCCCGAAGCGTTCGCCGATCCACAGGCACTGTGGGACCGGCTCCTGGAGCGCTACCCCGACGGACTCGCGCCCGTCTTCCTGGCCGAGGGGGTTCCGGCCTGGCTCATGCTCACGCTCGACGTGCACCAGCAGGTCATGCAGGACCCGGAGACCTTCGCCCGCGACGTCGACCACTGGCGCGACTTCCACAACGGCGTCATCCCGGAGAGGTCGCCGATGCGGGCCATCTACACCAAGCGGCGCAACGTGTGGAACGTCGACGGCTCCGACCACAAGTACTACCGCGACATCGTCGTGCGCGCCCTGTCCAACATCTCCCACAACCAGGTCATGGCCCACGTCGACGAGGTCGTCGACCGGGTCGTCGACACCTTCTGCACCGAAGGCCGCGCCGACCTGGTCACCCGCTACTCCAGCGTGGTCCCGCTGCTGGTGCTGTGCCGGCTGTACGGGATGGACGCCCAGGAGGGCGTGGCCGTGTGCTCGGCCCAGCGGCGCGTGTGGGACGGCGCCGACGACGCGCTGCACGTCCACGCCCAGATGCAGCGCCGCATGACCGCCCTGGCCCAGCGCCGCCGCGAAGAGCCCGGCAACGACCTGGTCTCCGAACTCGTCGCAGCCGGGCTCGACGACGAGGAGATCCGCGACCACCTCACCTTCATCACCGCGGCGGCCCACGAGCCAGCCGCGCACACCGTCGCGCACGCGATGTGGCTGCTGCTGGGCCGCAAGAACGAACTGGTGCAGCTGAATTCCGGGCGCACCGTCCGCGAGGCGGTCAACACCAGCCTGTGGCACGCGCCGCCGATGCACACCCTCATCGGCCGCTTCGCCACCCGCGACACGTCGGTCGGCGGCTACCGGGTGGCCGCCGGCGACTGCCTGGTCATGGGTTTCGGCCCCGCCCAGCAGCTGCTGCGGCGCGACGAGCGCCTGGACACCGAGACCAACCGCTCCTACATGATCTTCGGCATGGGACCGCACTCCTGCCCCAGTGCCGGCCGCGACCTGGGTCTGGCCATCGCCGAGAAGGCCGTGCAGCGGATCGACCGCCGCCTGCCCGACATGGTCCTGGTCGACGAGCAGTGGCAGGGGGTGGCCGCAGGCCGGCTCAGCGGCGTGGAATCCCTGCGCGTCGCCTTCACCCCCACCGATCGCATCTACGAAGGAGCCCCGTGGCAACTGAGCGCATCGCAATCGACCCCCGAGACCTCGACAGAGACGCGACCGCACACGCTCTCCATGCGGCTGGGCCAGTGGCTGCGGTGGATCTGGCCGGGGTGAACGCCCTGGCCGTCACCCACCACGAGGCGCTGCGCACCGTGTTGGCCGACCGCACCGGGACGTTCGTGCGAGGCGGTGCCCAGCAGAACTGGCGGGCGGTGCGCGAAGGCGAGGTCGACCCCGGCAGCGCCCTGGTGCGCCTGGTCGGCGGCTCCATCGGCAGCCTGCTCACCGCCAACGGCGCCGCGCACGCCCGGCTGCGCAAGCCTATGCAGACGCACTTCACCCGGCGGCGGGTGGAGGCGCTGCGGCCGCGGGTGGAGAAGCTCGCCGACGACCTGCTTGCGGACATGGCCGCGGACGACAGCGTGGACGTCAAGGACCGGTTCGCCTGGCCGCTGACGGTCGGCGTGCTGGTGGGCCTGCTGGGCGTCGACGACGAGGACGCCCCCGTCCTCGGCGACATCGCCCGGCGCGTGTTCGAGCTGAGCGACCCCGGGGTCTACGCCGAAGCCAACGCCTTCCTCAAGGACCTGGTGGTCAAGCGGCGGGCCGACCCGGGCGAGGACCTGGTCAGCGCGCTGGCCGCCGCCGACGACGCGGCCGAGGAAGCCGACCGGCTCGGCGACACCCAGATCGCCGCCAACCTCGTCCTGCTGGTCATCGCGGGCTTCGAGACCACGATGGGCACGCTGGCCAACGGTGTGCAGGCGCTGCTGGCCCACCCCGACCAGCTGAGGCGCGTCACCGGCGGCGACGTCGAGTGGGCGACGGCGGTCGAGGAGGTCCTGCGCCGCTACACGTCGGTGAGTCTGCTGCCGGCGGTGTTCTCCACCTGCGACACCGAGGTGGCGGGGGTGCCCGTGCCCGAGGGCGAGATGCTGCTGCTGGCCTACGGCGCCGCGGCGCTGGACCCGGAGCCCTGGGAGGAGCCCGCCGCCTTCGACGTGGGCCGCGACGCGCGCGGCCACCTGGCGTTCGGCCACGGTCCCCACCTGTGCCTGGGGGCGCCGCTGGCGCGGTTGGAGCTCAACGTGGCCCTGCCGCGGCTGTTCGCGCGCTTCCCCGACCTGGCCCTGGACACCGGGCGCGGGGCCGAAGAGGCCGCGGTGCCGGTGGAGAGCTGGATGATGCACCACCCCCAGCAGGTGTGGGTGCACCCGAAGGGCGCACCGGCCGCCGTCTGACGGCGGCCCCCGCTCGGGCCGGCGCGTCCGGCCCGGGTGGGGACCTGTTCGCCCGTCGCCGGGATGCTCCCGCCGCCGGCGCCGGCCCCGCACGGAAACCGAGCGCGAGGTTATGCCCGATTTCCGGTTCTGTGTCGGTGAAACCCGCGCGCTCGTTGACACCGGTGAGGAAGACGTCCGGGTCAGGCGGCTTCGTAGCGGGTGAAGCGCCGGGCGCCCAGCGGGTGCCCAGTCGGCCACGCTACATCACGATTGTCGCGACAAGCGCTCCGAGCGCAGCCACGAAGAGCACCACGGTGATGGCGTTCTCAGCGGCCGACACCCGGATTGCCCGCTTGCCGACCACATACCTCCTTGTCACGATAACGGCACCGAAAACGAGAATCGGAACGGCAAGCAAAAAATTCACTGGCACTCCTTCCGTTGGACTGCTACCCGCACAGCCGGTCGCTCCTGCGGCGCTGCGGCCCAGATCGACTCCACCCCCGGTTCGGACACAATTAGTCAGAGCCGATCCAACAACGTCGAACAGAAGCGACTAAAAACCCACCGCCAACTTTCCGTGCCAAAGAAGCCGAATTATCCAAAATTCAACCGCAAGAGATTTTAACAAGCACGAACGTAAACCACAATGACCGTTATGCCCGGATTTTAGTTCCCCGCGCCCCCGAAATCGTTCAGCCTCGCAGCGCAACGGCTGGTGACGAGGAGGAACCGGACCGTCACAACTGAGGCCGGCCGGGCATGGCCGAATCCGGTCATACCGGGTGGAAGCGGGACTGATTCATCGTCGCCGGCGATGACGGTGGCGGCGGGTTCGCGACGCGACCCCGGCGGCCGGGCGGGCCTCAGGCGCCTGCAGCAGGAGCCCCCGGCCGCGGCGGGCGAGGCGGCGGCCGGAGGCGCGGGGCGCTCCCGCGGCCGGTCAGCGGTGCTTCTTCGGGTCCATCCAGTCGCCGATCTTGCCCGGCGGGGTCCAGCAGCCCTCGGGCGGCTGCGGCGGTTTCGAGGACGTGACGCGAATGCGGAAGGAAGACGTTCGGGTCACCCGGCGGCGCCGCTTGGGCACCTCGGACAGCAGGCGCTTGGGATCGAGGTTCCACTCGCCTGGATTCATCAGCTGCCTCCACACCGACCGACGCCAGCGAGCACGCGGCGCATAAAGGAACTATTCGGACTTCTCGAACTACAAGGTAGCACCGCGCTTCGGCGCACGACGGGATTCCCGCCCGCCCCCAACCGCATCCGCGCCGAACGTGCCGTCGGAGCCGCTTTCGCCATCGGGACCGCCCCTGCAGACGCGCTCGCTACACGAGTCCGGACCACCGGGCTCGGAACTCGAAGCGGTATTCCCGCGTCTCAGTGGGAAGATAGCTGCGAGTACGGCTGAGTGCAGGAAGGAGCCGATGTGATCAAACCGGTAAACGTGTGGGAGGCCGTCATGTGGGCCTCGGTGGCGGGGATGCTGGTATGTGCGCCGATCACGGCGCTGGTGCAGCAGGATCCGACCGGCACCTGGGTCACGCTCATCGCCGCGATGACCGCCGCCATCGCCGCGGGCGGCGAGCGCCACCGCGTGCTCCAGGGGCGCGGCCGCGACTGACCCCGCCTTTCCCCTCCCCCGTCAACCCCCCACGTAGGCCGCCAGGTGCTCGCCGGTGCGGGTGGAGCGGGCGGCGACCAGGTCGGCGGGCGTGCCCTCGAACACGATCCGGCCGCCGTCGTGGCCGGCTCCGGGGCCGAGGTCGACGATCCAGTCGGCGTGGGCCATGACCGCCTCGTGGTGCTCCACGACGATCACCGACTTGCCGGAGTCCACGAGCCGGTCCAGCAGGCCCAGCAGCTGCTCCACGTCGGCCAGGTGCAGGCCCGTGGTCGGCTCGTCGAGGATGTAGACGCCGCCCGTGTCGGCCATGTGCGTGGCCAGCTTGAGGCGCTGGCGCTCGCCGCCCGACAGCGTCGTCAGCGGCTGGCCCAGGGTCAGATAACCCAGCCCGACGTCCTCCATGCGCTGCAGGATCTTCGCCGCAGCGGGCACCTTGGCCCCGGCGGCCTCCCCAGCCCGTCCGCCCCGATCGGCCTGCCCTCCGGCGAAGAAGGCGTGGGCCTGGGCGACCGGCATCGCCAGCACCTCGCTGATGTCCTTTCCGCCGAGGCGGTACTCCAGCACCTCGGCCTGGAACCGCCGGCCGTCGCACTCCTCGCACGGCGAGGCGACCGACGCCATCATCGCCAGGTCGGTGTAGATCACACCGGCCCCGTTGCAGGTGGGGCAGGCGCCCTCGGAGTTGGCGCTGAACAGCGCCGGCTTCACGCCGTGGGCCTTCGCGAACGCCTTGCGGATCGGGTCGAGCAGGCCGGTGTAGGTCGCCGGGTTGCTGCGCCGCGACCCCCGGATCGCCGCCTGGTCGACCGACACCGCGCCCGCGTCCTCGGGTACGGACCCGTGCACCAGCGAGCTCTTGCCGGAGCCGGCGACGCCGGTGATCACGCACAGCACGCCGAGCGGGATGTCGGTGTCGACGCTCTGCAGGTTGTGCGCGCTCGCGCCGCGGATCTCCAGCTTCCCGGTCGGGCTGCGCACGGTCTCCTTGAGCCGGGCCCGGTCGTCGAGGTGGCGGCCAGTGAGCGTGTCACTGCCGCGCAGGCCCTCGACGGTGCCTTCGAAGCACACGGTGCCGCCCCCGGTGCCCGCGCGGGGGCCGAGGTCGACGACGTGGTCGGCGATCGCGATGGTCTGCGGCTCGTGCTCGACCACCAGCACCGTGTTGCCCTTGTCCCGCAGCCGCAGCAGCAGGTCGTTCATCCGCCGGATGTCGTTGGGGTGCAGGCCGATGGTGGGCTCGTCGAAGACGTAGGTGACGTCGGTGAGCGAGGACCCCAGGTGCCGGATCAGCTTGGTGCGCTGGGCTTCGCCGCCCGACAGGGTGCCCGAGGGCCGGTCGAGCGAGAGGTAGCCCAGCCCGATCTCCACGAACGAGTCGAGGGTGTGGGCCAGGGTGCCCAGCAGCGGTGCGACGGCCGCCCGCGGGTGGCCGTCCCCGCTGCGGGCGCGGGAGGCGTCCCCGGGGTCGGAGAGGCCGCGTACCCACGCCGCCAGGTCGCTGATCTGCATCGCGCACGCGTCGGCGATGCTGACGCCGTCGATGAGCGAGGACCGGGCCGCTTCGCTGAGCCGGGTGCCGCCGCACTCGGGGCAGTCGGTGAAGGTGACCGCCCGGTCGACGAACCTGCGGATGTGGGGCTGCATCGCATCGCGGTCCTTGGACAGCATGGACGTGCGGATCTTGGGGATCAGCCCTTCGTAGGTGAGGTTGACGCCCTCGACCTTGATCTTCGTCGGCTCCTTGTAGAGCAGGTCGTGCAGTTCCTTCTCGGAGAAGTCGCGGATCGGCTTGTCCAGGTCGAGGCCGACGCCGCGCAGCAGGCGCCCCTGCCAGCCGTCCATGCTGTAGCCGGGAACCGTGAGCGCACCCTCGCCGAGCGACAGGCTGTCGTCGTACAGCGCCGCCACGTCGAAACCGGAGATCGAACCGCGGCCCTCGCAGTGCGGGCACATGCCCCCGGTGCGGGAGTAGGTCACCTTCTCGGCCCTGCCGTCGTTCTGCTTCATCATCCCCGACGCCTGGACCGATGCGACGTTGAACGAGAACGCGTTGGGCGAGCCGATGTGCGGGTCGCCGATCCGGCTGAACAGGACGCGCAGCAGCGCGTTGGCGTCGGTGGCGGTGCCGACGGTGGAGCGGGCGTTGGCACCCATCCGCTCCTGGTCGACGATGATCGCGGGCGTCAGCCCGTCGAGGACGTCGACGTCGGGGCGCGCGAGGTTGGGCATGAAGCCCTGCAGGAACGCGCTGTAGGTCTCGTTGATCATCCGCTGCGACTCGGCGGCGATCGTGGAGAACACCAGCGAGCTCTTACCCGACCCGGAAACACCGGTGAACACCGTCAACCGGCGCTTGGGGATCTCGACGGCGATGTCGTCGAGGTTGTTCTCGCGCGCGCCGTGCACGCGGATCAGGTCGTGGCTGTCGGCGGGGTGCGGCGCGGACGCCTGCGTATCCGCGCTCGGGGCCGTGGTCATCGTGGTGCCTCCGTCCACTCGTAGGAAACGCCGTCGTTTCGGCCGCAAAGGCCGGACCGCCCGGACCGCCCCGGTCCCGGCCGCAGGTGCGCGCCGGCCGGGCGACGCGCACCGCGGTGCCGCCGGGTGCTACCGGGGGCCGCTCAGGGCCGCTGCTGGATGCGGATCAGGTTGCCCGCGGGGTCGCGGACGGCGCAGTCGCGCACGCCGTAGGGCTGGTCGGCGGGCTCTTGGACGATCTCGGCGTCGGCGGCCGCTTCCAGCCGCGCGAAGGTGCCGTCGAGGTCGGACGCGGCAAGATTGAGGCCGGCATAGGTGCCTTTGGCCATCATCTCGGCGATGGTGCGGCGCTCCTCGTCGGTGATGCCGGACCCTTCCACCACCGGGGGCTCCAGCACGATGGCGGTGTCGGGCTGTCCGGCGGGGCCCACCGTGATCCAGCGCATCCCGCCGTAGCCCACGTCGTTGCGGACCTCGAAGCCGAGGGTGTCGCGGTAGAAGGCCAGGCTGGCGTCGGGGTCGTCGTGCGGAAGGAAGCTCGCGTGAATGCTGATATCCATAGTGGTCACGCTAGGTCGGGCGCCGCGGCCGGCGCTTCTCGATTCCTGACCGGCCGGGTGACCCGTTTGGCCACGCACGGCGGCATGCCCTCCGTCGCTCGTGCCGCCCGGTCCCGGTAGACGCTGGGCGGCACCCCGACCAACTCGGTGAAGCGCGTACTGAACGTACCCAGCGACGAGCAGCCGACCGTGAAGCACACGTCGGTGACGCTGAGGCCGCCGCGGCGCAGCAGCGCCATCGCCCGCTCGATGCGCCGCGTCATCAGGTAGGAGTAGGGCGACTCACCGAACGCCGACCGGAACTCGCGGCTGAGGTGCCCGGCCGACATGTGCACGCCGCGGGCCAGTGCCGCGACGTCCAGCGGTCGGGCGTACTCACGGTCGATCCGGTCGCGGACGCTGCGCAGCCGCGCGAGGTCGCGCAGGCGCTGCGCTGCAACAGGTTTACCGGTCACATCCTCGAGGATGCCACCTGCCGCCGACGTTTCCCAGCGCCGGCGGCAGTGCCCTGCACCGCCGCCGGCGCCGGGTCAGCCCGGATCGGCGTCGCGCCCGGCCCTGTCGGCGACGACCCCCGCGGTCACGATGAGAGCGAGGACGGCCGCGAACCCGACTCCCGGAACGATCAGCAGCGCCCCCGGGCGCGGCACGCCCGCGACAGCCGCGGCGACCGTGCCCGCGACCGTCAGCGCGCCGGCGGCGTAGCCGCTGTAGGCACACGCCCGCAGCCACGGCGCCGCGGCCGCGTGGCTGGCGTCCCAGGCGGCGTCGGAGGACGTCGTGGCCCGCGTCCGCAGCCCGATCGCCGAGTTCCGGGCCAGCGAACCGTTCGCGGTCGCGTACATGATGAAGTGGGCGATTCCGGATGTCTGGGCGAGGCCGACCGCGGCGATGGCGAGCGCTCCGAACTGGTCCATATCCGCCTCACACGTTCCCTCGATCGCAGGCGCTTCCGTGCCGCGCCTCGCCCGTGCGCTGGACCGGACTCGTCCCGCCGGCACCCGCCCGGTCGGCATCGCGCGGGGCTCTCCCGCCCCTGCGGGCGGCGAGCGCCGAGAACCCCATCACCGCGCCCGCGCCGAGGACACCCCCGGTGCCGTTGACGATCAGGTCTCCGGTGCCGGCGACGCCTCCCGTTCCCAAGATCAGCTGGGAGGTCTCGACGCCCGCCGACAGCAGCGCTCCGGTGCCCAACCGCGCCGCGGCCGGTGTGAACGCCGCGGCCGCGACGATGCCGACCGGCACGAACAGCAGGAGGTTGACGACCAGCTCCTCGTAGACGAGGGAGGCGCTCTCGGCGGGGGCGTAGTCGTCGGGGTCGACGCCGTAGCTCCCGGTCTGCACCAGGAACTCCCGCTTCTGCTCGCCGATCGGTTCCCCGTCGCCGCCCAGCCACACGGCCTGCCCGCCGATCTCGAACCGATAGGCGTACACGTTCCGGTCGGCCTCTTCCTCCTCGGCCACGACCTCCCGCGCCTGTTCCCGGGTGAGGTCCTCGCGGAGGCCGACGTAGAAGCTCCGGTCCCGGGCCGTCTGCACGACGGAATCGTCCGGCGGCGCGAACTCCTGCAGGTAGCCCGCAAGCGGGTTCCACTCGACGCGGGTGGTCCGCTCCCCCGCTGCCGCCCACCCGCCGTCGGCCGGTTGGACGAGCACGGCGAAGTACACCGCGGCGGCGCACACCAGGCACACCCGAGCCGCCACCGCCGCCGCCCGCGGCCGCGGCCGCATCACACGCGCGACCGCCCACGCGGCGGCGAGCAGAACGCCGACGGCCGCCGCGACGGTCACGGGGTCGACGTAGAGGAGAACCATCCACACGGGCGGGACCACCTGCCGATCTGGTCCGGGGGATCGCGGGGTCGGGAGAGGATCGAACGGTCACAGGCCGGCGACGTGTTCCGGCTCCCGTCCAGCGAACCGCGACCGGTCTGCGGTTTCGTCAGGCTAACAATCCCCCGAATCCGGGCGGTCAACAGCCCGTGAACCGGTTCAGGCCGTGCGGGAACCCGCGAGGCGCGCCCGGCTCGGCCCGAGGAAGGCGGGTCGAGGCCGAGCGCACCGGGCCGAGGACGCGCCGTGGCCCGTGCACGGCAAGCGGAGCGCCGGAGCACACGGTGACAGATCGGTACCTGGCTTCGCGGCCACCTCCCGCTCGGGCGCCACGCATGGTAAACAGCCCGGAAAATCCATATGCGCAGCCGGGAGTGACGCCCATGACACCGGGTTACCGCGCCATCTTCACCGTTCCCGCGGACGTCGACGCCGTCGCTTTCGCCGAGCGCGAGTTCCGCACCTGGTTACGCGGCCAGCCCTGGTTCGGCGACCACGAGTGGGAGGTCGGCGGGCACTACCGGGTCGGCGACGGCGTCGAACTCTCCACGGTCGGCCATAACGACGGCGAGCGCGCGCTCCTGCGGCTGCGCACCGCCAACACCGCCAACGGCCGCGTGTCGACGACCACGCTGACCGCGGCGCGGGCCCTCCACAGCCGCGGGAAAGGCGGCCAGCGGGTGTGGATCGACGTCGGCTCCCGGCCCGACCCCGCGGCCGGGAACGAGACCACCTGGACGACCCCGGCGGTGCCCAAACTGGCGCGCGGCATGCTGGCCGCCGTCGACGCCGTCGACGGCCGGGCGGCCGTGCGCCCCGCCCCCACCCGTGTGGCGGGCAGCGATCCCGCGGCGGTCGACGACCTGTACGCGGTGATCACCGACCCCGACCGTGCGGTCCCCGTCGTCGTGGCCGGGGCGATCGCCGGAGTGGCACCGCAGCGGTGGGGCGAGGCGGTGGCCGGCGTCCTCCACCAGTCCGCCGGGTTGCAGGCGGGCTACTGGCTCGACGAGCAGGCCCAGGCCGAGCTGGACGCGCTGCTGCCGGACTCCCACCGCGTGCCGCCGGGAACGCTGCGTACGTTCCTTCCGGACGTGCGCCGGGAGGACCCCGCCGACGGCCGTCGCCACCGGATGCTGTCCACGACCGCCATCAACCAGGCGCTCGAAGGCGAGCGCATCGACGCGCGGCTGCAGTGGGTCATCGGCAACGCCATGCGGGCCCACGCCCTCAAGCGGAGCCTGCCCAAGGAGCTGCGCAGCGCCGACCGCGCCCTGGTACGCGCCGAAGGAGCGCTGCCGCCGACCTCCTCCCCCACCGCTTGGGCTCCCCCGGCGCCCGCACCGGCGGATCCGGCCGAACAGACGGATCCCGCTCTGCCGGCCGGGCAGACCGATCCGGCCGGGAACGGCGCCGGCGGACACGTGCCCGAGCCGGTGGACGGCCCGCTGCCGCCCGGAGTCGAGCGGCTGTTCGCCGACCTGTTCGGGTCGGCGGCCGTCACCGCCGAACGCGTCGCCGATCTGGAGCGGCTGGCCGCCGCCGGGCGCGACGCCTCCAGCGAGCAGGAGAAGCTCCAGCGGCAGTTGGACAGCGCGGAGAGCTACTGGATCGCCGCCGACGACGACCTGGCCGCCGCCCGCGCCTCCCTCGAAGAGACCGAGACCGAGCACGCCATCGCCGTGGACGAGCTGAGCCAGGCCCGCGAACGGATCCGGTGGTTGCAGACCCAGCTGGTCAAGCACGGCGCCGCCGAGGCCGCCTACTCCCAACCGTCCGAGGACGCACGCGGTCAGCGCCCGCAGTCGCTGATGGACGTACTGGAGCGGCTGCGGTCCGGCGAGTTGCGGTACGTGCGGTTCACCGGCGACGACAAGCCGGTGCAGGAGCTCGCCAACAACGAAGGCCTGGGGGCGTGGGCCGTCACCGCCTGGGACGTGCTGCTGGCTCTGGACGACTACGCCCGGTGCAAGGACGACGGCGCGTTCAGCGGGAACGTGCACACCTACCTGAGCAACGCCCCCCAAGGCTTCCGTACGGTCGGCCCGCAGACCCACGCGGCCCGGGAGAGCGACACCGTCGGCAAGCACCCGCGGATGCGCCGAGCGCGGATGCTGCCCGTTCCGCCCGAAATCTCCGCCGAGCAGCGGATATACATGGACGCCCATTTCCGCATCGGGTCCTACCGCAGCATCAGCCCCCGCCTGTACTACCACGACGCCACAGCGGCGACCGGCACGGTCTACGTGGGCTACCTCGGCCGCCACCTGGAGAACACGCAGAGCTGACGCGGCTTCCGCCGCTTCCCGCGGACGCCGCTGATTCCGAGTCGCCGTCGAGAGTGTCCGCACAGACACCCTCGACGGCAGACAACCGCACTAGTCCACCGACCGACGGAATCCGAGCTGGGCGAGCCGGTCGTTCATCGCCGCCGAAGCATCTTCGCTGCGCTGCTGGAGTTCACTGAAGGAGACGGTGTAGCGGTCCGCAACCTCCGGAAAGGAGTCCACCAGCTGTCCCCGTCGGGCGGAAACGACTTTGGTGAGACGGATGCGCAGAGCGTGCCCCAAGCCGTCGAGGCGGCCGACGGCATGCACCGATCCGGTGATGTAATCGTGGTCTCGGAGTATTTCGGCGTACTCGGCCCACCATTCCGCGAACGCTCCGCACCGCTCGTACTCGTCCAGCGGTGCGTGCGGCAGCAGGAGTTCGAGGAACCGCTCCAGCAGTTCGGAGCGCTCGGGACGCTCCCGGCTGAAGTCCAGGTAGGACTCGTCGCGGTCAGCGAACAGGGAAGCCGGATCGATACCGAAGGCGTGGAACATCCCAGCCTTCGCTTCCACCTCCGAACGCGGCTCGCCGCCGTACACCTCAGCCTGCACGTCCAGCAGCCCGCCCCCTGAGAAGGCTCCTGCACGTACCAGCCGATGGTGAGGTTGAAGTCCCGTTCCGCGATCTCGGCGGCCGGCACCGCCCGGGAGAAGCTTTCCATTTCGGCACCGCGCTCGCACACCCGAGCGATCTTCTCGATGCGGCGCGGCTCCAACCGGTTCCGCGTGCGCCCGCTGACCACTTCCTGACTCGCGTCGACGACGCGTATCCGTCCGTCGGGGCGAATGCCAGGGCGCTCGGAGCCACGGAGAACGACCAGGCAGGCCGGGATCGCGGTGCCGTAGAAGACGTTGGCGCCGATACCGATCACGGCATCGATCCGGCCGTCCTCCACCAGGCCGCGCCGGGCGCGTCGGTCACCGCTCGGCGGCACTGCGGCGCGCGGCCCGGTGGGCGACGACCGCGGCAGTGGTGAATGCGAGCAGGGCCGCGAACCCGGCTCCCGGGACGATCAGCAGCACTCCCGCCCCTCGCTCCACGGGCCCTCCCCGGTCGTTCTCCCTACCCGCAGCCCGCTCCCGGTCTTCGGCTACACCGGTCTTCGCCTACACCAGGATCGTAAACAGCAGCCCCGCCGCCCCGGCGACGAACAGCAGCGTCGCGAGTGCCCGCTGCCGGGCGGAGGCGGGTTCGCCCTTGGACGCGCGGGACCGCATCGCCACCAGGACAGCTGCGAAGGCCAGCAGCGCAACCGCGGTCAGAAAACCCATCCGTCCTCCGCCCTCCGTTCGTGGGCGGGCCGGAGACCTGCCCGGCTCCCGGTACGGGAACCGCGGCCGGCCCGCGTCGGGAGGTTAGCACCACCCGGAATCGGGGCGACCGACGGAGAGTGAACCGTCTGCGACGGTGCGGCGGTGGGAACCGCCCGGCGTTCCGGCGCGGACGGGTGTGAGCACACGTACTCATCCGCGGGCCGCCCGGCCGGCCCACACCGGTGGCCGAACCCGGTCAGGAAGGAGCAGCCCCATGCCCGAGCCGGCGCGACGGTCCCAGATGGGGCGGGTCGCGACGAGCGGCTACAATACCCCGGTGATCGACGCCACCCCCTCCTTCAGGCGGCTGGTTGCCCTGCCCGCTCTGCTCGTGCTCGCCGTGCTCGCTTTTCTGCCGAGTGAGGCGCGGGCCGACGTCGAGCCGCCCGCCACCCCGGCCCAGCATTACGCCGACCGGCTCGCCGAGGAGCCGGAGGGGGCCGCGGTCGTGGTCGACCAGGCCTCCGGCGGACCGCTGACGCCTGCGGAGATGACCGAGGGGCTGCACACCGCCTTCGGCGAGCTGGGGCTGCCCTACTACGTCGTGGTGACCCCGTTCCTCGAGGTCGGCTCGGAGATCGCCCCTGCGCTGCACGACCGGCTGGGCGCCGACGGGGTGTATGCGGTACTCGAACCGCAGGGAACCGTACGGGAAGTCGAGTCCTACGGGACCGACGCCGACACGGGCAGCGCCCGGCACGTGGCGCTCACCGACCCCGATCTCGACTACAACACCCCCGCGACCGAGGTGGCCGAGGTGCTCGTCGCGGCGCTGAAGGATCCCTCGGCCGCCGAGCAGCTGCAAGCCGAACGCGAGCGGCCGTGGCCGTTCCGCACCGACGCCTTCGCGGGGCTGGACCCCAGTCGGCGTGGCGGCCCCGAATCCCTCGGCTTCCTGCTCGGAGCCGTCGGCGGGACCGTCGTGGCCGTCGGCGTGTGCTGGGGTGTGCGGTCGGCACGCCGCGGCCGGCTGCGTCCGGCGGTGGTGGTGGGGGCCGGTTCCGTGCTCGTCGCCGCGGTCGTGGTGAGCGCCCCCGCGATGTGGGTGGCAGCGGCTCCCACCGGTGACCACGAGAAGCCCGACGCCCAAGAGCTGGCCCGGATGCAGGAGCCCTACGTGCTCTCCACCGGGCGCGTGGAACATATCGTCGAGACGCTCGGCGACGATCCCCTGTACGTCGATCCGCTGGTCGGACTGCCGCGCGAGGGCCTGGACGGCGCCGCAGATGAGTTCGGCGGCGCGCCGGTACCGGTCTACGCGGCGGTGGTACCTCTGGCTCAGGAAGACGAGTCCGGTGGCGACCACGAGGTGCTCGCAGCCGCGCTGGCCGCGGTGGCACAACGCGAAGGCGTCTACCTCGTCGCCGGCAGCGTCAGCGGCGACACCACCCGTGTCGGGGCCGCCACATACGGCCTGGGCGCCGGCTTCTCCTTCGACTTCGCGATGCGGGAGGCCGAGGCCGCAGCCCCGGCCGACGCCTTGAGCCGGGCCGTCACCGCGCTCGACGATGTCGAGCTGACACCGGGCGGTTCGTACACCCCGGGGTTCGCCGACCGGGAGCCGAGCGTTCCGGCACCGCGCATGGAACGCTACTGGAGCGAAGGGGTGGCGCCCGGATTCCTGGTGTTCGGTCTGCTCGTGGCGCCCGCCGCCATCGGCCTGGGCATTGTGCTGCTGTACGCCCGCCGGGTGTGGCGCGGCGGCGGCACCGTCGTCGGCGACCGCGTCCTGCGCCGCCTTGCCGGGCGCGAAACCGCACGGCTGCGCGCTCTTCTGGCCCGGGGTGAAGATGCGCTTCCCGAGGCACTGCTCCCTCAGGCCGACGCCGCCCTGCTGACCGCCGAAGCCCGACCCCGGACCCTGGACCTGCTGGGGGTGGTGGTGCTGGCGCGGCGGACGCTGGCCGAAGCCGAGGATCCCCGCGCCGCCCCGTTCGAGCCGTGCGGGGTGAACCCGCTCCACCCGTGGGCCACCGAGCGAACGCGGACCCCGGTCGGCCGCAGCGGCAAGGGCGAGGTGTGCGCGCGCTGCTCGGAACTCAGCCCGGGGGCGCGTTCCGCGCGCGTGCTGCGGTTGCGGTCCGGCGGCACCGCGCACGCCTATGACGCCGATCCGGACGACCCGTGGATCCGCCACGGTTTCGGCGCCGACGACCCCGCCGCACTGGTCGGGGAACTGCTGAAGGAACGTCCCGATGGAGACGTCGAACAGCCGAGGTGACGGGGGTCGAACCCTGGTGGGGCGCACCTTCGCGAGACACGGCCCGCAGCACGCTGATCCGCCGGCGCGGGAGTCGCGTCGCGGCGGGGTGCCGGGCGGCCCGGCTCCGTGAGCCGTCGGGGGCTCCACCGCGGCAGCCGTACCCGGCGCTTGCGGGGCGCCTCCAACCCGACGAACGGCCGGATCCGATCCACGAAGAAGGGGAGAGCACCATGTCAGCTAGAACCGTAGCCGTCTCCGTGCTGGCCTTGCTGGCGGTGCTGTTCGAACCGGTTGCAGCCACCGCTGCGGCCTCCCCGGACGCAGAAGCCGGCGACTCGGCTCTCACCCCGGCCGAGGAGGTGGCCGAGTCCTTGGCCGAGTCCCCGGTCCACGTGGACCCGGCCTACGACACGGCGTTTCCCGAGCAGGAGCGCGAGCGCATCGCCGGACGAATCGAGGAGGGGCCGCTCGACCTGTACGTCATCGTGATCCCGTTGGCCCCGGGCGACGCCTGGGACGGTGATCCCGAAGCGCTGCTGAGTGCTGTGAACGATCGCATGGGCCGGGGTACGCGTCACATGCTGGCCTACGAGCAGGTCCTCGACGGCCGACTGGTCGGCGCGGACTTCGGCACGCAGGCCGCGGACGAGGCCCTTTACGGCGCCATGACCTCCGATACCGTCCATCGGCCGGACGAGGGGGTCTCGATCGCCGACCGGGTGGATTCGGCCCTGGATGCGGCCCGCTCCGAGGACCCCGCAGCCGCCTACGAGGAGGCAACGGCCGACGACGACCCCCCGCCCGCGACCGGGCGGGTGGGACTGCCGCTGTGGGTGCTGTGGGCCGGCCTCGCCGCCCTAGGGCTCCTCCTGGCGGCGATGGCCATCATCGGGCTCTTCGTGCTGCGGCGCCGCGGCGCCTCGGCGGCGGTTCCCCAGCACGCCGCCTTCGACAATGCCGACCGCGCCCGGCTCCAATCCCTGGTGGAGCGCGGCGAACGCGACCTCATCGAGTTCGGCGAGCGGCTCAGCGCTGCGACCGGCGTGTCCGAGAGCCACCTGTCGCGCGCGCTGGACGCGCGGGACGCCGCCGCGCGGGTCCACGACCGGATGAAGGCCCAGGGGCCCGCACTGGCCGACGCGGCCGGCGTACTCGTGCTGCTGGATCTGGCCGAAGACGCGCTGGCGGGGCGCGACAAGCCGCGCCGGCCCTGCTATGCCAACCCGCTGCACGGCAACGGCACGCGGTCGGTGCAGTGGCGGGAGTTCGGCGGCAGCCGCACCGTCGAGGTCCCGCTGTGCACCGCGTGCGCCCGCGCGGTCAACAAGCGGGGCCGGCCGAGCGTGCTGCCCGCCGAGCACGACGGCCGCACGGTGCCCTATTACGAGGTACCCGCAGAGGAAAGCGTGTGGGCGGCGACCGGCTTCGGCGCACTGACCGACGACCTCGTGAACCGGATCCTCAGCGGCCGACCCGGGTGAATCCCGCTCGGCGGCGGCGCGGGGCCGCGTGAACACACGCGTCGAGGGTGTCTGCGGGGACGCTTTCGACGTCGAGGGTGTCTTCGCCGACACCCTCGACGCGGACATCCCCCCGCCGGGTCAGCGGCCCGCCGCCGCGAGGACGACGTCCACCAGGCGGTCTGCGGCGTCCGGTCGGCCGTGCCCGCGCGCCTTCGCGGCGACGTCGGCGCGGCGCTTTGGATCGGTGAGCAGCGGCTCCAGCTTCCCGCGGAGCGCATCCGCCGACACCTCCTCCAGCAGCGCGAGCGCGGCGCCCGCCTCCTGCAGGTGGCGGGCGTTGTGCCGCTGCTCGTCACCGGCCGACGACGCCAGCGGAACGAACACCGCGGCCTTGCCCAGCGCGGTCAGCTCGGCGATCGTCCCGGCGCCGCTGCGGGAGATCACCACGTCGGCCATCGCCAGCACGTCGGGCAGTTCCGATCCGACGAACGCGGTCACATGGTGGCGCGCAGCCAGCGTCGGATCCAGGTCGCGGGTGGCCGCACGCAGGTCGTCGACGTTGGCTTCGCCGCACTGGTGCACGACGTTGGCGCGCTCCAGCAGCCACGGCAGCACGTCGCGGACCGTGGTGTTGATCTGCACCGACCCCTGCGCACCGCCCGTGACGTAAACCGTGGGCAGGTCCGGGTCGTAGCCGTCGAAACCCAGTTCCTCTGCGGCCCGGTCGGCCTGTCCCTCCAGCACCGCCGGACGCACCGGGTTTCCGGTCACCACCGCGTTCGCGCGGGCCGAGTCGGGCAGCAGCTTCAGCGTGGACTCGGAGGTGACCGCCATCCGGGCGCCCGCGCGTGCAAGTACCTTGTTGGCCAGCCCCAGCAGCACGGTCTGCTCGTGCACGACCAGCGGCCGGCGGGCCATGCGGGCGGCCAGGCCCACGGGAATCGCGACATAGCCGCCGGTGGCGAGCACGGCGTCCGGGCGGAAACCGGAGACGACCCGGCGGGACTGGAAGACGCCGCGCAGCGCCTTGCCCATGTCGCGGATGTTCTCCGCCGACGCGAGCTTCAGCGGGTTCTTCGACCGGCGGACCTTGCCCGTGTCGACCGCCTGGAACGGGATGTCGTTGCCGGCGGCCACCCGGCCCTCCAGGCTGTCCCCGGCGCCCACCCACAGCACCTCCAGGCTCCGGCCCTGCGCCTGAAGCCGCGCACGCAGCGCGTTCACGGCGGTCAGCGCGGGGTAGGTATGGCCCCCGGTACCCCCGCCGGTGACGATCAGACGCATCACGCGCGGGGAATCGGTGTCGTTCACACTGGTCCTCTCTAGCTGGTGCTGTGCCCGCAGCCCTTCGACGACTCGCGCCGATGCCCCGTTGATCGCGGGTGTGGTCGTCGTCGGCGCTGAACTCGGTCGACGGTTCGCGTTCGACGAGCAAGGGCCGCGTCGGCGGGCGGGAGATCCCCCGATAGCGCGCACGCCCGATTCACCCTGTGCGATGATCATTGCGCGAACGGTGATTCGCGCTGGCTTCTCACACCGGGCAACCCGGTCTCCCCCGACCCTTTCCGGACGCAATCTATGAGCCATAGCATCTTCGATCGAATCCGGGCGGCCGACGGCACGGTACTCGACCGGCCGACCTTCCACGCCGACAGCGACCGGGCGGAGGAGAAACTCGACGGCGGCGTGATCTGGAAACTGGAACGCGCGCAGTACTTCAACGAGCTCGACGACCCGGCGTGGGACGCCTTCGTGGCCGACGACTGGGCCCGAGCACTAGGGATCTTCGCAGGCGAACGCGACTGGATCCGTGCGGACGTCGCCCGCTACTCCCACCAAGGGCTGGTATTCCGCCGACTGCGGATCGTGGAGGAGCCACCGACGCCCTACGTGCAGTGGGAATCGCACAGCCACCGGATCTTCGTGGAGTGCGGGCATTCGATCCGGGCGTTGGACGCCGCGGAAGTGGCATACCTGGAGTCGTCCGCCGCGCTGCCGGAGCTGATGGTCTACGGCGAGCAGGTGCTCTACCAGGTGCGCTACGACGAGACGTGGACTCCCATAGGCGCGAAGCGTGTCGACGACGCCGAGCTGGTGGCAAACGCGGCCGAAGCCCTCGCCGGGCTATGGAAACGCGGCGAGCCCTTCCGCGACTATTTCCGCCGGGAGATTGCGCCGCTGCCTCCGCCGGAGGGCGGCCACCAGGAAACCGTGTAGGGATCTCGCATGAAGGGGAGGTTGGGCCTGGCCCGAATCACCCATTCTGAGGAGACTTCCATGGATCGCCCCTGGGACGTCGACCCCTCGGCCACGTTCGAGCGACGGTTGGGCAAGACCGCCGCCGAAGTGGGCGCCAGCCGCGTCGGCAAGGACTGCCCCGAGTTCTGGGAACTCGACAACGGCGACGTCGCGATCATCGGCCGCGACGCCACCGATACCCTCGGAGGTCGGCTACCGGAGGGCGTCGGCATGGCGGAGGACGAGCGAATCGTAGTCGTACCCGGCGCGCAGTTCCGCTCGACGGTGCCGGACGTCGTGGAGGAGTGATGCCCTTCCGGCCCTCGACGCGGGCCGCCGATCTGGACGAGCCCGCGCCGGGACCGGTGAGGGGCCGCCTGACGGTGCGGGTGCGCTCGGTGGCGAGCAGGCTCGGCCGCTCGGGCCGGAAGGTGCGCTGCGGTGCGGCCGGGGCCGGGCAGCGTGTCCGCAGGGCCGCTGTCGACCTCTACCGTGACCGCAGAACCACCGCCGGCCTACCCGGAAACCGGTGCTAACCCCGATTCGCCGCGCGATCACGCCGTATAGCTTCGGGTGGACCGGTGGCCGGTACGGCCGCCGCAGCGCCGAACGAGCGAGGTGGGTCTGATGCGAAGCGCGGTACACACGGGTGCGGCGACGGCGGCGCTCATGGCGGGCGTCGCGCTGGCGGCGGGGTGCGCGGCCGACGACGGCGGCGGAGGCGACGGCGGGGCTTCGGACGCACCGTCCCAGGAGCAGGGCGCCGGCCAGGGGCCCTCACCCGAGTCGGCTGCCGAAGGCGGGATGGACGGCGTCTGGGAGTCCACCGTGGACGACAGCGACTACACCACCCTGACCGTCCTCGGCGAGGACGTCCGCACCGACGGCGACGCGGCCTGCTCCGGCACCCTCGACCCGGCGGACTCCGGCCCCGCCGCCACGATCGAGCTGGACTGCCCCGATACCGAGTCCCGGTCGGGCTCGGCGGAGCTGAACGCCGAGGGTGACCACCTCATCGTGAACTGGGACGGCACCGACGGTTTCCCCGAGGCCTTCGCCCGCACCGACGAGGAGCCCGTCATCGAGGGGTGACCGGACCGGGACCGGTCGCGGCGCTCGGGCGGTCCAGCGCGAGGGTTTCGCCGGGCCGGCAGACCCCGGGGCCCGCGCTGCCGCGCTCCGCCCCGGAAAAGCGAAAGCCCGTGCGGAGGCGGCGCGGAGGCCGCCGGCCGCACGGGCCGGGATGTGCGCCATCAAGGACTCGAACCTTGAGCCCACTGATTAAGAGTCAGTTGCTCTGCCACTTGAGCTAATGGCGCTAAAGCGGCGGCCCGCAGGCCGCCGATGCGGGGGGATCGCGCCCCCTCTGCGTTTCCCAGTTTACCCGATCCCGCAGGTGCCTCCTTCCAGGGCGGCGTGCCGTCTGCGTCACACGGGCGCGGCCCACGCCCGCGCGCCCCGGGATCCGCCCCTACTCCGCCCTACTCCGCCGGTGCGGTGCCCGACGCGGCGTCCGGTACCGCCTCGGGTGAATCGGCGCCGATCTCGTCGGCCTCGGCTCGGGCCCGGGCGGCCGCCGCGTCCTCACCCACCGCCTCGTAGGCCCGCGCCAAACCGCTCAGCCCTTCGGCGAGGAACGCCGGCCAGCCGCGCGTGCGCCAGACCTCCACCGACTCCTCCAGCGCCTCGACCGCCTCCTGCGCCCGGCCCGCATCCAGCAGTGCGCGTCCCTGCAGCCCCAGCGCGTCGGCCAGGTGGTGGTTCATGCTGTAGCGCCGGCTCAGGTCGACAGTCCCGGCGGCGGTGGCCAGAGCCTGCGGATCGCCGACCGCCAAGTGCAGGCGCGCCAGGTAAAGCAGGGAGAAACCCTCGGCGTAGCGGTCGCCCAGCGCCCGCGTCATCGCCAGCGACCGCTCCAGGTTGGCCCGGCCCCGCTCCAGGTCGCCCGCCTCGCACTGCGCGGCTCCGAGGAACTGCATCGCGGTGGACTCGAACCGCGGATTGCCCAGCAGCCGCGCCAACTCCAGCGCCCGCTCCAGGTGGGCCACCGCCTGCGCCGGATCCCCCAGACCGTGCGCGGCCACCGCCATGACCTGGTACGCGCGCGCCCGGCCGCCCGTGTAGCCCTCCCCCTCGGCCAGTTCCAGAGCCTCCTCGGCCGAACGCACCGCCCGACGCGCCGCCCCCTGGGAGACCTGCGCCCACGTGCGCATCACCAGCGCGTCGGACATCCCGCGCCGGTCCCCCAGCCGCTCGAACAGCTCCCAGACCCGTTCTGCCTGCTCGGTCATGGTGCCCATCGCCGTACCCGAACCGTCCCCGCTCTGGCGGGCCCAGGTGGCCACGTCGGCGAATCCGCGGCGCAGGACGGCTTCGCCGCGGATGTCGCCCGCCGCCCGGCAGGCCGCGATGGCCGCCTCGTGGGTGCGCCGCCAGTCGGCGAAGCGCCCGCGCACTCCGAAGTACTTCTCCATACACCCGGCGAGGTCCCAGGCGGCCTCGTGCCGGCCCAGGCGGCAGGCCTGCTCCACCGCCGCCACCATCGCCGCCGACTCGGCCTCGAACCACGCCATGGGCTCGCTGAGCAGCTGCGCCGCCTCGGCCGCCGACAAGGGCCACCGCAGCGCGGGGCTGTGCATCGTGACGTAGCAGGGCCCGGTGATGTACTCGGTGGCCTGCTCGGCCAGCCACAGCCACGCGCCCAGCGCCCGCTGCAGCGCCGCGGCACGCTCCGTGGGCGCGTCCTCCTCCTCGCAGCGCTCGCGGGCGTAAAGCCGCACCAGGTCGTGCATGCGGTAGCGCAACTGCCCGGTGCTGTCGGCGCCGGCCACCGCCAGCAGCTGCGCGTCGACCAGGTCCTCGACGGCGGCCTCGGCTTCCGCCGACCCGATTCCGGCCAGGGCGCCGGCCGTCCACGCGGCCACATCGCCGGTCTCGAGCGTGCCCAGCAGCCGGAAGAGGCGGCGGGCGGGCTCGGCCAGTCCCGCGTAGCTGAGCGCGAAGCTCGCGCGCACACCCAGATCGCCGACGGCCAACTCGTACAGCCGCCGCCGCTCGTCGCCGAGCATCCGCACCAGGTGCGACAGCGGCCACCGCGGGCGGGCCCTCAGCCGCGCTCCGGCGATGCGCACCGCCAGCGGCGCGTGCCCGCACAGCCGCGCGATCTCCGCGGCGGCCTCGGGCTCGGCGGCGACACGCTCCCCGCCTACGATGCGCGCGAGCAACTCCACAGCCTGGCCGGGGTCGAAGACGTCCAGGTCCACGATGTCGGCGCCTTCCAGCCCGGTCAGCCGGATGCGGCCGGTGATCAGCACCGCGCAGCCCGGCGCGCCCGGCAGCAGCGGGCGGACCTGCCGTTCGGAGCCGGCGTCGTCGAGCACGATCAGCATGCGGCGCCCGGCCAGCATGCTGCGGAACAGGGCCGAGCGCTCCTCCAGCGGCTCGGGCAGCGCCGCGCCCTCCACACCCACGGCGTGCAGGAAGCCCGCCAGTACCTGGGCGGGATCGGCAGGCTCCTGCTGGGCGCCGCGCAGGCCGGCGTACAGCTGCCCGTCGCCGAAGTCCGCGGCGCAGGCGTGGGCGGCCCGCAGGGCGAGCGCGGTCTTGCCGATCCCACCCATGCCGGAGACCGCCGAGACCGCGACAGGGCGGGGCGCGCTGCCGGGTTCGGCCTGCTCGCCGATGCGGGCGCGCAGCTGCGCCACCTGCTCGTGGCGTCCCGTGAAGTCGGCGATGTCGGGCGGGAGCTGCGCGGGCGCCGGCCGCGGCGACGACGGCGCGCCCTCGGGCGCGGCTTCCCCGATCTCGCCCGCCGGCGCCGACGCCTCGGGCGCGCCGCGCTCGGACTCGGCCCCCGCTTCGCCCGTTCGGGGCGCCGGAGCGCTCGACGACGGGCCGGCGCCCGCACTCTGCGGCCCGGCCGGCGCGTCCAGCTCCGGGTCGTTGCGCAGGATCGCCTGCTCCAGTGCGGCCAGGTCGCGTCCGGGCTCCAGGCCCAGCTCCTCGACGAGCAGGTCCCGGCCTTCCCGGAAGGCTCTCAGCGCCTCACTGGAGCGCCCTGTGCGGTGGTAGGCGAGCATGAGCTGGGCGCGCAACCGATCGCGGAAGGGGTACTGGGCCACCAGCGCGGTGAGCTCGGCGACCACGGCGCCGTGGCGCCCCAGCCCCAGCTCGGTGTCGAACCGCATCTCAGCGACGCGCTGGCGCAGCTCGTTGAGCCGGGCCGCCTCCTCGCGGACCAGCGGCAGCGCCTCGTGCCCGGCGAACGCAGGGCCGCGCCACAGCCCCAAGGACTCGCCCAGCAGCCGGGCGGCTTCCCGGGGGCGGCCGCACTCCAGCGCGTGCTCGCCCTGCCCGGCCAGCTGCTCGAAGCACAGCGCGTCGACGCGCACCGGGTCCACGACCATCCGGTATCCCTGGGCCGCGCGCTCGATCGGGAATTCCTCCCCCAGGCTCTGGCGGAGGTGGTGGATGTAGACCTGGAGGCTCTTGGTGGCCGAGCGCGGCGGGGCCTCGGGCCATAGCGCGTCGATCAGCTGCTCGGCGGCGACCACCACGCCCGGCCTGCTCAGCAGCGCGGCGAGCAGGTCGGTCTGCTTGGGCGCCAGGCGCAGGTGGCCGCCGTCCTCCCGGACCTGCACAGGGCCGAGAACCTCGAAGTCCATATCCAACTCCTCTACGGCCGACGCGGACGCCGCAGGGCCGCCGCCCGCCAACCGGGTCGTCGCGCACGCCCCGCGGGACCACGCCGCCGACAGCAGCGGCGCTGGGATCACGCTGACCGGCACCTCAACCGCATCCCAACCGGTTCCCAGCCGCGCATCACCAGGCTGTGCAGCAGCCGGGGCGAAGCCGCAGGTCGCCTCGCCCGGCTGCGCTCGGGCCCGCGGCCGTCACGACCGGCGGGTGCGGGCACAGAATCAGGCACTGCGGCGGCTGACCGGCGAGGGAGTCGCCGCACGCCTTCCGAGGACGGCGGTCGGGCACGGCCCGGCCGGGAAGGCGGAGGTGTCGGACCGGCGGCCGTCCCATGATCACCGGGGCGTGGACGATCATGGGGCGGCTCGCCGCTGCGTTCAGGGGGCGTTCCGCCGCAACCCTAGCGCCTCACCGGACCGTCGCGGGGCCCCATCGGCGCCGATCTTGTAGCTAACGACACGGGAAAACGGTTTCACGCACCGTAGCTACAAGATCGACGGGAAGTGGGGGGGGTTCCGGGCAGTGGGCGGGGCGGGGCCACCGGAGACGGACGGGACGGCGACGGTCAGCGGCGGGCGGTGCCGACGACTGCGGCGCGGATGTAGGCGGGGTTGTAGAGGTCCTGCCAGGTGAACCGGACGATACGCGCTCCGGGGTAACGGGCCTGCAGGGCGTTCTGGCGCTTGCGGTCATAGGCGAGCGTCGCGGCCTGCCCATGAGGCCCGATCCCGTCGCACTCGCCGATGACCTGCAGTTCCTCCCACCACAGATCCGCGACGGCGAAAACCCGTCCGTCGGTGTCGGCGAACGGGTGCTGAAGGGCGCTGGGCGCCAGTCCTCCGTCGACGCAGATGAGCCGGACCCGGGTCTCCAGCGGGCTCTGCGCTCGTTCGTCGGCCAGTGCCCACCAGTCGGCCACGCGGCGGCACCCCCTGCGGCCGCGGTTGCGGGCGTGGAGTTCGGGTAGATCGGTGCGGCGGACGAGCCCGCGGTTGAGCGCGGAATCGGTCAGGCAGACGCCGGTGTCGCGGTCGACGTGCAGGAGCGTGTCGCGCAAGGTGCGGCCCGGTGTGGTCAGGCGGATCCCGGATCCGGTGGCGGTGACCTCGTCTTCGCCGGTGTCCCACGTGTGCAGGGTGATGCCGCGTACGTGCCGCTGGGCGCCCAGGGCGGGTATGACCATGTGCATCTCGTGCCCGTCCCACGGGGGAAACCCGTGCATGCCCCAAAGGCGGGCTGCGGTCGCACCGCCGGCGAACGCGGCGGGGCCGAGCGAAAGCTGGGCGGCCATGACCCGCTGACGGAATCGCTCGCTGTCGTCGGCGGCCTCGTACGCGCCCCGGACGGCGTACACCCGCGGATGCACTTTCTCCCAGTGCTGTCCGCGCAGGAGCCGCCGGATGAGGCCGTCGTCGACACCGCAGGCCGAGGCCTGGTGCCAGGTGATGGAACCGTACTGGCGCGCGGCCAGCGCCGCAGCGCGGTGAGCGGCGGCGGGCAGAGCGGCGGCGCCGGACGCGGGCCGAGGAGGAGTGCGCATACCGTCGAGGCTGCCGGGCCGCCCCACCCGGACTCCACTCGGATCTTCCCCCTGTGGAAACCGCACGTGTCAGCCCCGCCCCTCCCATCGATCTTGTAGCTACCGTCACTAGAAACCGGTTTCACGCACCGTAGCTACAAGATCAACGGGAAGTGGGGGTGGTGGTGGCGGCACTCAGCCCACCGGGTGGGCTCCGTCCAGGTCCCAGACCTTGAGCATGCCGCACATGCCGGTGCGGCGCGGGCCCGCCGCAGTGTCGGCGGTGTAGACGGCCGAGTCGCCCAGGTGGGCGCCGTCGCCCCCGGCGAGGCCGGCGATGTGCGCGCGGGTGGCCTCGGCCTGGCGGTGCGGGCCGCGCTCCCAGTGGTGGTGCCATCCGGCCGCCTTGTCGCGGACCAGCCCCACCGCCGCCGCATACAGCTCGTCCAGCGCCCCGGGCCCGTGCCGGCGCACCCGTTCGCGCAGCCGCAGGTAGCCCTCGATGGCCAGGTCGCGGCGCTGCCGGGCGGCCGCGGCCATGGCGGCGTGCGCCGAAGCGGCGTCGGGGAAACCGGTCCAGGGCGGGATGGCCGTCGCACGCGCGTAGGCGTCGGGGTCGGCCAGGATGTCGGGCGGGTAGGTCAGCACCGCGTCGCCGGCCTCGGGCAGCCCGGCGTTCTGCATGACCACCAGCAGCTCCAGGTCGCCGCTGCCGTTGACCAGCCGGTGCACCGTGCCCGGCGTGAACCACAGCAGGGTGCCCGGCGCCAGCGGGGTGCGGGAGTAGCCGGCGCCGCTGAGGGTCTCCAGCGTCCCTTCGCCGTGCACGACCACATACCCCTCGGTGGAGGCGGTGTGCAGGTGCGGGGAGCCGCCGGCCAGCCCGTCGGGGGTGGGCCAGTCGTAGACGTGCAGGTGGGAGACGGCGGTGCCGCCGGGGAAGCCGGGGATCGCGCCGGCGTGGCCGGTATCGGCCGCTTCGGATGCGGTCATCGGGCGCCCACCCCGGCCGTGCCCTCGCCCGGCGCCGCAGCAGCAGCGTCGGCGCCGCGGGCGGCGAGGCCCGGACGGCCCAGCTCGGCCAGGGCCGACTCGGCCAGTTCCGCGCTGCCCTCCCGCTCGCGGTCGCCGTCGGCGACGACCACGGCGTAGCGGTAGGACAGCGGCACGCCGGGCGGGGCCGCGACCTCCTCGTCGAAGAACGGCGCCGGGCACACGGTGGCGAAGATGCCGCTGCGCACGAACCACTTGACGGGGTGGCCCGGGTTGTCGGGCGCGTCCGCGAACACCAGGGTCGAGGCGCCGTCGTACTCGTCGTGGCGGCCGGCGAAACCCATCCAGGGCGCGCGCACGCCCATCATGTCGTCGCCGCCTTCCTGCTCGGGGGTGTAGACGCGCCCGCCGCTGAAGGACCGGGGTCCGCGCCAGAACAGGCCGCCGTAGCCGGCGTTCTCGCGGCCTTCGGTGGTGGGGCTGCCGATCAGCACCGCCTCGTCGGTGCGGTTGGTGAACTCGGTTTCGAAGACCAGGGTCCAGGCCGAGCGGGCGGGGTCGGCGCTGACGCGGAACCCGCGGCGCTCGGTGAACCAGGTGTCGCCCTGCTCGGTGATCCACGCCAGCCGCTCGGCCACAGCGGCCTCTCCGCCGGCGGTGCTGATCAGGTCGAAGCCGGTGTGGCTCATGGAGCCGTCGTTGGGCAGCTGCCGGTATCCGCGGTCGCGCAGGTAGGTGGGGCCGCCCCAGAAGTTGGCGGGGCCGACGTTGGGCAGCGACCAGGCGATGCCCTTGTGCCAGACGTGGTCGTGGGGCCGGTACAGGCTGACGGCGTCGCCGCCGAGTGTGTGCAGCGGGTGGAAGTAGGGGCGCGGCGACTCCAGTTGGGCGTCCCAAGGCCGGTAGACGTAGCGCAGAAGCTGGGATCCGTCGTAGGTCACGCGCAGCGAGCGGTCGTGCTCGTGGACCAGGCCCAGCCCGCGGGCTGCGGGTTCGGCCCCGCTCGCGGACGCCTGCTGCGCCGGGGTCGCGGCGTCTGGGTGCTCGGTGGTCATCGCCCCTCCGGAAGGATCGGTCGTTCGTGCGGTTCGGGTGCGGTCGGTCGGTGCCGCAGGCGGCCCGCCCCGGTGGGCGGTCCCGCTGCGGCATTGGGGCCCGCGCGCACGGGCGGTCCGGGCGGGTCCGGCCCGTGCGCGCGGCGCCGATGCGGCTACTGCTCGATGAAGAACTGCTCCGGGTTGGCCGGAGCCGGGGTGTTGTACACGGAGGCTTCGGGCAGCTGCTCGGGGACGTTGCGGAAGTCGGTGGACACGATGCCGTAGCCGGGCTGGGTCAGGCCGATGCCCATGGCGTAGAACCGCTCCCGGCTCTCGGCCAGGAAGTCGACCATGAGCTCCTCCCGCTTGCTCGGGTCGGGCTCGGCCTGCAGCTCGTCGTACATCTCGAGGTGGTCCTTGATTTCCTGCGGCGGCTCCTGGGCGCGGGGGTCCGCGCCGTCGGAGGCGTACCACTGGGCCCACGGGATCGCGAAGTTGGATTCGCCGGAGTGCAGGGGCGCGTACCAGCGCGGGTCGTACATGGCGTCCAGCAGGCCGGCGTCGCCGGACCACACGTTGACCTCGTGCTCGTTGTTCTCCCGGCTGTCCTGCCAGGAGGAGCGCTCCTCGACGTCGAGTTCGACGTCGACGTCCAGCTCCTTCCAGGTGTCGACGACCATCTCCATGGAGTCGATGATGTCGGGCCGGTAGTCGCCGGGGGCCGAGAGGGTGAAGCTCAGCGGGGTGCCGTCCTCGCTGACGCGGACGCCGTCGCCGTTGCGTTCGCCGTAGCCGGCGTCGTCGAGGATGTCGCCGGCCTTGTCCAGGTCGAATTCGGTGTACTGCTTGGCCAGGTCCTCGTTGAAGAAGGGGGTGTCGCGGCGCGGCGCACCCTGCCAGGGTTCGCCCTGGCCCTGGTAGACGACGTCGATGATGTCCTGGCGGTTGATGCCGTGCGACATCGCGATGCGGAACCGCTTGTCGCGGAAGATCTCCCGCAGGCCGTCGTCGTCGACGGTCTGGTTGAAGGAGATCATGTTGGTGTTCATCTCCGAGACGTCGAGGTCGATGAACTCGTAGCCGCCGGATTCCCGGTTCTCCGCCAGCACCGGCCGGTTCTCGGCGGTGTTGAAGTGGCGGGTGTGGAAGTCGAAGTCGCCGTTGAGGGCGCGGGTCAGCATGACCTCCTCGTCCTGCATGATCTCGAATTCGACGCTGTCGAGGTAGGGCAGCTGGTTGCCGGCGCTGTCGACCTTCCAGTAGTAGGGGTTGCGCTCCAGCACCATGCGGCCCGAGTCGGCCAGCGGCTCGACGACCTCCCACGGGTACAGCGTGGGCAGATCCGGGTTCTGCCAGGTCAGGGCGGAGTCGGTGACGCCGGCCTTGACGTCGAACATCTCCGTCCAGCTGTCGAAGCCCTCTTCCTCGGCGAGCTCGTCGGCGTTCTCGTTGTGGTCGATGTGGAACTCGCCGAGGTAGTGCACGGGCTTGTTGACGAGCTGGTACTGGATGAAGTCGTGCGCGGCCCACAGCGCGTCGGGGTCGTCCAGGGTGATCTCGACCGTGTAGTCGTCGATCTTCTCGGCCGTGGGCGGGTTCTGGTTGGCCATCGGGGTGAGGTCGGCGTTGTTGAAGACGTCGTTGGCGGCGAAGACGATGTCGTCGGCGGTGAAGTCGTCGCCGTCGGACCACTTCATGCCTTCGCGCAGGTCGTAGGTGACCGTCGTGGCGTCGTCGCTGTACTCGAAGTCTTCGGCGATGTTGGGGACGGTCTCGGTCCACTCGGTGTTCCACCGGGTGAGGTTCTCGTAGCCGACCGTGCGGCCCAGCCACGGCCAGTCGCCGATCCCCAGGGTGGCGGTGTTCCAGGTGCCGCCGTAGTTGCCGACTTCCTCGACGGGCTCGACCGTCACCGGGTTCTCGGGCAGGCGCTCCTGCAGGGGCGGAAGGTCGCCGGATTCGACCCGCTCGGCGAGTTCGGGCGCCTGGCCGTCGGCCTCGCTCCGGCCGCCGTCCTCCTCGCCGGGGTCGAGGTCGAAGAAGTCGCAGCCGCTCAGGCCGAGGGCGAGGGCGGCCGCGGCGGCGGGGACGGCGAGGGCTCGCCTCCGCGGCAGCAGCCGGGGTTCGCGTACGCGCATTGCGGTTCTCCGTTCCTGTGGGGGATGTCCGGGGGTGGGATGGCCAGGGGTCAGCCGACCCCCGAGAGTGCGAGGTCGTCGGCGTGGTGGCAGGCGGCCATGCGGCCGGGGGACACCTCGCGCAGCGGGGGGATCTCGGTGGCGCACCGGTCGGTGGCGTAGGCGCAGCGGGTGTGGAAGGGGCAGCCCGCGGGCGGGTCGGCGGGGTCGGGGAGTTCGCCGCGCAGGCGGATGCGGTCGCGGCTGCCGCGCACCCGCGGGTCGGGCACGGGCACGGCCGAGATCAGCGCTTCGGTGTAGGGGTGCTGCGGGCGGGCGTAGATCTGCGCGGTGGAGCCGGACTCGACGATGCGGCCCAGGTACATCACCGCCACCCGGTCGCACACGTGCTCGACCACCGACAGGTCGTGGGACACGAACAGATAGGTCAGTCCCATCTCGTCCTGGAGGTCCTGCAGCAGGTTCAGGATCTGCGACCGCACCGACACGTCCAGGGCGCTGACGGCCTCGTCGGCCACCACCAGGCGGGGTTCGCACACCAGAGCGCGGGCGATGCTGACGCGCTGGCGCTCGCCGCCGGAGAACGCGTGCGGGTAGCGGCGCAGATGGTCGGGGCGCAGGCCCACCCGGCGCAGGACGGCGGTGACGCGGTCCTCCAGCTCGCTGCCGCCGATGCCCATCAGTACGCGCAGCGGTTCGCCGATGATGTCGAGCAGGGTCATCCGGGGGTTGAGGGAGGAGTGGGGGTCCTGGAAGACCATGCGCACCTCGCGCCGGTAAGCGGCCAGGTCGGCGCCGTCGGCCCGGGACGCCTCCAGGACGCGGCCGCCGGAGGAGCGGTAGCGGACCTCGCCTCGGGCTTCGGGGCGTACGCCCATGACGGCCGCGCCCAGGGTGCTCTTGCCGCAGCCGGACTCGCCGACCAGGCCGAGGGTTTCGCCCTGTTCGACGCGCAGGTCGACCCCGTCGACGGCCTTGACGACGCCGGCTTCGCTGCGCCGGCTGCGTTTGCGCAGGTTGAAGTGCACCCGTAGGTCGCGGGTCTGCAGCAGCGGCGCGGTGTCGGTACCGCCTGCGTTGTCGCCGGCGGCGGCCGGGCCGGCGTCAGTCGGTGTCGGCATCGGCGGCGTCCTTTCCGGTGCGGGGGGTGGGGCGGGCGTCGCCTCCGGTACCGCCGGCCTGTGCGCCGTCCTGCTCACCGGTGGTCCGGTCGCCGGCGCCGCCGTAGAGCAGGCAGCTCACTCGGCGGCCGCCGCCGACGTCGATCGGCGGCGGGTCGACGGTGTCGCACAGCCCCGGCATGGCCGAGTCGCAGCGGTCGCGGAACACGCACCCGGTGGGGCGGTGCGCGGGGTCGGGGACGGTGCCGCGGATGGCGGGCAGGCGGTCGCGGCGCGGGCCGCCCATGCGCGGGATCGACTCCAGCAGCGCGCGGGTGTAGGGGTGCTTGGGCGCGTGGAAGACGTCGTCGACGGTGCCGCGCTCCACGACGTTTCCCAGGTACATCACGGCGACGTCGTCGGCGATCTCGGCGACCACGCCCATGTCGTGGGTGATGAACATCATCCCCATGCCGCGCCGTTCCTGCAGGTCGGCGAGGAGGTCGAGGATCTGGGCCTGGGTGGTGACGTCCAGCGCCGTGGTCGGCTCGTCGGCGATGAGCAGCCGCGGCCGGCACGACAGCGCCATGGCGATCATGACGCGCTGGCGCATCCCGCCCGACAGCTGGAAGGGGTAGGCGTCGACGAGTCGTTCGGGGTTGGGGATGCCGACCTGGCCGAGCAGGCCGACGCTCATCGTGCGGGCCTCCTTCTTGCTTACGGGGGTGTGCACGCGGATCGCCTCGCCGATCTGGTTGCCGACGCGGTGCACCAGCGACAGCGAGGCCATCGGCTCCTGGAAGATCATGGAGACGTCGCGGCCGCGCACTCGCCGGATCCGCGTGCCCTTGGGGCCGAGCGAGGCCAGGTCGAGCGGTTCTGCGGTGACCGGCGGCGCGGTTCGCGGGGCGTGGCCATCCCCGGTGTCCGCGCCGCCGGCGTCTGGATCGGGGTGCAGCAGCACCCGCCCGCCGGTGATGCGTCCCGGCGGCTCGACGAGCTGGAGGATGGAGCGGGCGGTGACGCTTTTGCCGCAGCCGCTCTCGCCGACGACGCACAGGGTGCGCCCGCGGCGCAGGGTCAGATCCACGCCGTTGACGGCCGGGACCTCGCCGTGGTCGGTGCGGAACCGCGTGCGCAGGCCCCGCACCTGCAGAAGCACGTCCTGGTCGGTACCAGTGGCCATTTCTCGCACCTGCTTACTGGTAGGGGTCGGCGGAGTCGCGGATTCCGTCGCCGATGAAGTTCAGCGCCAGCACCGCCACCGTCACGGCGACGCCGGGCAGCAGCGTCCAGGGGGCGCCGGCGATCGAGTGGATGTTCTGCGCCTCCTGCATCAGCACGCCCCAGCTGACGACCGGGGGCTGCAGGCCCAGGCCGAGGAAGGACAGCGCGCTTTCGGCCAGGATCATCAGCGGGATGGACAGTGTCAGCGACGCGACGATGTGGCTGGTGAAGGACGGCAGCATGTGCCGGCGGATGACGCGGGAGCGGCCGCAGCCGTCCAGCCGGGCGGCCAGCACGAAGTCCTCTTCGCGTAACGAGAGGAAGCGGCCGCGCACGACGCGGGCGAGATCGGTCCAGCCGATCAGGGACAGGATCACCGTGATCGCGAAGTAGGTGGTCAGCGGCCCCCACTCGCGCGGAACCGCCGCCGACAGGCCCATCCACAGCGGGATGGTGGGGATGGACATGGTGAACTCGATCAGGCGCTGGATGAGGTTGTCGGTGCGCCCGCCGAGGTAGCCGGAGACGCCGCCGAGGACGACGCCCAGCACGAACGACAGCGCGACGCCGAGCAGGCCGATCGACAGCGAGACCCGGGCGCCGTAGACGATGCGGGAGAGCATGTCGCGGCCGTTGCGGTCGGCGCCCAGCAGATACACCCGCTCGTCGGGGTCCTTCGTGCCGAACAGGTGGGTGTCGGCGGGGATCACGCCCCACATCTCGTAGGGGGTGCCTTCGACGAAGAATCCGAGTTCGACCTTGTCGGAGGTGTCGACGGTGTATTCGCGGGCGAGGGTCTCCTCGTCGCGCACGGAGTCGTAGCCGTAGACGTAGGGCCCCAGGTCGAGGCCTCCGCCGGAGGTGTCGACGACGTGCACCCGCTGGGGCGGGGCGTGGGTGTGGGCGGCGCTGTAGTCACCGGAGGTGGTGGGGGCGACGAATTCGCAGAAGGCGCCGATCAGAGCCAGGAGGCACACGAGGGCGGCGCTGGCCATGGCCAGGCGGTGCCGGCGCAGCCGCAGCCCGATCAGCCGCCACTGCGAGGCGGCGCCCAGGGCGTCGGCGGGGGCGCTGTCGGCGGTTTCGGCCGTGTCGCCGGAGGTGCCGCGGCGTTTCAGGGGCGGGGTGAAACCCATGGGTCAGGCCTCCTCGGCTTGGGCGTGCCGGATGCGCGGGTCCCACCAGGCCAGGAGCAGGTCCGAGATGAGCGTCCCGACCAGCGTCAGCACGCCCAGGACGAGGATGAACGCCCCGGCCAGGTACATGTCCTGGTTGCGCAGCGCCTGCAGCAGCAGCGGACCGGTGGTTTCGAGGCTGAGCACGATGGAGACCATGACCTCGCCGCCGACGATGGTGGGAAGCACCCACCCGATCGTGGAGATGAAGGGGCTCAGGGCCATGCGCACGGGGTACTTCAGGATCACCCGCCACTCGGGCAGGCCTTTGGCGCGGGCGGTGACGACGTAGGGTTTGCGCAGCTCGTCGAGCAGGTTGGCGCGCAGCACGCGGATGAGCACGGCCGTTCCCGCGGTACCGATGATGAGGACCGGCGCCCACAGGTTGGAGACCACGTCGAGGATCTTGCCGAGGTTCCACGCGGAGTCGGCGAATTCGGGCGAGACGATGCCTCCTACGCTCTCGCCGAAGTAGGCGAATGCGATCCACACGAACAGCAGGGCGAGCATGAAGTTCGGGGTGGCCAGGCCGATGAATCCGAGGAAGGTGAAGACGTAGTCGCCGAGGGAGTGCTGGCGCACCGCCGAGTAGATGCCGATCGGGATGGCCAGCCCCCAGCTGACGACGATCGTGGCCAGCGCCAGGGCGACGCTGATGCCCACGCGGTCCCAGATGAGGTCGGAGACGTCGCGCTGGTACTGGAAGGACTGGCCGAAGTCGCCGTGCAGAACGATGCCGCCGATCCAGCGGAGGTACTGCACGAACATCGGGTCGTCGAGTCCGTAGCGCTGCTCCAGCGCGCGGATCTGGGTCTGGTCGACCGACTGGCCGCGCGCGGAGAGCTCGGCGATGTAGGTGGTCAGGTAGTTGCCCGGGGGCAGCTGGATGATCAGGAACGCCACCAGCGAGATGGCGAACATGGTCGGGACCATGTAGAAGAGCCGGCGGATCACCAGTGCGCGCATGCCGCCTCCTTCCCGGGCAGGGGCGCACGTGTGCCGAAGGGGCTCCGCTCCCGACGGATAGCGCTTACCGAACGCACCGGCGCGCGCTCTCCGCCGGGAGCGCCCGCGTGCGCCCGCCGGAGCGGCGCGGGAGGCCCCGGTGCCCGCCCGGACGTGCGGATAGCGCTTACCATGGCGTGCCGCCTCCGTGCATGCGGTCGTAGAAGCGGCTGCCCTGGCGGAGCTCGCCGGCGCTGATCGCGCGATGCTGGGCGGCCGAGGCGTAGATGCCGGCCACCAGCCGCATGGTGCGCAGCGACTCGGCGGAGGTGACCGGCGGGGCCTCCTTGGCCTTCAGCGCCGAGAGCACGTGGGCGATCTGGGCGGAGTGGCCGCTGTTCACACCGGACTCGCCGGCCTCCCACGCTGCCGTGACCTCGTCCTCGCAGCCCGGCGCCGGCGTGACGGTCCAGTCGTCGTCGCCGTAGCCGTAGAGGTGGCTCAGTTCGACGGTGGCGCGCTCGAAGTCGATGCGCACATAGCTCTCCTCGCGCGGGGAGAGCACGCTGTTGATGATTCCGGCCACCGCGCCGTTGGCGAAGCTGACATGGCCGACCGAGAGGTCCTCGGTCTCCATCGACCGGGCCTGGCGCTGAGCGGTCGCCGAGACCTCGCTCCAGTCGCCCAGCAGCGCCAGGAGCAGATCCATCTGGTGAATGCCGTGGCCCATCGTCGGTCCGCCGCCCTCGGTGTCCCACCGGCCGCGCCAGGGAACGTCGAAGTAGGCCTGATCGCGGTACCACAGCGTGTGGCACACCGCCACGAGCGGGCGCCCCAGCACGCCGTCCCCGGCCATCGCCCGCACGCGCCGCGCACCCGAACCGAACCGGTGCTGGAAGAGAGTCGCGAACCACGGACCGCGGCCGGGCGGCCCCTCCGCGGCGGCCATCTCCTCCATCTCCGCCAGGCTCAGCGCCGGGGGCTTCTCCACCACGGCGCTGGCACCGGCCCGCAGGCAGGCCAGGACCTGGCCGTGGTGCGTTCCGGGGGGCGTGCATACGTGCACCAGATCGGGCTGGACTTCGCGCAGCATCCGCTCCAGATCGCTGTAGCGCTGCGGGATGCCGTAGCGGTCGGTGAACAGCGCGAGGTTGTCGGGATCGACGTCGACGGCCGCGACCAGAGCGGCCTGCTCCGGCAGCGACTGCAGCGCCTCGACGTGGAACCTGGCGATGTTGCCCGTACCGACGACGGCCACGCGCAGGCGGTCGGGCGCCTCGGCCGTCTGGTCGGGTATGTGCATTGCTCTCCTCCAGGGGGTGGACCGAGGGGATCCGATCCGCCGCCGCGGGTCACCTCGGCCGGGATGCGGCAGGGGCGCTTCGGCGGCTCGTGGGGCGGTCGGGGCCGGGGGATCAGGGCTGGACCGGGAATCGATGTGGATACCGAAACTATCGAAGATAGTGTCGCAATCTCTGGCGATCGAATTTACGGACACGGCCCATCGTGGTCAATACCTCAGTGAGAGCTGAGTCACGAGAGAGCTGGAAGGGCAGCGCATCACGCCGAGACGTGGCGCCCCCGCACCGTCCACCTGAGCGTCACCACGATCCTGAGTCGACAGGCATGCCCGAATGAATCGATAGTTTCGGGCAGGAATGGCGTAGGCATGGCCGAGGAATCGCATCGCGGGGCGTGTCCACCGGTCGGCCCGCCGCGCGGCGGGCCGGAGGGGCGATCCGCCCGGCGGCCGGTTGAGGGGATTCGACGTCGTCCGGTGGGAGGGGTGATGCCGGTACACGGCATCATGTCGGATCGCGGTGATCGGACATGCGACGACGGAGCGCCTGCCGGAGGTCGCCGACCAGCACGGGCAGACTCACGGGGCCCCGGGGGTCGCCCCCCGGAACAACACAACGGCCCGCGGGGAAGGCGACCGGAGGCCGCCGACCAACACGGGCCAGCGCGTGCGCCATCCAGGACTCGAACCTGGAACCCACTGATTAAGAGTCAGTTGCTCTGCCGCTTGAGCTAATGGCGCGTTCCGTAGAGGCGGGGATCGCGGTTTCCCGCCTGTCCCGGCTTGCGACGAGTTAAACCTTAGCAGCCTCTCGGGCCGCTCGCGAACCGAATACACCGCGCACGGCCGCGCGGCCCCCGCGCCGCAGCGACCGGTGGGTGAGGGCCGCGGACCGGCGTCGGGCGGCGGCCGGCACTCAGGACCACGTGATGACCACGCCGACGATGATGCCGATGGCCAGGAGTGCACCTACCCCCGCGAGGACGTAGGGGGTGACCGACCGCTTGGGAGCGGCGTCGGGCTCCTTGTTGTCCGTCACGAACCGGCGGAACATCATGGTCGATCCGGTCGGGTCGCCCTGCTCTTCGTTGCTGTTGTCAGACATGGCAACGACCTTAGCGACTCGCGGGCACCGCTGACGCCCCCAACGGACGAAATTTCCGGTTTGACCCGACCGGGATTTTCACCGTGGGTCACCGGACGGCGGCCTAGGGGACGGGACGCGGACCGCTCCGGCCGTCGGCCGCTGCCGCGCGCCGCAGCAGCGCGGCGTGGGCGCCGCGGGGCGCTCCGGAAGCGCGCAGGGCCAGCCCCGCCGCGCCGAACGCGCCGTCGACCGCGCGCAGGGGTGCGCCGGCGCCGCGCTCCCGCAGGCCGGCGCGGACGGCGTCGGCGACCGGCCCGCCCTCCAGAATCGACCCGGCCAGCACGACCGGCCCGTCGGCCGCGTCCGGCGCGGCCGCGGCGAGCGAACACAGCAGGCGCTGGGCGGCGTCGGCGACGATCCGCTCCGCGGCGGCGTCTCCCTCACCGGCGGCGGCCGTCACCGCGGGCGCCAGCTCCCCGAGTTCGGCGGGGCGGCACGTGTGGGCGGCCCGCACCAGCGCCGCGGAGTCGCCGGCGGGCACCTCCAGCCGGGCGGCGATCCGCGTGTGCAGCGACGTGGGCCCGCCGCGCCCGTCGAGGGCGGCCAGGCCCGCGCGCAGCCCTTCCAGAGCCAGCCACACCGCCGATCCCTCGTCTCCCAGGAGCCAGCCGTGGCCGTCGCACCGGGACTGCACGGCGCCGCCGGTGACGCGAGCCGCGACCGCCCCGGTACCCGCGATGAGCACGGCGCCGGTGCCGCCGGAGGTGCCGGACGCGAAGGCCACGGCGATGTCGTCGGTGACGACGGGGCCGCCCGGCAGTCCGATGCGGTCCCAGGCCGCCTGCGCGATCCCGGCGGCCCGGGCGCCCCCGCCTGTGGAAGCTCCCGCCAGGCCGAACACCGCGTGTGCGACGTCGGCGGAGTCCAGGCCCGCCAGCGCGCCGCGCAGCGCCTGTTCGAGCGCCGCGGCGGGATCGTCGCCGGAGAAGGTGTTGGCGCCGGGCGCCCGGCCGTAGCCGAGCGCGGCGCCGTCGGCAGACACCGCCGCACACCGGGTGGAGGTCCCGCCGGCGTCGAGGCCGAGGACGACTCGCTGTGCCATGGCGCCGATCCTAGCGCCGGCGTCGCAGGGGGTCCCGGCGGCGGGCCGGGCGCGTGCGGCGCAGGGGCGGCGGTGCGGGCGTCGTCCGGGGCCCGGGGCGGCTGAAAGCGGGCGGCGGGCGGGTGAAAGCGAATCGCCAGTGTGCTGAAAGCCGGAGGCGTCACGGTGGTGGGTACAGGCGGTCCCGGCTGGTACTTCCCCGCTACCGGTACACGCCTCGGGTTCGAGCCGGGACCGCTGGGGGCGTCTCGGCTCCCAGGGGCCGGAGGACGGCCGGCTCGTGGGTGGACGCGGTTCCTTCGGGAACCGCCGTGCCTGGTGGGACGAACCGGGGAGGGTTGACTCCCGCCAGGCACACTCCGCACCCGGTGCCGGATCGGTGCGGCCTCTCCGGATACCGGCCCGGGTGCGGGCCCGTCCTGCGACCGGTCGCCGCGGACGCCCGCCGTCCCGGCGTCCCGGCTCGTCTCAGCACGGCATCGGCGCCGCCGGGCCGGAGAGCGCTCGGCTCTCGCCGCGACGAGGGGCGCGGCGAGAGCCGAGCGCGCGCTTTCCGACGCTGCGCGACCCGCCGTTCACGCACCGGACTCCTTGCAGGTGGACGCGCCTACCGGCCCGCGCCCCGCTCCTCCGGAATCCACAGACCTGCGGCGCCCCCTGCCCCCAGGCGCGTACGTAAGCGATCATGGTGTGGAGAATCGCACGGCACGACGCCGCGGGAGCTCGGCCGTTCGCACGCCGGGCGCCTGCGACCGGGGAGAACGCGAGGATTCCCCGGATCCCGCATTGACGGCAGCAGTCGACCCGAAAGAAACGTTGCAACATGGCGAAAACGGCGAAGCCGACTGATTCGGACGGCGGGACGCCCCTGGACGGCACCTCCACCGGCCGGTCCGGACACGGCGACTCACCGGCGCCCACCACGGTGCTGCGCATCCGCTCCCTCCTGCCCTCCCTCGCGCCCGCCGAGCAGCGTGTCGCCCAGCGCATCGTCGACGGCCCCGAACACGTCGCCGCCTCCTCCATCACCCAGCTGGCCAAGGACTGCGGGACCTCCGAAGCCACGGTCATCCGGTTCTGCCGCACCATCGACTTCACCGGCTACCGCGAGCTCCGGCTGGCGCTGGCCACCGAAGCCGGTCAGGCGCGCGGCGCCGGCACCGGCACCCGTGACGTCGCCGGCGACATCGACCCCGACGACACCCTCGTCACCGTCGTCGAGAAGATCGCCGCCACCGACGCCCGCGCGGTCGAGGACACCGCCGCCCAACTCGACACCGGGGTCCTGCAGACGGTCGTGGACCGCATGGCCGCGGCGCGCCGCGTCGACATCTACGGAGTCGGCGCCAGCGCCTTCGTCGCCGCCGACCTGCAGCAGAAGCTGCACCGCATCGGGGTGACGTCGTTCGCCTGGTCCGACACGCACGTGATGATCACCAGCGCGGCCCTCCTCGGCGAAGGCGACGTCGCCCTGGCGGTCTCCCACACCGGCTCGACCATCGACACCATCAACGCGCTCGCCGAAGCGCGCCGCCGCGGCGCCACCGCCGTGGCCGTCACCAACTTCCCCCGCTCCCCCATCAGCGAGGCCTCCGACCACATCCTGACCACCGCGGCACGTGAAACCACCTTCCGTTCCGGCGCCACGGCCAGCCGGCTCGCCCAGCTCACCGTGATCGACTGCCTGTTCGTCGGGCTGGCCCAGTCGCGCTACGCCGACAGCCGCACCGCCCTGGCCACCACCTACGACGCCGTGCGCGGTCTGCGGGTGGGCGAGACCCACCGGCGTCCGGGGCAGCGCGCGGCGGGCGGTCCCGCTGAGAGCGCGGGCGCCGCGGGACACGGCGCGGCCCACGATCCCCGAAACGGGACCCGGCCGTGACGCCCCGGCGCGGCACCGCCGAGGGCGGCGGTGCCGCCGCGCCGCGGGGGCCCCGGGAGATCGTGCGGGCGCCGACCGAGCGGCGCAACGGTGCCACGTACGACATCGACCGGCTGCCGACCCTGGAGATCCTGCGCGAGATCAACGCCGAGGACGCCACTGTGCCGAGCGCGGTGTCGGCCGCCCTGCCCCGCCTCGCACAGGCGGTCGACCTCGGTGTCGAGGCGCTGCGCAGCGGCGGCCGCATCCACTACTTCGGTGCGGGTACACCCGGCCGCATCGCCACCATGGACGCCGCCGAACTGCCGCCCACGTTCGACGCCGACCCCGCGACGGTGCTGGCCCACCACGCCGGCGGCGCCGCGACCCTCGGGCAGGCGGCCGAAGGGGTCGAAGACGACGAGGAGCTGGGCCGCTCCGACGCGACCGGTGTCGGTGCGGGCGAGCTGGCGGTGGGGATCACCGCGAGCGGACGCACACCCTATGTGGCCGGAGCCCTGCGCGCGGCGCGGCGGGCGGGGGCGGCCGCCGTGCTCGTCAGCGCCGACCCCGATGCGCCGCTGGCCCGCGACGTCGACGTGCACGTGTGCGTCGACACCGGAGCCGAGGTGATCGCGGGCTCCACCCGGATGAAGGCGGGAACGGCGCAGAAACTGGTGCTCAACGCGTTCTCCACGGCCGTGATGGTGCGTCTGGGGCGCACCTACTCCAACCTGATGGTGGGGGTCGACGCCACCAACGCCAAGCTGCGCGGCCGTGCGGTCACCGTCCTGGCCGAGGCCAGCGGCACGGACGAAGACGCCTGCGCCGCGGCTCTCGACAGCGCCGGCGGTGACACCCGCACGGCCCTGGTCGCGCTGCTGTCCGGGGTCTCCACGCCGCGCGCCGCCGCCGAACTCGCCGCCTGCGAGGGCCGCGTCCGGGACGCTCTGGAGCGCATCGGCGCCGGATCCGCGGGTGCACCGGAGACGTAGGACCGACGGGTGCGCGGTGCGGCCCGATGCGCACGGTGGACCCGGCCAGGCGACTCGGCAACCGGTCGCGTCCGGCTTCGGCCCGCTCGGACCACCGCGGCAGGTCGACGCCGAGAGCCTCGTCGGCGCCCACCAGCCGCGCCAGGGCGTCGGCGCCCGGGGCGGCGTCGCTCCGGCCCGCCTCCTCCGCGGTCTCCAGGTGGGTTCCGGGACCTACCGGCGCCGGGGCCCGGCGTGCAGGCGCCGCCGGAGCTTTCCGGCGCCCGCGGGGAACCCCGGCCGCCGCTCGGGCGTCGGTCGGGGTGTGAGCGATGAGCGCGGGGAATCCGCAGGAGCCGAGCCGCCGGGGGTGCCGGAGGGGCCGGAGGCACGGGACGAGTCGACGACGGTGGAGGGGGGAGCTGCGCGCCGGCGCCGGCGCGCCCTCCGGCGGCGGATGCCGGGGGTGCGCGGCTGGGCGGTGCTGTTCGCGGTGGCGGCCCTGGTCGGGGCCGCGCCCTGCGCCTGGATGAATGCGGCGACGTCGGCGCAGCGCGCGGATCCGGTGGCGGCGGAGTCCGCACCGGTGGCGCTCGTACTCGGCGCGGGCCTGCGCGCGGACGGGACGCCGACGACGCTGCTGGCCCGGCGCCTGGACGCGGCCGCGCAGCTCTATGCGACCGAGCGGGTCGAGGCGGTGCTGGTCAGTGGCGACAACAGCGTGTCCGGCTACAACGAGCCCGACGCCATGCGGGCCTATCTGACGGCGGCCGGGGTTCCGCGCGGCAAGGTCGCCGCCGACTATGCGGGGTTCAGCACCTGGGAGTCGTGCGTGCGGGCGCGGCGGATCTTCGGTGTGCGGTCCGCGTCGGTCGTCACGCAGAACTTCCACCTGCCGCGCGCGGTCACGCTGTGCTCCCGCGCCGGGATCGACACCCAGGGGGTCGGCGACGCCAGCTACCGCGCGCGGACGTTCGCGACGGTCTACGGCTACGTGCGCGAGTTCCCTGCGGCGTTCATGGGCGCCTACCAGGCCCTTGTGCGACCGGAGCCGCAGTTCCTGGGCCCCGCGGAGCCGGGTGTCCGCGAGGCCCTGGCGGAGTCGCGTTAGACCGCGGTCAGCGGGCACCGCCGAAGAGGCGGGAGAGGATACCGCCCTGCTGGGGCTGCTGCGGCGAGCCCGCGTCCTGCGGGGCGTCGCCGGCCGTAGCGGCCGATCCGTCCTCGGAGTCGGCCTCGGGCTCGTCCGCCCCGGTGAAGGCGCGGAACTCGTCGCGGTTGTCGGGCAGTCCCCAGGCCGCGACGGTCTCGCCCAGGGCGGCGCCTTCCCAGCCCTGTTCGGGTACTTCGGCGAGCTCCCACAGCACCTGGAGGGTCTCCTCGTCCAGCTCGGCCGTGAGGTCGACGGTGTCCTCGGCAGACGTGCGCGGCCCCAGGACGGTCTCCAGCGCGGCGCCGGCGACCGCCGCGAGCGTGGCGCCTTCGGAACCCGCCAGCGCCGCCGGCAGCGCCCCGATGCGTTCGTCGGTGCCGCGGGCGCCGGCGCGGCCCAGCGCCAGGAAGCCCAGCGCCTCGGGCGGGGTCTCGCCGCAATGCGGCCACCCGTCGCCGAACAGGCCGCGGTATCCGGGCCGGGTGCGCCCGCCGTTGGCGATCCGGGTGAAGCACTCCTCAGGAGCCTTCTCGCCGTGGATCTGCACCGTCGCCACGGCCGCGGTGAAGGAGTTGTACAGGTGTCCCGACGCCATCTCGTGGGCGAGGGCGACGGTCGCGGCGGGATCGTCGGCGGCGCCGAGCATGCCCAGGGCGAAGATCTCGGCGGAGAGCAGGTCGCTGGAGGGGGTGGCGGCGGCCGAGGCCGCGGCCAGCGGACCGGCCGGGGCGGTGGGGGCGGAGTCGCGGACGAGGTCGGCGGGCTTGCCCATGCGCTGGAGCAGGACGGGGCAGACCTCGGCGGCGGCGCCGGGCAGGAACGCGAGGACGTAGCAGGCCCACTCGGCCGGCGGGTCGATGCCGCGTCGGTTGTCGCGGCCGTCGAGCAGGGTCAGCAGGTCGCCGGCGCGCGCCAGGACCGCGTCGTAGACGTCGAGCTCGGCCTGCAGCAGTGCCGCGCCTTCGTCGCGGGCGACGGCGTCCAGCCGCACCCGCATCCGCCGGAACCGCTGCTCGTCGGGGGCCTCGTGGACCCAGGTGCGGTACTGCTCGCGGACCTTTTCGAGGTCGGTGCCCGCGGCCCAGGCCACCTCGTCGCGCCAGAGGGCGTCGTCGGTGCGCTCGGGAACGTCGGCGGTGGCGGCGGGCACCAGGAGTTCGAGCAGCAGGCTGAGCGGGCGGGAGCGCCAGTCGGGCGGGGTGTCGGGGTGGCAGGCGAGGGAGACGAGGAAGTCGGCCGCCCGCGGGGCGGCGGTGTAGCCGGCCCCGGGGAAGCGGAGGAGGTCGAACAGGGCGGCCACCGCGTCGTCGACGCCGCGCTGGGCGTCCTCGCCTCCGGCGATGTCGCGCAGCAGGCCCGGGATCTCGCCTCCGCGCGGAGCGAGCCCGCTCCAGTCGATGTCGTCCAGTCCGTGCAGGGGTCCGGAATCCGTCGTCGCGTCCATGCCCCGCATTATCGCGCCCACGGCGCCCTCACCGCCAATCCGGCGTGCCAGCCTGTGGACGGTGCGCCCGGAAAGGCGCCGGGGGCGGGTTCCGGGTCACGACAGCGCGTCGCGCAGGTCGGTGCGCAGCGGTTCGGATGCGGCGGGCGCGGGCTGCAGGACGGAGTCGCCCATGGCGCGGGCGTTGGCTCCGGCTTCGCGCAAGTAGCCCACCGCCGTCGAACGCGGGCGCCGCCGGAAACTGGGGTCGCCGACCCCGTAGGCGTCGATCCCCGCGGCCCGGAACAGGGCGACGGAGCGCGGCAGGTGGAAGTTCTGGGTGACGACGATGGCGCGGTCCACGCCGAAGGTGGCGCGCGCCCGCACGGCGGAGTCCCAGGTGCGGTAACCGTGCGGATCGGCCACGATCCGGTCTTTGGACACGCCGCGTTCGGCGAGCGCGGCGACCATGGTGTCGGTCTCGTTGCCGGCGTCGGCGCTGTTGTCGCCGGAGACCAGCACCGCCCGCACGGTGCCGTCGCGGAACAGCGTCGCCGCCAGTTCCAGCCGCCCCTCCAGCAGCGGCGAGGGACCGCTGGGCCACACGGCGGCACCGAGCACGATCGCGACCGGCCGGATGGGCACCGCGCCGGGCCGCCCCCGGCGTCCGGCGCTGGCCATGCGCGCCCACGCGGTGGGCGTCAGCGCGGCCGCGCCCACGGCGGCCGCGGACGTCCAGATACCCGGTCTCATGTCGGCACCCCTCCCTGTCGTCCGGCCAGCACGACCCTAACGCCTCCCCGGCTGCATGGGGGCATCGCCGGTGAAGCCCGCTGATCTCGCGTTTCGGGCCGTGTGGTCAGCCGGACGGGATCGGCGCGGTTACGGCGGATCGTCGGCCGCTGATTCGGTTTCGGGGGCCGCGCCGGCGCCGGTGCCGTCGCCGGAACGCTGCCGCGGGGGGCGGTCGGCCTGTCCGTCGGGGTCGGGTCCGGGGTCGACCGGTCCCTCGCCGGCCTCGCGGTCCTCGCGGGTCTGCCCGGAACCTCCGGAATCGCGGGCCGTCTCGGGCTGCCCGGATCCGCCCAGCGCCGGCGCGGCGGCATCGGAGCCGGAGCCGGGCTCACCGGCCCCCTCCCCCTGCTGCACGGGGATCGTCCGTCCCGCGGGCGGAGCCCCCGGGGCGGGGCGGTTCCGGGGGAAGAGCGGTTTCTGCGCACGCGGGCCGCCCTGGATGCGGGCCAGGAGGTGGTCGGCCTCGCGGGTGTGCCCGACGAGGCCTTCGTCGTCGGCCGCGTCGCGCGCGGCGGTGAGATGGCCGACCGCGTCGGCCGTATTGCCGGTCTCGTCGAGGATGCGCCCGTAGAGCACCTGAGCGCCGACGCGCCCGATCCGGTCGCCGAGGCGCTGGAAGGCCGTGTAGGCGCGCTCGGCGTCGACCAGCGCATGGCGGGGGTGGCCGCTCGCCGCCAGTGCCTCGGCCGCCGCGCGGTGGGAGCGGGCGTGCCAGAGCTGATCACCGAGCTCGCCGAAGCCCTCGGCGGCGGCGCGCATGGTCCGGGCGCACACGTCGACGTCCTGGCCCGCGTACAGCCGCACGCGCCCCAGCGCGAGCTCGCTGCGGTGCTTGCCCCAGGTGTCGCCCATGCCGCCCAGCGCCTCGGAGGCCTCCGTGAGCATCGTGATGCGCCGCTGCACCGACCACTCGCGCCGCTGCCGGGCCGCGGCGCGCAGGCTTTCGCGCCCGTAGAGCGGCAGGGCGGCGAACCAGTCGCGCTGGGCGGCGTGGTACTCGCCCAGATAGGGCGGGGCCCACTCCTCCAGTTCGCGCCAGCCGTAGTTGCGCAGCACCCAGTGGTAATGCATCTCCTTCGGCTTGACGCTGAAGGCCTCCTTGGTGACGTAGCCCTCGACCCACTGCCGGCGCTTCTCGGAGTGGGTGTGGCTGAACACGAATTCGACGACTGCGTACTGCTCGTCCAGGCGCCGGGTGTCCAGCTCGGCCATGGCGCGCTGGCAGCGCGCGGTGTACCAGTGCTCGTCGGCCTGCAGATAGTGCCGGCGGATCTCGTCGAGCATGAACCAGGCGTTGAGTTCGCGTCCGCGGGCCGCCAGGGTCTCCGCGAGCGCGATGCGGGCGTTGCTGTACTCCTCCCAGTCGCCCTCGTACCGGAAGATCATGCAGGCCAGGCGCAGCAGCGCCTGGGCACGGCGGTGCTGGTGGTCGTCGTGCGGGGGCTCGGGCCGCTGCGGCGCGCGGGCGGGGGCGCGGTCGCGCGGGTAGTGGTCGCTGCGGCGCCGGCCCCACTGGGCGTGCACTTCGGCGAGGTCGCGCAGCACCCGCGCGCGCCACCAGTCGTCGCCCTGCTCGACGAAGGTGCGCTCGGCCTTGTTGAGCGATTCGGCGCCGGCGTCGAGGTGGCCGCGGCGCTGCAGGTTCACGCCGAGGGAGCGCCAGGCGCGCGCCCTCCAGTGCGGAGGGTTGCCGCCGCCGGCGGTGCCGCCGCCCTGCCCGCCGATCTGCTCGAAGACGCGCTGGGCGGTCTCGGCGTCGTCGATGCCGGCCTCGTAGTCGCCCATCTTGCCCGCGATCTCGGCGCGGTCCAGGTGTGCGAGCCCGCCGGCCAGGCGGTCGCCCACCCGGTAGGCCATGCGCAGCTCGGTGCAGGTCGCCTCGTCCCAGTCGGCCCAGTACACCTGCCACACCTGGCACAGCGCGGCGAAGGCGTGGGCCAGCCGCCACCCCAGTTCGGGCAGGTCGTGGTCTTCGGCCAGCCGCATGCACATCATCAGCGACTCGCGCTCTTGGGACAGCCACTGGCGGGGACGGCCGGCGGGCACGAGCCGCAGTTCGCGCGGCGGGGTGAGGTCGGTGCTCTCCGCGAGCACCGCGGGGTCGTGGGTGCGGGTGACCTCGGCGGCGGCCTGCTCGGCAAGCCAGGTGTAGGCCGACACCAGGCGCCGCGCCACCTCGCGGTCGCCGGTCTCGCCCCAGTTGTCGCGCTCCCACTGCGTGAGGTCGAACTCGCGGGCGTCGATCATCCGCAGCGTCTCGCGCACGAGATCGTGGACGCGGTAGGTGCTCTCGCCGGTCTCGTTGCTTTCGGTGGGCAGCAGCAGGTAGCGGCGGACCAGGCCGTCGATCAGCCCGCCGGCGGTGTCGCGGGGCACGCCCAGCAGCACCGCCGCCGACCAGTCGCTGAACTTGTCGAGGTCGGAGTCGGCGATGCGTTTGAGCAGCAGCCGCTGCTGGGGCTCGCACAGCTGCAGGCTGAACGCGAAAGAGGAGGCGAACCCGTGGCGTCCGCCCAGCAGCGGGCTGCGGGCGATGTCGTCGAGCTCGGCCAGGACCTCGCGCGGGCTGGGGTCGGCGAGGTCGAGCAGCCGACCGCCGCACAGCCGGATGGCCAGCGGCAGCCCGCCGCAGCGGCGGACGATGGCGGCGCGGTCCCGGATGATGCGCGCGGCCTCTTCCGGGCTCTCGCCCAGGTCGGGCTCTGCGATGCGGTCCAGGAGCTCCTCGCCTTCGCTCTGGCTGAGCTCACCGAGTTCGTAGGCTTCGTACTCGAAGTCGGCGCGGCTGAGCGTGCGCCGCGAGGTGATGATCACGGCACAGCCCGAACCGCTGGGGATGAGCGGCTCGACCTGGGCGGCGTCCTTGGCGTTGTCCAGGACGATGAGGATCCGCTTGCCGTAGATCAGCCCGCGCCAGGTGCGGGAGAGCTCCTCGAGTGTGGCGCCGGAGGGGATGCGGCCCTGCATGGAGTGCACCAGCGACTCCAGGACCTTCTCGGTCGACCGGGGAGCGCTCTTGGGCAGCCGGGGCGCGGACCGCTCGACGGGTTCGCTGTCGGCGCGCTGGGTGCCGAAGCCGAAGAGGTTCTGCAGCCGCTTGCCGATCTCCCGGGCGAGGCCGGGGTCGGTGGCCTCGGGCGCGCCCGCGTCGGCGGAGTCCTGGTAGCCCGACAGTTCCACCCAGCGGACGCCGTCGGGGAAGCGGTCGACGACATCGTGGGCGATCTGGATCGCGACCTGGGTCTTGCCGGTGCCGGGGATCCCGTTGATCACGATCACCAGCGGAGTGCTGCGCGCGGCCCGGCCGCCGATACGGGCGGGCAGGTCGAGGACGGCGCGCACGCCGCTGCGCGGGAAGGCGCGGAAGCGGCGGCGCAGCCGGCTCATGAGGGCGCTGTGGCCCGTGAAGCGCAGGCTCTTGGGCGGCAGTTCGATCGGCGGGGGCTTGTACGCGGCGGCGACGGGCCTGCGGCCCCGGTTGAGCAGCGGCTCCAGGAAGACGGTGACGGCCGCGGTGGCCAGCGCCCCGGCGATCGACAGCCCCCATACGACCCTGCGGGGGAAATCGTCCAGCAAGTCGGGTGCCATCTGCAGCAGCAGGGCACCGGCGATGAAGACGACGGGCGCGACGACTCCCGTCAGTCCCCGCAGAAGCGGCCGGCGGGCCGAACCGGCCTGCGGCTGGCGCGCCCTCTCCTGCTGCATTTCGACAGCCCACCTCTGCGGTTTGCCGGTTGCGCCCTTTCGGTCTTCGGTGCAGCGACCGGAAGGTGTCCGAACCCAACACCGTACCGCGCCGCCCCGGGCTCGGCCGGAGCCGTGCCCGGATTCCGCGGTGGTGACGATCCGGTACCGGCACAGCGAGGAAGGTGCGGCGGCGGGGCGAGGACGGGGCGCGGTCCGGGGCGGTGCGGGCGGGATCCGGCCGTCCCGGCCGGACGCGGAAGCCGCGGGAATTGCGCGAATGCGGCAGCAATGTCACAAGCGTCGGATACGAAAACGAGGGAAAGGCATCGAACGCGCGGGATTCACCGCCCGGATACGTCTGCGAAAGGGAGGCCCATGCCGCAGTTGGCGATCGACGCGACGTGTCTTCCGCAGTACGACAAGCTCGACAAACCCACCCGCGAGCGCCTGCTCGCGGCGACGCGCACATTCCGCGAACTCTCGCTCGGCGCCCTGCTCACCCACCCCGACCTGCGGATCCGCTCGCTCCCCGAGGGCCAGGACCCGCGTATCCGCACATTCCGCATCAGCGACTCCTGGACGGGGGTGATGCTGGCTCCGGAGTCGGGCGAGACGTTCCTGCTCGTCCATCTGCTTCCGCGCAACGGTGCCGAAAACTGGGCCGCCGACCAGCGCCACGACGTCAACCCCGTCATGGGCACCCTGGAGCGCCGCGACGCGGCGGCGCTGGAGCGGGCGCCGGGCACGCCGCCCAGCGGCGGGCCGGTCGCCGGCGGCCGCTCACCCGCCCCCGCTTCCGCGGATCCGGCGGCGGCTGCGGACGGCCCCGCAACCCGCGCCCCTTCCTCCCGGCCCTCCCCCGGTTCGGCCCCCGTGCCCGCCGGCGCCGCCCCGCCCTCTCCCCGTTCCTCCTCCGGCGCCCTCCTCTTCGACCGCGTCCGCGACCGCGACCTGGAGCGCCTGGGCGTCGACCCCGAGATCCGCGACTTCTGCCGCAGCATCACCACCCCCGACGAGCTGCACGGCTGGGCCCCGGCGCTGCCCCAGGACCAGTACGAGGTACTGCGGGCCCTCGCCGAGGGCCATTCCGTGCAGCGGGTGCGCGACGAGGTCGTCGTGCCGCGCCGCCCCGCTGTCGGCACCGTCGCCGCCGACGACTACGACACCGCCATCCGCCGCACCCGCGAACGCGTCATCGTCGTCAGCGACAACCACGAGATCGAGGACGTCCTCGCCGGCGAGTTCGACGCCTGGCGTATCTACCTGCACCCCGTGCAGCGGGAACTCGCCTACCGGCCGCGGTTCAACGGCCCCGCCAAGGTGTCGGGCGGCCCCGGCACGGGCAAGACGGTCGTCGCGCTGCACCGGGTCAAGCACCTGGCCGAGCACCTGCCGCTGGGCGGGCGGGTGCTGCTGACCAGCTTCACCAACGCGCTGGTGGAGTCGCTCAAGCGCAACCTCGCGATGCTGCTGCCGCCCGAGGTGGCCGCGGACGTCGACGTCGTCACCACCGACAAGCTCGCCCTGGACACGGTCAAACAGGTCCACCCCGACGTACGGCTGCGCACCGACACCCGCGGGGTGTTCGCCAACTACGCCAAGCAGAACCGGCTTCCCTGGCCCGTCGACTTTCTGTTCTCCGAATACCGGCACGTGGTCACCGCGCACGGGATCACCACGCTGGAGGGCTACCTCGACCCCGATGCGCGGGCCGGGCGCACCACGCCGCTCAACGCCGACCAGCGCCGCGACGTCTGGCACGCGATCAGCAGCGTGCGCGCCGCGATGCGCACCAGCCGCCGGCTGCCCGCAGAGGACCTGCACGCCGAAGCCGTCCGCATTCTCGGCGAGGGCTCCGAGCCGCCCTACACCAACGTGGTCGTCGACGAGGCCCAGGATCTGCATCCCGCGCAGTGGCGCACCCTGCGCGCCGCCGTCGCCCGCGGGCCCGACGACATGTTCATCGCCGGCGACAACCGCCAGCGCATCTACGACAACGCGGTATCGTTCAGGCGGTTGGGGATCGAGATCGTGGGGCGGTCGTTCCCGCTGCGGGTCAACTACCGCACCACCCGGCAGATCCTCGTCTGGGCCGACGGCATCCTGCGCGACGGCCCGGTCACCGAGCTCGGCGAATCCGCGCCCGAACCCGGCGGTGCGGCACGCTGCGTACTCAGCGGACCCGAGCCCGAGCTGTTCGGCGCGCCCGACGAACCCGCGGAGCTGGACGCTCTGGCGGAACGGGTGCGGATATGGCTGGCCGACGGCATCGCGCCCGCCGACATCTGCGTCACGGCGCGCACCAACAAGCTGCGCGACTCGGTGGCCTCGCACCTGCGGGCGCGGTCCCTGCCTGCGGCGGCCTTCAACCCCAGCAGCCAGTCCGTCGCCGACGGCGGGCAGAGCGTGCGGGTGACCACGATGCACGGGGTCAAGGGACTGGAGTTCCGCGCGATCGCGGTGTTCGCGGCGACAGCCGCGGCGCTGCCCCAGCTCGACCGGGTGACCAGCCCCGCTCTGGACGAGAACCAGCACCGGGCCGACCTGGACGCTCAGCGGTCACTGCTGTACGTGGCCTGCACACGGGCCCGGGAGCGCCTCTACGTGAGCTGGCACGGCGCGCCGAGCCCGTTCCTGCCGCTGTGACCCGGCAGGCGCGGCGGCCGATCAGCCGCCCTCGGGCTTTTTGCGCGGGGGCGGCCGGGGCGGGTCGCCGGCGGCGAGGCGCGCCGCGTAGTCCGCGATCTTGTGCGCGCGGGTCCGGGGCCGCTTGACCTTCTGCAGCGAGTACAGGATGTGGTACTTGCCGCGCTTGTCCAGAGCGGCGTAGGCGCGCGCGGCCGCAGGGTCGGCGTCGAGGGCGGCCTGCAGGTCGTCGGGCACCCGAGCGGTGCTCGGCGGCTCGTAGGCCGCCTCCCACCGGCCGTCGGCCTTGGCCCGCTGCACGTGTTCGAGTCCGGCCGGGCGCATGTGCCCGGCGGCGATCAGCTCCTCGGCCCGGTCGCGGTTGATTCGGGACCAAGCGCTGCGCGGCCGGCGCGGCGTGAAGCGCTGCGCCCACCAGCCCTCCGGTGCGCGGGCCGAACTGGTCTGCCCGTCGATCCACCCGAAGCACAGGGCGATGTCCAGGGCCTGGGCCCGGGTGACCGAGGCGGCGCCGGTGCCCTTCTTGGGCATGGCGAGCCAGATGCTGCTCGCGCTGTGGTGGTGCTCGTCGAGCCAGTCCGCGAAATCCTCGGCGGTGGCGAACACCCGGGGTTCGTCGGTCATCCGGCGCGATCCCTCCTTCGGGGGCGGTTCCGGGGCCGCGGTACACGCGCCGCGGCGCTGCGGCCGAGTCTGCCCCGGCCCGACGACATCGCCGCCGGCCCCGGCCCGGGCGTCCGCACGCGCCGAGCCCCGTTCGCGCCCGCGCCGGTGACTCGGACCGGCCGCGGTCCGGGCGCCGGGCCCCACGCGAGGTGCGGGGCCCGGCGGCGACGGACTATCGTCTGGCGCGTGAGTTCTCCCCTCCGTGACTTCTTCTCCGGTGTCGGCGTCCTGTTCCAGGGTGCGGGCGTGGTCCTGCGCAATCCGCGCCTGTTCGTGTTGGGCATCGTCCCGCCCCTGATCACGTCGCTGCTGTTCGCGGCCGCGCTGGTCGCGCTGCTGTTCGGCGTCGAGGACCTGAGCGTGTGGCTGACCCCGTTCGCCGCGGAATGGGATCCGGGCGTGCAGACGGCCGTGCGCGTGCTCGCGGGCGTGCTGCTGGTGGGCGGTGCGGTACTGGTCATGGTCGTGGCGTTCACCGGGCTGACGCTCGCGCTGGGGGCTCCGCTCTACGACAGGATCGCCGAGAAGGTCGAGGACGATCTCGGCGATGCCCCGCCGGAGCCCGACGAGCCGCTCACCGTCTCGGTGATGCGGTCGGTGCGGCAGTCGCTGGGGCTGATCGCGGTCTCGGCCCTGGTCGCCGTTCCGCTGTTCGCGGCCGGTTTCGTCCCCTTCGTGGGCCAGACGGTGATTCCGGTGGTCGCGGCGATGTTCGGCGGGTGGATGCTCACCATCGAGCTGCTCGGCGCGGGCTTCGAGCGGCGCGGGATGCGCCGGATCAAGGACCGCCGGCGGGTGATGGGCCGGCGGCGGATGCTCGTTCTCGGGTTCGGGATCCCCGGATACGTGCTGCTGGCCGTGCCGTTCCTGGCGATCGTGGTGTTCCCGGCGGCCGCCGCGGGCGGCACGATCCTCACCCGGCGGCTGCTGGCCGCGTCCCCGCAGGACGGCCCCGGATCCGGGCCGGTTCCGCCGCATGCGGCCCCGGAGCGCTCCGCCGGTCCGCCGCGCTGACGTCGCCCCGGGGCGCACCGCCGCTCCCGGAACCGGTGCCGCCCGCAACCCGCGCCTCTCCGGTCGCGCATATGGCGTTGAGGTGACGGTCCTATTACCTAGTGTTGCGGATCCCTGTGGCACACGCCACGCTGGGGATCGCCTCTGGGATAGTTCGGCGCGCTGTGGGAGCGCTCCCAAGATCTGGGGGTGCTCCCACCTCCGCACAACCGCTCCGGAGAAGCCAGACAGACGCGAAAGCGACACCATCCACCCCATCCCGGCCTCTGAATCCCCCACCCGGATTCCGGCGAGCGCCCCGCGCGACCACCGGGATACGAACAAGAGGAGTGCAACGGTGAACCTTGCACGCAGATCCGCCCTGATCGGCGGGGCCGCGACCCTCGCCGCCGGCTTCGTCGTGGCGCTGCCCACCGACTCGGCCGAGGCCCACGGCGGCTTCACCTTCCCCGCCACCCGCACCTACGCCTGCTATCAGGACGCCATCGACGGCGGCAGCGGCGGCAGCCTGAACCCGCAGAATCCCATGTGCCAGCAGGCCCTCGACCAGAACGACTACCCCTTCTGGAACTGGTTCGGCAACCTGATCAGCGACGCCGGCGACCGGCACCGCGAGATCATCGCCGACGGCGAGCTGTGCGGTCCCAGCGACGACTTCGACGCGTTCAACGCCCCCGGCGACTGGCCCGCAAGCGAGGTCCAGTCCGGGCAGACGGTGACCTTCGAGCACAACGCGTGGGCACGCCACCCCGGGACCTTCAGCCAGTACGTCACCAAGGACGACTGGGACCCGAGCCAGCCGCTGGGCTGGGACGACCTGGAGCCGGCGCCCTTCGACGAGGTCACCAACCCGCCCCTGCGCGACGGCGGCGTCGAGGGCCCCGAGTACTACTGGGACGCCACGCTCCCGGACAAGAGCGGCCGCCACGTCGTCTACTCGATCTGGGAGCGCTCGGACAGCCCCGAGGCCTTCTACAACTGCTCCGACGTGATCTTCGACGGCGCCTCCGGCGGCGGGGACGACGGGGACGGCGCCGACGACGACACGCAGGCGCCCACCGCGCCCGGCACACCCACCGCCGGCTCCGTCAGCGGCGACGCCGTGGAGCTGAGCTGGAGCGCCGCCTCCGACGACGTGGGCGTGACCCGCTACGAGGTCTACGACGCCGCCACCGGCGAGGTCGTGGCCACCACGTCCGGCGGCACCTCCGCGACGGTCGGCGACCTGTCCGCCGAGACCGACTACAGCTTCTCCGTAGTCGCCCTGGACGCCGCGGGCAACGAGTCGGACTCCTCGGCCGAGGTATCGGTGACCACCGACAGCGCCGACAACACCAGCGGCCAGTGCACCGTCGACTACAGCATCGCCAACGAGTGGTCGGGCGGCTACACGGCCGAGGTCGAGCTGACCAACGACGGCGACACCGCGATCGACGGCTGGTCCCTGCACTGGCACCTGGGCGACGGCGCCACCCTCACCAACGGCTGGTCGGCGGACTTCCAGGAACAGGAGGGGCACGTGACCGCCTCCGGCTCCGACTGGAACGGCGACGTACCGGCCGGCGGATCGGTGACCTTCGGCTACAACGCCGAGGCCGAGGGATCCGTCGAGGAGCCGACCGAGTTCGAGCTGAACGGGGCGCCCTGCTCGACGTCCTGACCCGCAATAACCAGCCCCGATGATCCTGCGGCCGGGGACGGCAGGGCCCGGCCGCGGGATTCCCCGGGCGGGAAGGCGAAGGTGCGTCGGGGCACCGCCTTCCCGCCCACCCTTCATACCGGGGGCGAGCCGCTAGCCCGCCTGGGGACCGCGGTCCAGGGCCGCGCGGATCATCCGGTCGACCAGGGACGGGTAGTCCAGTCCCGCCTCCGCCCACATCTGCGGGAACGCCGACGAGGGCGTGAACCCCGGCATCGTGTTGATCTCGTTGACGTAGACGCGCCCGTCGTCTGCGTAGAAGAAGTCCACCCGGGCCAGCCCCGCACAGCCCAGCGCCTCGAAGGTGCGGGCGGCCTCGCGGCGGATCTCGGCGACGACCTCGGCGGGAAGCGCAGCCGGGATGGTCAGGCTGCTCGACGACAGGTACTTGGCTTCGAAATCGTAGAAGTCGTAGCCGTCGGCGACGTGGATCTCGGCGGGCTGGGAGACGTCCGGGGCACCGCCGTCCGGGGACTCCAGCACCCCGCACTCGACCTCGCGCCCGGACACGGCCGCCTCGACGATGACCTTGGTGTCGTGCCGGCGGGCCTCCTCCACGGCGGCGGTGACGGCCTCGGGGTCGGCCGCCTCGCCCACCTTGCTGATGCCCACGCTGCTTCCGCCGCGCGCGGGTTTCACGAACACCGTCCCGTCCAGCTCCGCGATGTCGTCGAGGACGCGCTTGCGCTCGGTGCGCCACGCCCGGTCGGGCACCGCGACGTAGGAGCCGGTGGGGATCCCGTGCCCGGTGAACAGCGTCTTGGTGAAGACCTTGTCCATCGACGCGGCACTGGCGAACACGCCCGCACCCACGTAGGGGATGCCCATCATCTCGAACAGGCCCTGGACGGTGCCGTCCTCGCCCAGCGGGCCGTGCAGCAGCGGCAGGGCGACGTCGATGCCGCCCAGCCGCCGCGGGCCGTCGCCGTCGTCGACGAGGAGGTCGCCGCCGCCGTCGAAGGGCACGGACACCTCGGAACCGGAGGCGTCGACCTCGGGCAGGCGTCCGTCGACGATCGCGAGTTGCGCGGGGTCGGCCGAGTACAGCACCCACGAGCCGTCGCGGGCGATCCCGACGGGCACGATTTCGTAGCGGTCGGTGTCGATCGCCGAAATCACGCCCCCGGCGGTGACACAGGAGATCTCGTGCTCGGGGCTGCGTCCGCCGAAGATCACGGCGACCCGGATTTTACGCTGCTCGGCCATGCTGTCAGACCCTATCTCGCGCTCGTCGGACTGCGGAACCGATCGGTCCCGGTTGCACCTGGTCGTTCCCTGCCGCCGCACGGACCTCCGCGCGGTTCCCGGTTCCCGCCGCAGGCCCGGGGCCCCCTCCCGGCGGCCCCGGCGGCGCCGGCCTCACCGCCGGGCGCAGGCGTCCAGGGCGGCGAGGGCGTCGGATACGAGGTCGTCCGGGTCTTCCAGTCCGATGGAGAACCGCACGGCCGCGGGACCGATGCCGGCCGCCTGCAGCGCCGCGTCGCTCATCTGGCGGTGGGTGGTGGAGCCGACGTGGCCGGCGAGGGTGTGGGTGCCGCCCAGCGACGCCGCGATGGTGGCGGTGTCCAGTGCGTCGGCGAAGGCCATGCCGGCCTCCCGGCCGCCCTGCGGGGTCACGGTCACCACGGCGCCGTAGCGGCCCTCGTCGAACAGGCGGCCGGCGAGCGCGTGGCCGGGGTGGCCGGGCAGGCCGGGGTAGTCCACCCGTTCGACCGCGGGGTGTTCGGCCACCGCCGCGGCGAAGACGGCGGCGCTCGCGCACTGGCGGGCGACGCGCAGCGGCAGCGTCTCCAGGCCGCGGTGCAGCAGGAAGGCCTCGTCCGGGGCCAGGCAGGGGCCCAGGTCGATGCGGGCGGAGCGCACCTTCGCCATCGGCTCGGTCCCGCCGACGGCCACACCGCCGGTCGCGTCGCTGTGCCCGCCGATGTACTTGGTCGCCGAATGCACGACGACGTCGGCGCCGTGCTCCAGGGGACGGCACACCGCAGGCGTGGCGAAGGTGGAGTCGACCACGAGGACGGCGCCGGCCTCGGCGGCGATACCGGCCAGTTCGGGCAGGTCGGCCACCGTCATGGCCGGGTTGGCCAGGGTCTCGGTGAACACGACCGCGGTTTCGGGGCGAACGGCGGCGCGCACGGCGTCGGCGTCGGTGATGTCGACGAAGTCGGTCTGCACGCCGAAGCGGCGCAGCAGGCCCTCCAGCAGCGAGTAGGTGTTTCCGTAGATCGAGCGGGAGGCGACGACGTGCGCGCCGGCCCCGGTCAGCGCGAGCAGCGTGGTGCTGACAGCGCCCATGCCCGAGGAGAAGGCCTCGCCGCGCACCTCGCGGCCGCATCCGGCGCCCTCCAGCGCCGCCGTCGCCGACGCGAAGGCGGTCGCCGTGGGGTTGTCGATACGGGCATAGGAGTAGCCGGGCGCTTCTCCGGCCAGGACGTCGGCGTAGTCCTGCGAGGCGGCGAACTCGTAGGTGGTGCTGCGGTGCACCGGCGCGCGCAGCGGACGCTGCGGCGGGGCGGGTTCGGCGGGCAGGCCGAGCGCGCGGGTGTTCTCCCCCTGCTGATGCATGGTGTGGCGGCTTCCGTTGTCGGGCGGCTGGGGACGGGTGTGTCGGACGGGCGCGGCTGCCGGACAGGGCTCACATCCCGTAGCGCTCCGGTTTGGCCGTGCGCGACATGAACGCCGCCAGCGCCTCGGCGGGCGAGAGGTCGTGGTGCATCATCGCCACGACGGCCTCGGTGATGGGCATCTCCACGTCGGCGCTGCGGGCCAGTTCGGACACCGACTCCGAGGACTTCACACCTTCGGCGGTCTGCGAGGTTTCGGCGGCGACCTGTTCCAGCGTCATGCCCGAACCGAGCTTCTCGCCGAAGGTGCGGTTGCGCGAGAGGGGCGAGCCGCAGGTGGCCACCAGGTCGCCGAGCCCGGCGAGCCCGGCCAGCGTGTGCTCGTCGGCGCCCAGCGCCACGGCCAGCCGCACGGTCTCGGCCAGTCCGCGGGTGATCAGCGCGGCCTTGGCGTTGTCTCCGAAGCCCATTCCCACGGCTACGCCTACGGCGACGGCGATGATGTTCTTGACGGCGCCGCCCAGCTCCACGCCGATCACGTCGGTGGCGGTGTAGGGCCGGAAGTAGGCGGATTTGCACAGGTGCTGCAACCGCACGGCGGTGGGCTCGTGCGGGCAGGCCATCACGGCGGTGGCGGGCTGGCGCTCGGCGATCTCGCGGGCGAGGTTGGGGCCGGAGACCGCCGCCACCCGGTCGGCGGGCACGCCCAGGACCTCGCGCACGACCTCGCTCATCCGCCGGCAGGTGCCCAGTTCGACACCTTTCATCAGGCTGACCAGGACCGCGTCGGGTTCGATGTGCTCGTACCACTCGGCGAGGTTGCCGCGCAGCGTCTGGGACGGCACGGCCAGCACGACGTACGCGGCCCCGTGCAGCGCCTTGGCGGCGTCGGTGGTGGCCGTCAGGGCGGGGTTGAGGGCTATGCCGGGGAAGTAATCGGGGTTCTCGTGGCGCTGGTTGACGGCGTCGACGACGTCGGTGCGCCGCCCGTGGACCACGACGTCGGCGGCGCCCGCGTCCGCCACCACGTTGGCGAATGCGGTCCCCCAGGATCCGCTGCCCATCACCGCGACCTTGGTCATCTGCTACTCCCCCGTTTCGTCGCGCCGCCGCTCACCGGCGGGGCGTGCCCTCGCCGTCGGAGCCGTGCTCGCCGGCGCCGCCGTCGCCGGCCGCCTTCGCGCCGTCCTCGCCTGCGGGGCCGGCCGCTGCAGGGCCGGCGGCGGCGGGGTCGGCGGGGTCGGCCGCAGCGGAGACCTCGGGTGTCGTGGAGCCGGCTGCGGCGGTCCGGCGCCCCTTCTTCATGTCGTAGGGCTCTGCGGGCGGCACTTCGCCGCGCAGCCCGGCCTGCAGGTCGGTGATGGCGCGCATGATCTCGCCCGTTGCCTCCCGGAGCACGGTGGCGGTCATCGGTCGTCCGCGGTAGGCCGACAGGTCCACCGGGGGCCCTGCGGCCATCTGAACGCGCTTGCGGGGGAAGGGCCGCAGCTTGGCGGTGCCGTAGCGCAGCAGGTGCTGCTCGCCCCAGTGGGCCAGCGGGACGACGGGAACGCCGGCGGTCAGCGCGAGGCGGGCCACGCCGGTGCGCGCGGCCATCGGCCACAGGTCGGGGTCGCGGGTGCAGGTGCCCTCGGGGTAGAAGATCACCGAGGAGCCGTCGCGGGTGAGGGCGGTCTCGGCCTCCTGCAGCGCCTTGATGGCGTCGGTGCTGCCGCGTTTGACCGGAATCTGGCCGGTGCTGCGGGCCACGGCGCCGACCACGGGAATGCGGAAGACGCCCTCCTTGGCGGTGAAGGTCGGCCAGCGCCGCCCGGCGACGTAGAGATAGTGGGAGATGGTCAGGGGGTCGGCCATCGACAGGTGGTTGGCGGCGAGGATCACGCCGCCTTCACGCGGGATGTTGTCCTCGCCCTGCCACTCGCTCCTGGTGACCGCTCCCAGGACGGGGCGGACGATCGAGGCCACGACCGCCTTGACCCACCGGGATTCGCGCTGCTTTGCCACGGACTCCTCCGATTCGACCTTCATCGCCGCTTCCGCGCCGGCCCGACCCGCGTCGGCGAATCCGGCGGGGGCCGGCGGCCGGGTGCGGCCGGTCCAGTCTAGGCGGCCGGGAAGATGGCCCACGTCGCGCCCGTTGCAACCGGCGAGCGGGCGGGGCGGCACCCGGCGCGGGCAGCGGCCGCCGCGGGAGTGCCGAGCGATCCGCGAGCCGAGGGAGGGACGATGTCGCTACGGGACCCGGACCGGCCCTGGTCGCTGGTGATTCCGGTGAAGCGCCTGGAGCGCGCCAAGTCCCGACTGGCGGGCGCCGCTGACCTGCCGCGCTGCGAGCTCGCGCTGGCGGTGGCCTGCGACACGGTGATGGCGGCTGTGGCGGCGGAGCGGGTGGGCGCGGTGTTCGCCGTCACCGAGGACGGGCGGGCCGCGGCGGCGCTGGAGGCGCTGGGTGCGCGGGCGGTCGGCGGCGAGCCGGGCACGGGGCTCAACCCCGCGCTGGAGTACGGCGCCGCCGAGGCCGGGCGGGCGAACCCCGGGTGGGGGCGTTGCGCTCTGTCGGCCGACCTGCCCGCGCTGCGGCCGGGCGAGCTCGACGGCGTGCTCGCGCTGACGCAGGAGGCCGGGCACGCGTTCCTCAGCGACACGCCGGGGGTGGGCACCACGCTGTATGCGGCGCGGGCCGGGGCGCGATTCGCCCCGGCGTTCGAGGGCGGCTCGCGGCTGCGGCACCTCGCGGGCGGGGCGGCCGAACTGGACGGGTCGGCGGCGCCGAGTGTGCGGCGCGACGTGGACACCCCCGCCGATCTGCGCGAGGCCGCCCGGCTGGGCGTGGGGCCGCACACGGCCAAGCTGCTCGCCGGTGCCGGATGGTGAGGTCCCGCGGGCCGGAGCGGGACCGCTGCGCACGCAGAAGCGCCCGGCCCCACTGCGGGGATCCGGGCGCGACTGCGTCCTCAAGCCTCGGCTGTGCCGGGGATCACTGCTCTCCGTTCACCAGGGCCTTGAAATCGGACCCCGGGCGGAACTTCGGCACGTAGCTCGCCGGGACGTCGATAGTCGCCCCGGTAGCGGGGTTGCGGGCCTCACGAGCGGCCCGTTCGCCCCTCTCGAAGACCCCGAAGCCGGTTACGGCGACTTTCTCGCCGGATGCCACGGTCGACTGGATCGTGTCCAGCACCGCGTTGACGGCCTCGGTGGCGGTCTTCTTGTCGCCCATACGGTCAGAGATCGCGTCGATCAGGTCACGCTTGTTCATTGGTTCCTCCGGTTCCCCCTTGCTCGCACGAAATTAGGGGACAGCATGCCCTGGACACAAACACAAACGCCCCTGAATTCAGCGTGTCGGGGGGTCTTCGACCTGCGGAACGTTCTCGCGCGTCATCCGGAGGAGCCGTTCGGAGGCGCAGACAGGATCCCTTTTGACCCCTTCCGTGAAGCCCAGAAGCCTACGTATGGCGGGAATCCGGACATCCGGCGGCGGAGAGCCGGCGGCCCGTGGAGCACCGTCCGCAACCGGCGTGTCGAATCAAGGTAAAATTCCGGGATCGGCGGCCTACTGCGTGGCGGGAAGCCAAGCGTGGCGCTGCTTCTCGAACGCGTCGACGTCGTCGGTGTGACGCAGCGTGAGCGCGATGTCGTCCAGGCCCTCCATCAGCCGCCAGCGGGTGTAGTCGTCGAGCTCGAACGGCTGGACGACGTCGCCGGCGCGGACTTCGCGCTCCTGGAGGTCGACGGTCACCTGCGTGGCGGGGTCGGCCTCCACCGCCTCCCACAGCCGCTCGATGACCTCGTAGGGCAGCACGACCGCCAGCAGGCCGCCCTTGAGGGCGTTGCCGCGGAAGATGTCGCCGAAGCGCGGCGCGAGCACCGCTTTGAAGCCGTAGTCCTGCAGCGCCCAGACGGCGTGCTCGCGCGAGGAGCCGGTGCCGAAGTCGGTGTCGGCGATGAGGACGCTGCCCTGGGAGAACTCCGGCTTGTTCAGCACGAACCCGGGATCGTTGGCCCGCCAGGCGGCGAAGAGGCCGTCTTCGAACCCGGTGCGGGCGACCCGCTTGAGGTAGACGGCGGGGATGATCTGGTCGGTGTCCACGTTGCTGTGGCGCAGCGGCACGGCGCTGCCGGTGTGGACGGTGAACTTCTCCATGTGCGCTGTCAGCTCTTTCGTGCCTGTGGTTGTGCGGGCGGGCTACAGGTCGGCGGGCGAGGACAGGGTGCCCTGCACTGCGGTCGCGGCGGCCACCAGCGGCGAGACGAGGTGGGTGCGGCCGCCCTTGCCCTGGCGGCCCTCGAAGTTGCGGTTGGAGGTCGAGGCGCTGCGCTCGCCCGGCTGGAGCTGGTCGGGGTTCATCCCCAGGCACATCGAGCAGCCGGCCTCGCGCCACTCCGCGCCGGCGGCGGTGAAGACCTCGCCCAGGCCCTCGGCGTTCGCCTGCTCCTTGACCCGCATGGAGCCGGGTACGACCAGCATGCGGACACCGTCGGCGACCGTGCGGCCCTCGATGACCTCGGCGGCGGCGCGCAGGTCTTCGATGCGCCCGTTGGTGCAGGAGCCCAGGAAGACGGTGTCGATCCCGATGTCGCGCATCCGCGTGCCCGCTTCGAGGCCCATATAGGCCAGGGCCTTCTCGGCGGCGGCGCGCTCGGCGGGGTCGGCGAAGTCCTCCGGCGCGGGAACGGCGCTGTCCAGCTGCACGCCCTGTCCGGGGTTGGTACCCCAGGTGACGAACGGGCTCAGCGCGGCGGCGTCGAGGACGACCTCCTTGTCGAAGACCGCGTCCTCGTCGGTGCGCAGGCTCCTCCAGTGCTCGACGGCGGCGTCCCAGTCGGCGCCCTGGGGCGCGTGCGGGCGGCCCTGCACATAGTCGAACGTGGTCTCGTCCGGGGCGATCATCCCGGCGCGGGCGCCCGCCTCGATGGACATGTTGCAGACGGTCATCCGGGCCTCCATGGACAGCTCCCGGACGGCCCGGCCGCGGTACTCGATGACGTAGCCCTGGCCGCCGCCGGTGCCGATCTCGGCGATGACGGCGAGGATGATGTCCTTGGCCGTCACGCCGGCCGGCAGCGAGCCGTCCACGGTGACGGCCATGGTCTTGAAGGGCGGCATCGGCAGGGTCTGGGTGGCCAGGACGTGCTCGACCTGGCTGGTGCCGATCCCGAAGGCCAGTGCGCCGAAGGCGCCGTGGGTGCTGGTGTGGCTGTCGCCGCAGACCACGGTCGTACCCGGCTGGGTCAGCCCCAGCTGCGGACCGACGACGTGCACGATGCCCTGGTCGAGGTCGCCCATGGGGAACAGGCGGACCCCGAAGTCCGACGCGTTCTTGCGCAGCGTCTCGATCTGGGTGCGCGACACCTTGTCGGCGATGGGGCCGAGGATGTTCTCCGTGGGGACGTTGTGGTCCTCGGTGGCGATGGTCAGATCCGGACGCCGCACGCGCCGACCGGCCAGGCGGAGCCCTTCGAACGCCTGCGGACTGGTGACCTCGTGGACGAGGTGCAGGTCGATGTAGAGCAGGTCGGGCTCTCCGTCGGCACGCCGGACGACGTGCTCCTCCCATACCTTTTCGGCCATCGTGCGAGCCATGTGCGACGCCTCCTCGCGTCTCGTCACTTCACTGGAGGGTCCCTCTCGCCGCCGCGGGCCGCCGCAGCTCCGGCGGCGGCATCGCACCGGTTCGCGCGGCGGAACGCAGCACGTCGGACGATTTGCATTCCAAATAGCGAGACGGCAATATCAAGCCATGGACAACTCTAACCCATCCAGCGGCGTCGGCGTGCTCGATAAGACGATGTCGGTGCTCGACGCGCTGGAATCGGGCCCGGCTTCGCTGGCCCAGCTCGTCCGGACCACCGGCCTGGCCCGCCCCACCGCCCACCGGCTCGCCGTCGCCCTGGAGCGCCACCGCATGGTCACCCGGGACAGCCAAGGCCGGTTCGTGCTGGGGCCGCGGCTGGGCGAGCTGTCCATCGCCACCGGCGAGGACCGGCTGCTGGCGGTCGCTTCGCCCGTGCTGGTGCAGTTGCGCGACCTCACCGGCGAAAGCGCCCAGCTCTACCGCCGCCAGGGCGACGTGCGCGTGTGCGTGGCGGCCGCCGAGCGCACCAGCGGGCTGCGCGACACGGTTCCGGTGGGCAGCGAACTGCCGATGGCCGCCGGGTCGGCGGCCCAGGTACTGCTGGCGTGGGAGGACAGCGAACGCATCCGGCGCGTTCTGGTCAGCGCCAAATTCACCGGCAACAGTCTGGCGCAGGTGCGCCGCCGCCGGTGGGCGCAGAGTGTGGGCGAACGCGAGCAGGGTGTGGCTTCGGTGTCGGCACCGATCTCCGGGCCCGGCGGGCGGGTGATCGCGGCGGTGTCGGTATCGGGGCCCATAGAGCGGCTCACGCGCGCGCCCGGGCGACTGCACGCCCAGGCGGTCGCCTCGGCGGCGGAGAAGATCAACGAGGCCCTGCACGCCCAGGACTCGGTTCCCAAATGACGGGAACGGGAAAATGCGACGCGTTTCACGGTGTCCGTTTTCGGACAATCGCCCTCGCCTCGCAGTAGCCGAACCGCTGCCGCGCCGCTCTCGTGGCGCGGCGGGGCCTCCTGCTACCTCGTACGGATACGCCGAATTCCCCGTTTCCGTTCGTTCGCCGTTGCCGCTGGGCGGCCGCCGCATACGCGACGCCGCCCCGGCTCGCACGTACGTTCCGCGATGGGGCAGACGAGCGCGAAGCGGGAGGCGTCACGCTCTATTCGGTCGAGGTGGCGTCGGCGGAGAACCGACTGAGCAGAAAGAACTCCCCCTCGGCGCACACCCGATCGCCCGCGACTGCGGGCGCCCCTGCCACACCGGCAGCGGAACCGGCGACGGCGAAGACGTCCGGTGGACGGTCACCGAGGGCGATCGCCTGCACGTGCTGGAGCGCAGAACGCGCAACGCCGATGGCTGCATGATCCCGTACTACGGCGACGACGAGATCATCGTGCCCTGCGGAATCAGCGCAGAAATCAGCAGGTCACAACTTTCGGATCTCCGCATGGATCGGGTCCTCGACTGCGAACTCCAGGCCACCCGGAATCCCGGCGGCCTGGATCGCCGAGAACCACAGCGACAACAGCGAATCCGTCGCCTTCCAGGTTTCTCCGAAACGGGAATTCTCCGACGTGCGGAGCATCGTGTCGCCGGGCGGTGGCCGGCACGGGCAGCCCGGGTTCGGACGCCGTCTTCGTCGCCAAGAAGGCGACGGCCGCGGGCGAGGCGGCCCCTCTCTCCGGCGGAGAACCGCCGGCGGAGCTGTTCGAGGCCGATACGATCCTCGGCCTCTACGGGCCGGATCCCTCACCGGGCCGCTACGTCGAGCTGTCCCGACGAAGCACGGGGCCGCGACGGCGGCGTTCTCACCCCTCCAGCGGGATGCGCAGGATGCGGTCGTCCTCCTCTGCGGGGTCGCCGCGGGAGTCGCGGTTGCTGGTGCTGACCAGCAGATCGCCGCCGCCGGAGACCGGGGTGACGGTGCGCAGCCGACCGTAGTCGCCCGTGAACAGCGCCTCCGGCTCGCCCGCGGGGTCGCCCTCGGATCCGGTGAGCGGAACGCGCCAGATGCGCTCTCCGCGCAGCGCCGCCACCCACAGGGAGTTTCCCGCGATCGCCGCGCCGCTGGGCGAGGCCTCCTCGACGCTCCAGGTGACGACGGGGTCGATGAACTCGTCCGGCGCGTTGTCGCCGCCGGTTCCCTCGACCTCGGGCCAGCCGTAGTTGCCCCCCGCCTCGATGACGTTGACCTCGTCCACACGGTCCTGGCCGAACTCCGTCGCGAACAGGGTTCCGTCGGCATCCCAGGCCAGGCCCTGGACGTTGCGGTGGCCGTAGCTGTAGACGAGGTCGTCGAACGGGTTTCCGTCGACCGGATCCCCGTCGGGGGTCATGCGCAGGATCTTGCCGCCGAGGCTGTCGGTGTCCTGGGATCGGGTGCCGTCGCCGGCGTCGCCGGTGGCGGCGAAGAGCATCCCGTCGGGACCGAAGGCGATCCTGCCGCCGTTGTGGAAGGCCGCGCTGGGGATACCCTCGACCAGCGTCCGGGACTCGCCGAGCGAAGGCGGACCGCCGCCGGAGCGGTCCAGCGCGAACCGGGCGATGCGGTTGCCGGAGTCGGCGGTGAAGTAGGCGAACAGTTCCTCGGGCCGCTCCTGACCGGGGCGCACGGCGATGCCCAGCAGGCCGCCCTCACCCTGTCCGCTCGCCGCGCCGACCGTGCCGACCTCGGCGGTCGCGCCGTCGGGGCTCATCCGCAGGATGCGGCCGGAGTCGCGCTCGGAGACCAGGGCGCCTCCGCCCGGAAGCGCCGCCACTCCCCACGGGACCTCCAGGCCGGTGGCCACGGTCTCCGGTTCGCCGGGCGGGACCATGCGCGTCGAGGCCTCCCCCTCCCCACTCGGCGGCGCCCCGCCGCCGTACCCGCCGGGACCGCCGTCGCCGTCGCAGGCGCCGGCGGCGAGCAGGACGGCGGCGGCGCAGGCCCGGGCGCGCAACCGGCGCCGCCCACAGCCGGGCGGATTCCGCGCGTGTTCCATACTGCGTTACTGCCCATCCGCGGCCGCACTCCAACGGACCGCAATCGACCGCCTGCGGCTGCCGCTCGCCGGCGCCGACGCCGACAGAGGAATCCTTCCGGCACCCCCGGGCGGTTCGCGGCGGTCATACCTGCGCTCGGTCGGCCGCAAGGGGCCGGTGGATCGGGATTCCGGCGGCATCGAGCTCGTCGCGCAGGGCGAAGTAGGCGTCCCCGAACGGGTCCTCGCCACGCAGGCCCATCAGGCCGCGGCGGACGGCGACGTCGTGCGGAGCCAGTTCGGCGGCACGGGTGTAGTGGCGGTCGGCGGCGCCGGAGGCACCGCGCCGGTGCAGCTCGACGGCGAGGCGGGCGTGGGCGCGGGCGCGCCCGCCCTCGTCCCCGGGAACGCGGAAGCCGGGAGCGGTGCCGGCCCCGCCGAGGCCGGTTTCGTCCTCGTGCACCCAGCGGCGCAGCGCACCCAGGGACGCCTCGGCGCTGAGACCGTTCATCTCCTGGAACAGGTCGGTGGCGACCTGGCTGTCCTGCGGTCGGGCGACGGCGCCGGCCTCGTCGATCCACACCACGGTGGGCACGTTGACGACGTCGTAGAGCGCGGCCGCCTCCCCCTCGGTGTCGACGAGGGCGGGGTGGTCGGGCGCGGCCTCGTCGATCCACGGGCGGGCGTCGCCGGCGTCGCGGTCCATGGCGACGGTGACGACGGTCAGTCCGTGCGGGGAGAGTTCGCTGTGGCGCTCCTGCCAGGCCGGAAGGTCGTAGCGGCAGCCGCACCAGGACGCCCACATCACCAGGGCGACCTTGCGGCCGCGGTAGTCGCTGAGGCGGTGGGCCCTGCCGTCGCGATCGCGGAGTTCGACGTCGGGTGCCGCACCCGCGTGCGCGGGGGTCCGGGGCATGGGCACCACGGCCAGCAGCCCGTGGTCGTGGTCGGCTACCGCGAGGCGCCCCTGCAGCTTCGCGAAGGCGCCGACGTCGACGCGGTCGGCGTGCTCGACGCCGGCGGCCGCTGCGGCCGGGATGCAGGCGTCGCCGCGGCACCAGCCGCGGGGGCGGCGCTCCCAGCCGAGTACGGGCCGGTCCAGCGGTGCGAACAGGCGCCGCTCGGCGCTCGGTGCCGTTCCGGCGGCTATCGGCTCCGGTTCGGCCTCCAGTACATCGGCGCTGTCGCCGCCGAGGACCGTGTAGTGCTGCATGCCGCCTCCCGTGGGCCCGCATTCGGATAGTGCAACTCTCCAATATTGGAGAGTAGTACTATCCAATGGAGTCGACAAGAGGCGGGAGAACACGGCAGGGATGCGGATCTCCGAGTTGAGCGAGCGCAGCGGCGTCCCCGTGGCGACGGTCAAGTACTACCTGCGCGAGGAGCTGCTACCCAAGGGCGAAGCGGTATCGGCCACGCAGGCGCGCTACACCGAGGAGCACCTCAAGCGGCTGCGCCTGGTGCGGGCGCTGGCGGAGGTGGCCGAGATCCCGCTCGGACGCATCCGCGCCGTCCTCCAGGCGGTCGACGACCCCGAGCTGGACCTGCACACCTTGCTGGGCGTCGCCCAGTACGCCTTCACACGGCCGGCGGCGGAGCCCGCCGCCGACGACCCCGCCTGGCAGCGCGCCGAGCGCCGCACCGCCGAACTGCTGGCCGAGCTCGGATGGCAGGCCGGCGACGCTTCCCCCGCGCGCGGGCGCCTCGTCCGGGCCGTCGCGGCACTGGAGCGGCTGGACGCCCCGCCGTCCCCGGAGACGCTGCACGGCTACGCGGCCGCCGCGCACCGCACCGCCGAGCTGGACTTGGATCGCGTCGACCCGGTGATGCCGCGCGACGAGACCGTGCAGAGGGTGGTGACGACGTCGGCGCTGATGGAGCAGACCCTGTCCGCACTTCGCCTGCTCGCTCAGGAGGACGAGTCGGCACGCAGATTCGGCGGTACCCCGGGCCGCGGTTCCCGGCCGCAGGGCCGGGGCGCCCCCGACGACGGCGGCGCGGACGGGGACTGAAGGCGCCGGCTCGGCGGCGCGCGTCGGCCCGGAAACACAAAACGGCCCCCGCCCGCAGGCGGAGGCCGTTCCGATCTGTACCCCTGAGCGGATTCGAACCGCCGTTACCGCCTTGAGAGGGCGGCGTCCTAGGCCACTAGACGACAGGGGCTCCGGTCGCACAGAACCGTGCAGTCCTGCTTTCCGCAGTAAAAAAGCCCCCGCATAGCGGGAGCTTATCCCTCTGCGTACCCCCGAGCGGATTCGAACCGCCGTTACCGCCTTGAGAGGGCGGCGTCCTAGGCCACTAGACGACGGGGGCCTGGATCGCTCTATGGCGACCGGACCGAGAACGGTCCGTCACGGCGTCCGCTCAGCGGATGCCACTGCTGGGGTACCAGGACTCGAACCTAGACTAACTGAACCAGAATCAGTCGTGCTGCCGATTACACCATACCCCAGTGCTTTCGGAGGCGGGGATCCGTTCGCCGGTCCCTTTCCCCCTCGGCGCAGGAAATACTCTAGCGGACATCGGGAGTGCTCGCGAATCGGTGGTCGAACCCGGGGGCCGCGGCACCACACACCCTGCGTCATCCCAGGTCATCGCATCACACGGAAACCGGTTCGACCCCGCGCGGGCCCGCACGCGCCGCCGAGGCGGCCGTGCGGGCCCGTGTGACCGTGCCCACGCTCGTGGTCGCAGCGCACGCCGGCGCGATCCGGGCGCCGCGGCGCTCACTCCGCCGCCGCAGCCGTCCCCGCCTCTTCGGCGCGCACGCGCTCCAGCGCCGCGTCGATGCGCACCAGAGTGCGCTCGCGGCCCAGCGCCTGCAGCGACTCGAACAGCGGCAGGCCCACGGTGCGCCCGGTGACCGCCACCCGCACCGGCGCCTGGGCCTTGCCGAGTTTGAGGCCCAGCTCGGTGCCCGCCGCCTCCAGTTCGGCGCGCAGCGCCTCGGGCTCCCAGGGCAGGGCCGGGTCGGCCAACCGCTCGCGGGCGGCGGCCAGCATCGGCGCCGCGGTCTCCGGCTTCATCGCCTTGGACCAGCTCTTGGCGTCCTCCACCGGCTCGTCCAGGAACAGGAAGTCGACGTTGGCCGTGATCTCGCCGAGCACGGCCACCCGGCTCTGGGCCAGCGGGGCGATGGCGCGGAAGGCGTCCTCGTCGTAGTTCTCCTGCGGCCACGGCGCCGCCTCGGGGTCCAGCCACGGCCGGCAGCGGTCGACGAAGTCCTCGACCTCCAGCGCGCGGATGTATTCGCCGTTGAAGGCGCGCAGCTTCTTCTCGTCGAAGAACGCGCTCGCGCTGTTGACGTCGGAGACCGCGAACAGCGGCTCCATCTCGGACCACGGCATGATCTCGCGGTCCTCACCGGGCGACCACCCCAGCAGCATCAGGTAGTTGACCATCGCCTCGGGCAGGAAGCCTTCGTCCCGGTAGGTCTCCAGGGCCACCTTGTCGCGGCGCTTGGACAGCTTCTGGCGCTTCTCGTTCACGATCACCGGCAGGTGCGCCCACGCCGGCGCGGTGTGGCCCAGCGCCTGCCACAGCAACTGCTGCTTGGGGGTATTGGACAGGTGCTCCTCGCCCCGGATGACCCGGTTGATACCCATTTCGACGTCGTCGACGACGTTGGCCAGCACGAACAGCGGGGATCCGTCGGCACGCGCGACGACGAAGTCCTCGATCGAGGCGTGGTCGAACTCCACCCGGCCGCGGATCGCGTCATCGACCACCGTCGGCCCGCCCTCGGGCACCCGGAACCGCAGCGCCCGGCCCGGGCCGGGCTCCAGGGCGCGGTCGCGGCAGAAGCCGTCGTAGCCCAGGTTGGGGTTGTCGCGCCGGGCCTGCACCTGTTCGCGGGTGCAATCGCAGTAGTAGGCGCGCCCCTCCTGATAGAGCCGCTCGGCGGTCTCGCGGTGCTTTCCGGCGTAGTCCGACTGGAAGTAGGGGCCTTCGAAGTGCGGATCGGCGTCGCCGATACCCAGCCAGGCCAGCGCCTGGAGGATGCCCTCGGTCCATTCCGGCTTGTTGCGTGCGGCATCGGTGTCCTCGATGCGCAGCACGAACCTGCCCTCGTCCTGCTGCCGGGCCAGCGCCCAGTTGAACAGCGCAGACCGCGCCCCGCCGACGTGGAACATCCCCGTCGGCGACGGTGCGAAGCGCACGCGAATCGGATTCTCAGTCACACGTCCCAGCGTATCGGGGACGCCGGTGAGCCGCGGCGGCGTGCAGGATCGGGGGCGGGGTCCGGGAACCACGCCTCGGATGCGGTCGGCAGAACCCGGCGTCGAAGACGCATCCGGCCGGTCCTCGTCGACCGGTAGGGGCGGCCGAGGCCACGCGTCGGAATCCGGTGAAGAAACTCGGCACCCGTTTCGGGCACGCACGCGCTTCATGGATTCCGGCAGCCACGATTCGGCACGCCGCTCCTCCAGCATGACCGTTCACGGGTGTGTCTCGGATTCAGGAATAACAGGCGTGTCCACAGCATCCGGAAAACCCCAGCGGTCCCCTTTTCGGGCCGGGAACGGCAGGCTCCGGCGGCCTATCCCCGCGACCTCGCTCCCGACCGCCGGTGCCACCAGCATCCAGCCCTCATACGGTTAGGGTTCTTCCATGGAGGAACCGACCCCCCATCCGCTCCACCGCAGACTCGTGCGGATGCAGCTTGGATTCCAGAGTCGGCCGCTGCGAACGGCCCTGGTCGCCGGCGTCCTCAGCGGAGTCCTGTTCGGTGCCGCCACCGGACTGCTCGAGGGAACCGGCCAGATGACACCGTCGGTCGAGGGTGGGGCTGAGCTCGCCTGGTCGGCGTGGGCCGTGGGCACGGTCGGCGGGGTGTGCTTCGGCGTGTTGATGACCGTCTTCTACTGGCGGTCCGCCCGCCGGCTCGACGCCGCACCCTTGCCGCCGGAGACCGACCCCGACGCACTCATCGCTGCGCGCCGGCGGCTGCGCCAAGGGCGTCGTAGCCACGCCCCGGAGGTCGACGGGCTCGTCGTCCATCTGGCCGCGCAGATGAGCGCGGCCAAACGCTGGTCCGATCCGCGGTGGCTCGCCTGGTTCTGCGGCGTCACCTTCACCCTCGGGCTCGGCTCCAACATCGCCGCGATCCTGCTCGCTCCGCAGGACGTGCAATGGGTGCATGTTGTCGGCGCAATCCTGTTCGGATCGCATTTGTGCGCCCTGCCGTGGGCGGTGCGCTCGGCACGGCGAGCGCGCTCGCTCGCTGAGAGCATCGGGGGATCCGAACGCACCGACGAGCGGTGAGGGCCTGTCGGAGCGACAACGCGCACCGGCGGGCCGCCCCTTGGACAGGTACGCGGTGTAGGAGCCGTCAGTCAGCCGCCTGCGTGCCGGTCACGTCCGGGCGACTGCCGTCAATCGCACTGCGGCGGTAGCCGCCCCCACGCCCCAGGGCCCCGACCGGCGGTGCAGCCGTCGGCCAGGCAGCCCCGGATCGAGAACACCGGGCCACTGCCGATCACTCCCGGGTGATCACCCGGTTGGACAGCTCGCCGACGCGCTCGACCGCGACGCTCATCTCGGAACCGACCTCCACCGGACCGACGCCGGCGGGGGTGCCGGTGAGCAGGACGTCGCCCGGCAGCAGGGTCATGAACGAGCTGACGTAGGAGATCACCGCGGGGATGTCGTGGATGAACCGCGAGGTGCGGCCGTCCTGGCGGACCTCCCCGTCGACGGTAGTGGTCACCCGCAGGTCGCTCGCCTCTTCCAGGGAGAGTCCGGTCTCGATCCACGGGCCGATCGGGCAGAACGAGTCGAAGCCCTTGCCGCGGGTCCACTGCTTGTCGGACTTCTGCAGATCGCGCGCCGTGACGTCGTTGGCCACGGTGTAGCCGAAGACGACCTCCGCGGCACGCTCGCGCGGAACCTCGCGGCACGGGCGGGAGATCACCACGGCGAGCTCGCCTTCGAAGTCCACCCGCTGGGAGATCGGCGGGTAGAACACCGGGTCGCCCGGACCGGTGACCGCCGTCGAGGGCTTGAGGAAGACCACCGGCTCCTCGGTGCTCTCACCGGTGATGTCGCTCATCTCGGCGACGTGGTCGGCGTAGTTCTTGCCGATGCACACCACCTTGCTCGGCAGCACCGGCGACAGCAGCCGCACGTCCTCGACCTTGGCGCGTTCCCCCGTGAGCTGGATCTGCCCCATCAGCGGATGCCCGCTGATCCGCGACACGTACTCCTGGCCGTTCTCCTCGTCGGTGTCGATCAAGCCGTACCCGACATCGTCGCTCACGGAGAATCTTGCGATGCGCACGTCTGCTGCCTGCCTGTTCTTGCCGATTCGACAGTCCTTCGTCCGCGACCAGCGTACCCAGGTGCGCGGCGGGCGGCGGCGTATCCGGACCCCGGAGGGACTCCGCAAGACGGGACGGCACGCGCTTTTCAGTCACAATGGACACGACATGGTTTCCTCGCCGCTTCTGCGATCCTGGAACCGCTTCCGGAAGCCGCCGCCGCGCCGCCCGGAGCCGCCTCGGTCTACCGCCGTCCACCCGCAGAAAGGCCCACCGCTTGTCCCCGTCCTCTGGGAACTCCGACCGCAGCCTCCGCGAATCGCGTAGCCGGCGGCGCACCGGACTCGCGCTGCTGCTCGGCCTGGTCGTGCTCGCCGCCGGAACCGGCCTGCTCGTCGTGGACCGGCAGGCGCCGCAGGTGCTGACGGGAGACGATGCCGGCAGCGCCACCGGCGGCGCGCAATCCGGCGGCTCCGGTTCCGGCTCCGCATCGGCCACCGCCACGGCGCCGCAGCCGTCCGGGGACGGCGACGCGCCGGATTCCGGTGGCACCGGCGGCGGATCCGGCGGCGGCGACGCGTCGACCGCCACGCCGGCCGAGGAGCGGACCGGCGGGCAGCCGGAGGAAGAGGGAACGGATACGCCCGCACCGCAGGACCGCCCCTCCGACGAGGAGCTTCCCGCGGTGATGGGCTCGGTCGAGGACGAAGTCGACGAAGCCGGCGGCGAACTGGAAGTCGTCCCCGGCGAAAGCGACCCCGCCGGCGAGGGGCCGCGGACGCGCTACACCGTCGAGGTCGAGGAGGGCCTGCCCGGCGACGCGGCCGACTTCGCCGCCGCCGTCGAGCAGATCCTGGCCGACGAGCGCGGCTGGCGCGGCGAGGACGGGATCTCGATGCAGCGCGTGGACGGGGAGCACCCCGACTTCCGGGTGGCGCTGGCCGCCCCCGAGACCGTCGACCGGATGTGCGCCCCGCTGCAGACCATGGGCCGTGTCTCCTGCACCACGAACGACCGGGCGATCATCAACCAGAACCGGTGGGTCTCGGGCGTGGAGCACTTCGACGGCGACCTGCGCACCTACCGGATCTACGTGATCAACCACGAGGTCGGCCACGCACTGGGCCGCGGCCACGTCTCCTGCCCCGGGCCGGGTGAACCGGCGCCGGTCATGCAGCAGCAGACCTTCGGCCTGCAGGGCTGCGAGCCCAACGGCTGGGTGCAGTGAAGCCCCGGTCCCGCGCCGGGCCTGCGGCCGCCGGTCGAAGCCGCGCCGGGGTCAGTCCTGCGGGTAGCCCTGGCGCAGCAGGCCGTAGGACATCGCGTCCTTGAGCGCGATCCAGGAGGCGTCGATGACGTTCTCCCCGACCCCGACCGTGGTCCACTCGCCGCGGCCGTCGCCGAAGGTCACCAGGATGCGGGTGACCGCGCCGGTACCGGAGTTGCCTTCGAGGATGCGCACCTTGTAATCGGTCAGCTCCAACCCCGCCAGCGCCGTGTAGACGCCTTCCATCGCGCTGCGCAGCGCCCGGTCCAGCGCGTTGACCGGACCGTTGCCTTCGGCGGTGGCGATCACGCGCTCGCCCTTGACCTGCAGCTTCACGGTGGCTTCGCTGACCGCCTCGCCGGCGCGGTCGCCGCCGCGGCGCTCAGAGATCACCCGCCAGGACTCGGCCTCGAAGTAGCGCACCGGGCTGTCCAGCTCCTCGCGCAGCAGCAGCTCCAGGGACGCGTCGGCCGCCTCGAAGCTGTAGCCGCTCTGCTCCAGCTCCTTGATCCGGTCCACCAGCCGCCCCAGCAGTTCGCGGTCGCCGGACAGGTCGAAGCCCAGTTCCCGGGCCTTGAGCTCGATGGAGGCGCGCCCGGCCATGTCCGAGACCAGCATCCGCATGTCGTTGCCCACCAGCGCCGGGTCGGTGTGCTGGTAGAGGTCGGGGTCGACCTTGATGGCCGAGGCGTGCAGCCCGGCCTTGTGCGCGAAGGCCGAGATCCCCACGTAGGGCTGGTGGGTCGACGGCGAGATGTTGACGATCTCGGCGACGGCCTGGGAAACGCGGGTCATCCGCGCCAGGCAGCCTTCCGGGAGGACGTCGCGGCCCTGCTTCAGCGCCAGCGCCCCCACGACCGAGAACAGGTTGGCGTTGCCCACCCGCTCGCCGTAGCCGTTGGCGGTGCACTGCACGTGCGTGGCGCCGGCTTCGACGGCGGCCAGCGTGTTGGCCACGGCGCAGCCGGTGTCGTCCTGAGCGTGGATGCCCAGCCGCGCGCCGGAGGCCGCGGCGACCTCGCCGACGATGCGGGTGATGTCGGCGGGCAGCATCCCGCCGTTGGTGTCGCAGAGCACGACGACGTCGACGCCGGCCTCGGCGGCGGCGCGCACGACGCTGACGGCGTAGTCGGGGTCGTAGAGGTAGCCGTCGAAGAAGTGCTCGCAGTCGAGGAAGACGCGCCTTCCGTGCTCGCGCAGATGGCCGACGGTGTCGGCGATCATCGCGAGGTTCTCCTCACCGGTGGTGCGCAGCGCGCGCTCCACGTGGCGGATGTCGCTTTTGGCGACCAGGGTGACCACGGGAGCGCCCGAGTCGCGCAGCGCGGCGACCTGAGGGTCGTCGGCCGCCTGCACGCCCGCCCGGCGGGTCGCGCCGAACGCGCACAGCTGCGCGTGCTCCAGGTCGAGCTCGTGTGAAGCCCGCTGGAAGAACTCGGTGTCCTTGGGGTTCGCCCCCGGCCATCCGCCTTCGATGAAGCGCACGCCGAACTCGTCGAGCAGCGAGGCGATGGCGAGCTTGTCGGCGACGGTCAGGTTGACGCCCTCGCGCTGGGCCCCGTCGCGCAGCGTCGTGTCGAAGACGTGGAAACTGTCGTCAGGCATGGGTGCGAACTCCCGGGTGTGTGCTGTCGTTGTCGCGGCCCCGCCGGCGGCAATAAAAAAGACCCCTCGTGGACACGAGAGGTCGGCGCGCTGGCGGGGGTCCGTTTTCAGCCAGCGCGCCTCACGATAATGATCACCTGAGACGGCACGTTCGCCAGTCTGCCACAGGTGCGCGCCGGAGTCCGAATAATCGACAGATACGTCTCAGGGAATGAGACATCGCGGTGTCGTAGCCGGTATGCGGCGGGATGTCTGCGTGAGCGGAATCCGTATGCGTAGGGGCAGCGGCCTCCGGGGCGGGCCGACTCGTGCGCCCGCCCCGGGGCGGCGCGCTATGCGAACGTGCGGACCCAGCCGTGGGTGTCGGCGCGCGTCCCGTACTGCAGGGCGACGAGTTCCTCGCGCAGGCCCATGGTGACCGGGCCCGCCTGGCCGTCGCCGACGGTGAACTCGGTTCCGCGGCCCTTGACGTGGCCGACGGGGGTGATCACCGCGGCCGTTCCGCACGCGAAGACCTCGGTGAGCTCGCCGCTCAGGGCGGCCCGGCGCCACTCGTCGGTGGAGACGGCGCCCTCCTCGGCGGGGAAGCCCAGTTCGGGGCCGAGAGTCAGCAGCGAGTCGCGGGTGATGCCCGGCAGCAGCGTCCCGGTCAGCGCGGGTGTCACCATCCGCGCCTCGTCGCCCGACCCGAAGACGAAGAACAGGTTCATCCCGCCCATCTCCTCGACCCAGCGGTGCTCCTTGGCGTCGAGCCACACCACCTGGTCGCAGCCCTGCTGCACGGCCTGGGACTGGGCCACGAAGCTGGAGGCGTAGTTGCCGGCGAACTTGGCCTCGCCGGTTCCGCCGGGCGCCGCGCGGGTGTAGTCGTCGCTCAGCCACACCGAGACCGGCTTGATGCCGCCGCTGAAGTAGGGCCCCGAAGGCGAGGCGATGAGCACGAACCGGTAGCTGCGCGAAGGGTGGTTGACCCCGAGGCCGACGTCGGTGGCGAACATGAACGGCCGCAGGTACAGGCTGCTGTTGGGCTGGGAGGGGATCCACTCGGAGTCGTGGCGCAGCAGGGTCTCGATCGCGCCGAGGAACAGTTCCTCGGGCAGTTCGGGCATCGCCATGCGGCGCGCGCTGCGGTTGAGCCGCGCGGCGTTGGCCTCCGGGCGGAAGCAGGCGACCTCGCCGCCGGGGTGGCGGTAGGCCTTCAGGCCTTCGAAGATCTCCTGGGCGTAGTGCAGGGAAGCGGTGGCCGGATCGAGCGTCAGCGGACCGTAGGGCTCCAGACGCGGGGCGTACCAGCCGTTGCCCTCCATGTAGTCGATGGTGACCATGTGATCGGTGAACACGGTCCCGAACCCGGGATCGCCCAGCAGTCGCTCGCGCTCCTGCGGGGTCTTCCGCTGGGCCGAGAGCCGGACGTCGAACGTCAACCCGCTTGTGGTGGTGCTGCTGTTCATTGGGTCAGGTCCTCTCCGTACATCGGGGCGGCCGCACTGCCGCCCCGGATTCCAGTGTGACGGAAACGACGCACCCGCGGCCATAGGACCCCGCAGGCCGCCGCGCGGCCGGGGGCCGGCCCAGGCGGGGCCGGCGGGCATCCGGCGGTGCGGCGGAGCGGACGAACGGCGACGGCGGGCGCGCCGGTCGATCGGCACGCCCGCCGCGTGGAACCCTTCCGGGGCCTGCGCACCCGGCCGTGCCGATCGCCGAATCAGCAGGGCCGAGGCGCGGCGCGGCTCAGCCCTGCCCGGCTACTCGCTTGGCGATGTCATCGCCGACGGCCGACGTGGAGCGCTCGTCGGCGGCTCCCTCGGCGCGCACACGCAGGTCCGCGGACACGGCCTCCTCGACCTTGCGGGCGGCGGCGTCCAGGCCGAGGTGGTCGAGCATGATGACCGCCGACAGCACGGTGGCGGTGGGGTCGGCCTTGCCCTGCCCCGCGATGTCCGGCGCCGAGCCGTGCACGGGCTCGAACATGCTCGGGAAGTCGTCCTCGGGGTTGATGTTGCCGCTGGCGGCCATCCCGATGCCGCCGGCCACGGCCGCCCCGAGGTCGGTGATGATGTCGCCGAAGAGATTGTCGGTGACCACCACGTCGAAGCGCTGCGGCTGGGAGACGAAGAACATCGCGGCGGCGTCGACGTGGGTGTAGTCGACCGAGACCGCGGGGAAGTCCGGGGCGACCTCGCGCACGACGCGCTGCCACAGTTCGCCGGCGTAGGTCAGCACGTTGTCCTTGTGCACCAGTGTGAGCTTCTTGCGCGGGCGCTGGGCGGCCTTGGCGAAGGCGTAGCGCACCACTCGCTCCACTCCCAGGCGGGTGTTGACGCTGTCCTGGGTGGCGATCTCGTCGGGCGTGCCCTTGCGCAGGACGCCGCCCATGCCGGCGTAGGGGCCCTCGGTGCCTTCGCGCACGACGAGCATGTCCATGTCTTCGGGGCGCACGCCCGCCAGCGGGGTATCCACGCCGGGGTACAGCCGCACCGGCCGCAGGTTGACGTAGTGCGAGAAAGCGAAGCGCAGCCGCAGCAGCAGGCCGCGCTCCAGCACGCCGCTGGGCACACTGGGGTCGCCCACCGCGCCCAGGAGGACGGCGTCGTGGCCGCGCAGTTCCTCTTCGACCGAGTCGGGCAGCGTCTCGCCGGTCGCGTGCCACCGGCGGGCGCCGAGCTCGTACTCGGTGGTTTCGACGGCGATGTCGTGCTCGGAAGCGGCGGCGGTGAGGACCTTGAGTCCCTCCGCCACCACCTCGGGGCCGATCCCGTCGCCGGGGATGACGGCCAGATTCACGGTGCGCGCAGCCATTAGCAGCCCAGCCCCTACTCAGCTCTTCGGTCTCGTCGGAACGGTCCCGGCACGGGGCGGCCCGGGTCGGCGCGAACCCGAGCTCCTCTCACATGCTGAGACCCCAGACAACGTCTGGTGAGACAAGACTAGCGCCCCGAGGGACCTCCGTTGTCGCGGCGGTCCAATGCGACCTGGACCGCCTCGGCGGCGTCGGCGGAATCGGTGTCGGCGGGTGCGGGCGTGGTGTCGTACACGGCTCTCCTCCACACGGATGCGTCCGCGGCCCGGCGGGACCGCGGTACAGAGCTGGTCCCGATCACCGGCGGATCCGGCGCGGGACCCGGGGCGCCGGTGCGCACGGCACGGGCGGCGGATCACCGAACGGGTGGATCGGTCGGTCCGGGACCGCAGACTTCCGCGGCGGGCGTCGGCGCGGACAGCGGACGAGGAGCGCACATGTCCCCGGCGCGGGTGGTGCCGAGCGGCCGCGGTCCCCGGTGTCGTGGGCCGGCCGTGCGCGGGGCGTCGGCGGCGATCTCGCCGCGCGCCCATCTCTTAGGACGACAGACTATCGGACGTCCGAACAACCCGCCAGCCCGCATCGGCCGGGCACGGACCGGCGGAGAGTCCGCGGCACCGGACCGGGGCCCGAAAAACGCTGAGGGCCGTCCGCGCACGCGCGGACGGCCCTCAGCGCACTCGCGGCGCCCCCGGCTCAATCGGGGCGCCGCGGGGCCGGTATCAGTCCTCCAGGTTGACCTGGCGGGTCTGCGACGCCTGGATCTCGCCGGAGATCTCCTCCAGGATCGGGCCGGGGACCTCGGAGTCGACGGTCAGCGTAATCAGCGCCGTCCCTCCCTCGGTGTCCCGGCTGACCTGCATGCCGGCGATGTTGACCTGAGCCTCGCCCAGCAGCGCGCCGACCTTGCCGACGATGCCGGGGCGATCGTGGTAGGAGAGGAACGCCATGTGCTCGTTGACGGGGATCTCCATGCTGTAACCGTTGATCTCCACGAGCTTCTCGTGGTGGCGCGGACCGGTCAGCGTGCCCGAGGCCGACACCTTCTGGCCGTCGGGCAGCACCCCGCGCACGGTGATCAGGTTGCGCCAGTCGGAGTTGTCGTCGCTGGTGACCAGGTTCACCTCGACGCCGCGCTCCTTGGCCAGCAGCGGCGCGTTGACGAAGGTCACCGATTCCTCGACCACGTCGCCGAAGACGCCCTTGAGGGCCGCGAGCTCCAGCACCTTGACGTCGTGGGCGGCGATCTCGCCGCGGACCTCGATGTCGATGCGGTCGGCGACCCCGCGGGCCAGCGACGTGAAGATGCGGCCGAGCTTCTCGGTCAGCGGCAGGCCCGGCTTGACGTCCTCGGCAACAGCGCCGCCCTGCACGTTGACGGCGTCGGGCACGAACTCGCCGGACAGCGCCAGCTTCACCGAGCGGACGACCTGGGTGCCCGCCTTCTCCTGGGCCTCGGCGGTGCTGGCACCCAGGTGGGGCGCCACCACGACGTCGTCCTCGAACTCGAACAACGGACTGTCGGTGCAGGGCTCGGAGGCCCACACGTCGATGCCGGCGCCGGCTACGCGGCCTTCCTTGAGGGCGCGGTAGAGCGCGTCCTCGTTCAGGATGCCGCCGCGCGCGGCGTTGATGATGCGCACGTCCGGCTTGACCTTGGCCAGCGCCTCGTCGCCGATGAGACCGATGGTCTCCTTGTTCTTGGGCAGGTGGATCGTGATGTAGTCGCTGCGCCGCAGCAGTTCGTCGAGGCTGACGAGCTCGACGCCCATCTGCGCGGCGCGGGAGGGCTGCACGAACGGGTCGTAGGCGACGATGTGGGTGCCGAAGGCCGCGAGCCGCTGGGCGACCAGCTGGCCGATACGGCCCAGGCCGACCACGCCCACGGTCTTGTCGTAGACCTCGACGCCGGTGTATTTGGAACGCTTCCACTCGCCGTTGATCAGCGCGTTGTGCGCGGGCGCGGTGTTGCGCGACGTCGCCAGCAGCAGGTTGATGGCCTGCTCGGCGGCGCTGATGATGTTGGACGTGGGGGCGTTGACGACGAGGACTCCGGCCTTGGTCGCCGCGTCGACGTCGACGTTGTCCAGCCCCACCCCGGCGCGCGCCACGACCTTGAGCCGGGGGGCGGCGGCCAGCGCCTCGGCGTCGACCTGCGTCGCGCTGCGGACGATCAGAGCGTCGACGTCTTCGAGGGCGGGCAGCAGCTCGGACCGGTCGGCGCCGTTGGCGTGGCGGACCTCGAAGTCGCCTTCCAGCAGCGCGAGACCGGCGGGGGAGAGTTCTTCCGCGACGAGAACGGAGGGCTTAGACACAGCTTGCATCCTTATTCGGGTTGCGGCGTGGCCGCGTTTTCGCGGCTGGTCCTTTCCCACTTCGGTGGGCTCGTTCGGTTGTGACGGCCACGAAAAGTCTAGTGCGCCGGTGGGTTTCGCTCGGGAAAGGGGGTACCGCAACGCCCCGGAAAAGCGCCGTGACCAGGGATGGCGAGCGGCCCTGAGGCGGCCGCGCGGCGCCGGGGCCGCCGTAGCGGGCCACCCGGTGGCGGCCCGTCCTCCGCACGGGCGGGCCGCTCCCGCGCCCCGCCCGTGCGGAGGCGGGGCGGCGGGAGCGGCCGGTCGTCGAGGCGGCCCGGGATCAGCCCTGCAGCCAGCTCATCAGCGGGCGCAGTTCGGCGCCGACCTTCTCGATCGGCTCGCTCTGCTCGGCCTCGCGGCGCTTGAGGAACGCGGGCCGGCCGGCGTCGAACTCGGCGACCATCTCCCGGGCGTAGCTGCCGTCCTGGATCTCCGAGAGCACGCGGCGCATCTCTTCGCGGGTCTGCTCGGTGACGATGCGCGGGCCGCGGGTGTAGCCGCCGTACTCGGCGTTGTCGGAGACCGACCAGTTCATCTTGGAGATGCCGCCCTCGTACATGAGGTCGACGATGAGCTTGACCTCGTGCAGGCACTCGAAGTACGCGACCTCGGGCTGGTACCCGGCCTCGGTCAGCGTGGAGAATCCGGCCTTGATCAGCTCGGACAGGCCGCCGCAGAGCACGGTCTGCTCGCCGAAGAGGTCGGTTTCGGTCTCCTCGGTGAAGGTGGTCTTCAGCGCGCCGGCGCGGGTGCCGCCGATGCCCTTGGCGTAGGACAGCGCCAGGTCCCAGGCCGAACCGGTGGAGTCCTGCTCCACCGCCACCAGCACCGGCACGCCGCGCCCTTCCTCGAACTGGCGGCGCACCAGGTGCCCGGGGCCCTTGGGGGCGATCATGGCGACGTCGACGTCGGAGGGCGGCTGGACGAGGCCGTAGCGGATGCTGAAGCCGTGGCCGAAGAACAGCGCGTCGCCGGCCGTGAGGTGGGGCGCGATCTCGTCGTTGTAGAGGTCGCGGTGGATGTGGTCGGGCACCAGCACCACGATGAGGTCGGCTTCCTCGGCGGCCTGGGCCGGAGTCACCACGCGCAGGCCGGCCTCTTCGGCCTTCTGGCGGCTCTGGGAGCCTTCGGCGAGGCCGATGCGCACGTCCACGCCGGAGTCCCGCAGCGACAGCGCATGCGCGTGCCCCTGGCTGCCGTACCCGATCACGGCGACGGTGCGCCCTTGGATGACGCTGAGATCGGCGGCGTCGTCGTAGTACATCTCTGCTGCCACTTCGGCCTACTCCTTGTGTGTATGGAAAACGTGTGTCGTGCGGTTTCGGGCGGGATCCGCCGCGCACCGGGACGCGCGGCGGGTGCGGAACCACGTCCGGCGGGCCGCGCCTTGTGGGTGCGGGCCGTGCCGGGGCTCACGCGCTGCGTTCTACCGCGCGCAGCGAGCGGTCGGTGATGGACCGGGGGCCGCGGCCCAGCGCGACCAGACCCGATTTCACCAGTTCCTTGATGCCGAACGGTTCGAGGTTGCGCACCAGCGCGTCGAGCTTCTCCGGTTTGCCGGTCGCCTCAAGCACCACGACGTCGGGTCCGACGTCGACGATGTTGGCGCGGAACAGCTCTGCCGTCTGGATGACGGCGGTACGGTTGGCGGCGTCGGCCTTGACCTTGGCCAGCAGGAGCTCCCTGCGGACCGAGGCGTCGTTGTCCATCTCGACGATCTTGATGACGTTGACCAGCTTGTTGAGCTGCTTGGTCACCTGCTCCAAGGGGTGGTGGTCGCAGTTGACCACGATCGTCATGCGGGACAGGCCCTCGTATTCGGTGGTGCTGACGCTGAGCGAGTCGATGTTGAACCCGCGCCGCGAGAACAGCGCCGAAGTCCGGGCGAGTATGCCGGGGGTGTCTTCCACGAGGACGGAAAGGGTGTGCTGGCTCATGGTGAAATCGTCGCCTCTTTCGTGAACCTGACCGGTACCCGGTCCTTCTAGTCCTCGTCGTCGTCCCAGTCGGGCGCCATGTCGCGCGCGTACTGGATGTTGTCGTTGCTGGTTCCGGGACCGACCATGGGCCAGACCATCGCGTCGTGGTTGACGGAGAAGTCCACGACCGCCGGCGCGTCCTCGACGGCCATCGCCTTGTCGATCGCGGCGTCGACGTCCTCGGCCCGCTCGCAGCGCAGCCCGACACAACCGTACGCTTCGGCCAGGCGCACGAAGTCGGGAACGCGGACCTTCTCGTCGCGCGGCGCGGTCTGCAGGTCGGTGTTGGAGTAGCGGCTCTCGTAGTAGAGGGTCTGCCACTGGCGGACCATGCCGAGATTGCCGTTGTTGACGACGGCGACCTTGATCGGGATCTGCTCGATAGCGGCGGTGGCCAGCTCCTGACTGGTCATCTGGAAGCAGCCGTCGCCGTCGACGGCCCACACGGTGCGGTCGGGGTCGCCGACCTTGGCGCCGATCGCGGCGGGCACGGAGAAGCCCATGGTGCCCAGGCCGCCGGAGTTGACGAATGTGCCGGGCTTCTCGTAGCCGATGAACTGGGCGGCCCACATCTGGTGCTGGCCGACGCCGGCGACGTAGGTCGCGTCGGAGCCGACGTTCGCGCCGAGGCGCTCGATGACCTGCTGCGGGGAGAGGGTGCCGTCGTCGGGCGCGTCGTAGCCCAGCGGGTAGACCTCGCGCAGCCGGTCCAGCTGCGACCACCAGGCCTCGTACTCGCCCTGGAGGCCGGAGGCCTGGTCGTTGCGCACCGCCACGACCAGGTCGGCGATGACCTCGCGGCAGTCGCCGACGATGGGCACGTCGGCGTGGCGGTTCTTGGAGATCTCGGCGGGGTCGATGTCGGCGTGGACGATCTTGGCGTCGGGGGCGAAACTGTCGAGCCGCCCGGTGACGCGGTCGTCGAAGCGGGCTCCCAGAGCGACGATCAGGTCGGCCCTCTGCAGCGCCCCCACGCCCGCGACGGTGCCGTGCATCCCCGGCATGCCGACGTTCTGCGGATGGCTGTCGGGGAAGACGCCGCGCGCCATGAGCGTGGTGGTGACCGGAGCCCCGGTCAGCTCGGCCAGCACGCGCAGCTCCTGTGCGGCGCCCGACCGCACCACGCCGCCGCCGACGTAGAAGACGGGCCGGTGTGCCTCGGCGATCATCCGGGCGGCTTCGCGCACCTGCTTTCCGTGCGGCTTGGTGACCGGCCGGTACCCGGGCATGTCCAGCTTCTGCGGCCAGGCGAACCCGGTGGTGGCCTGCAGCGCGTCCTTGGCGATGTCGACGAGGACGGGTCCGGGGCGCCCGGAGGAGGCGATGTGGAAGGCCTCGGCGATGGTGCGCGGTATGTCCTCGGCGCGCTTGACCAGGAAGTTGTGCTTGGTGATGGGCATCGTGATGCCGCAGATGTCGGCTTCCTGGAATCCGTCGGTGCCGATCATCGGGGTAGCCACCTGCCCGGTGATGGCGACCATGGGCACCGAGTCCATGTGGGCGTCGGCGAGAGGGGTCACGAGGTTGGTCGCACCGGGGCCGCTGGTGGCCATGCAGACACCGGGGCGCCCGGTGGCGTAGGCGTAGCCCTCGGCTGCGTGGCCGGCCCCCTGCTCATGGCGCATGAGGATGTGCCGCACGTTGGCCGAGTCGTAAAGGGGGTCGTAGGCGGGGAGGATCGCCCCGCCGGGGATCCCGAAAACCACGTCGACACCGGCATGCTCCAGTGACCTGATGAGCGATTGCGCTCCGGTCATCTGCTCGGTCATCACAAGATCCTTCGGAGAGGGCTCGTCGTCGGGAGGTGCTTGAGCAACAAAAAACCCCCCACCGCCAGTGCGGTTGGAGGGCGCGCGCAGCAGGAGACTCGGTCAGCTGGCTGCGCGCCGACCAAGTACGAGAATGAAGAAGAAGTCGCTCTGCACGGTCACAACAATGGCCGAGCGGACATACGCCCGTCAACTGAAACGCAAACTTATCTCACCATACGAGACATCCGGATCATCATACGAGTGCGACCCAGGTCACAGGCATGCCTGTGCGCAGCGGGAATCGATCCGGGGGCATCGGAATTCCACTATTCGGCACCCCGCGGGCATTGTGCATGATTCTTCGGGATCGCCCGAAGGTTCCCCGCGGGCCCCGCCGCCGGTGTCCGCCGCCACGCGCGGCGGACACCGGCGGCGGTACGCGCCGCACGGAACCGCACAGCGCCGCACCGGCGGAAGCCCTACAGCGGTATACCCGCCTCGCCGCCCACGAGAGCCTCCACGCCCTCGGCCACCATGGGGCGGGCCACCAGGAAGCCCTGACCGTACCCGCAGCCCATCGTGCGCAGCTGCTCCAGCTGCTCGCTGCGTTCGATGCCCTCGGCGACCACCTGGACGCCCAGGTCCTGGCCGAGCCGGATGATGGTGTGGGTCAGCAGGGTGACGGTGCCGTCGTCGCCCAAGTCCCGGATGAACGACGGGTCGATCTTGATGGTGTCCACCCGCAGCTCGCGCAGATGCGCCAGCGACGCGTACCCCATCCCGAAGTCGTCGATGGCCAGGCGCACGCCCAGCCGCCGCAGCTCGGCAAGCCGCTCCACGGCCTCGCCCTGGCCCTCCAGCACGACCTCCTCGTCGACCTCCATGGTCAGCACCTCGGCGGGCAGCCCGCTGTCGGCGAGCACCCCGGCGACCGTCTCGACGAACCGCGGCGCCAGGACCTGCTTCACCGACAGGTTCACCGACAGCGTGATGTCCCACTCCGAGGCGCGCCACAGCGCGACCTTCGCGCAGGCCTCACGCAGGATCCACTCCCCCAGCGGCGCTATCAGCCCCGATTCCTCGGCCGGACCGATGAACCCCTCCGGAAGCACCCGCTCGCCGCCGTGCTGCCAGCGCACCAGCGCCTCCACGCCGGTCACCTGGGAACTCTCCAGATCCACCACCGGCTGGTACTCCAGCAGGAACTCCCCGTTGGCCAGCGCCTGGCGCAGCTGCGTCTGCAGCTCCAGCCGGCCCACCACCTTGGCGTGCATGTCGGCGGCGTAGATCTCCAAACGGCCGCCGCCGCCCAGCTCCTTGGCCCGGGCCAGCGCCATGTCGGCGTTGCGCAGCAGCTCGCCGCTCTCCGTACCCGGCTCGGCGAACGCCACCCCCGCGCTCGCCGACAGCACCACCTCGCGGTCGGCCACCTGGAACGGGTCGGCGCTGATCGCCCGCACCAGCCGCTCGGCGAAATCCACGATGTGCTGTGCGGTGGAGCTGTGCTCGATCAGCACGGCGAACTCGTCGCCGCCCCACCGCGCCAGAGTGAACCCGGAGTCGGTGGTGGCGCGCAGCCGCCGCCCCGCCTGGGCGAGCAGGTAGTCGCCGAACGTGTGCCCGGCGGAGTCGTTGACCGCGGTGAACCCGTCCAGGTCGAGGAAAACCGCCGCGATCTCCCCGCCGCCCTGGCCGCGCTCGCGGCGCACCAGCACCTCGCGCGCACGCTCCTCCAGGTAGGCGCGGTTGGGCAGGCCGGTGATCCCGTCGTGGAAGGTGAGGTGGTTGACCTGGTCCTCCAGCGCCACCTGGGTGCTGATGTCGCGCGTGGTCACCAGCAGCCGGTCGGGCTCGCCGGGCTGCTCGTACAGCGAGGCGGTGGACTCGGTGTGCCGCCAGGTGCCGTCGCCGGCGCGCACCCGCAGCCGCAGGTGGATGCCCTCGCCGCCGCTGCGGTCGAACGACGCCATCGTCCGCTCGACCCGCGGCAGGTCCTCCGGGTGCACGATCGACGTGACGGGGTCGGTGAGCACGTCGTCGAGCCGATAACCGAACGCCTCGGCCGCCCCCGGGCTCACGTAGAAGATCCGGCCGTCGAAGTCGAGGATCAGGATGACGTCGCCGCTGTTCTTGGCGAGCTCGTGGAAGTGCTGTTCGCGAGTGTGCACCATCCGCGACAGCGTCGCGTTCTCCTCCAGCAGCCCGCTCATCCGCACCAGCAGCACCACCACCGCCGAACCGGCAGCCAGCGGCAGCACCGCCGCCAATCCGTCGACGCGCAGCGCCCCGATGGTCAGCACCACCGCGGCCACGAACAGCGCGCCGAACGCGGCGATCTCGGGGGCGAAGCGGTAGAGCCCGCGCCCGGTGATCGTGCGCGGGCGGGCTCCGGCGCGATCACGGACCAGCCACGGCAGGCTGCCCAGCAGGGCGAAGCCCAGGAACCGCACCGGGTACTCGATGCCGCCCGCGGGCAGCATCCCGGTCAGCCGCGTCACCGCGCCGATGAGGTCGGCGCCGCAGATGATCACGAACGCGCCGATCGCCAGCAGTACCGCGCGGCGGGTGCTGTGCGGCGACGTGAACACCAGCGGAGCCAGCAGGCACAGCACGACGATGTCGGCCACCGGGTAGACCAGCGCGAAGGCGAGGAACCCCCCGCTTTGACCCAGCTCGCTGTACAGGGGCGCGAACAGCAGCAGCCACACGATCGAGAACAGGGCCGCGGCGCACACGTAGCTGTCGGTGACGTGGCGGATGACCGGCCGGAAACCGCGCGGCAGCGGCGCGAAGCGGGTGAACCCCGCGACGAACAGCGGCAGGGCGACCAGCGAGAACAGGTCGCCCAAGCTCAGCGAGACCGCCGCGTCGGTACTCAGCAGGCCGGTGACGGCGTAGACGAGCGCGCCGGCGCTCCAGGCCGCCGCGGCGAACCCGAGCAGGCGCAGCGCCCCCGCGCCGTCGGCGCCCTCGGAGTCGGCCTCGCTGTCGGCATCCGTGATCGTCCTGCGGCGCGACGCGTACAGCAGTGAAACGGCGGCGCCCGCCGCCGCGACGGCGGGGGGCCACGACCCCAGCCATGCGGTCAGTGTGGTCTCGCCGACGCCGACGAGCGCGCCCAGCGCGTAGACGAGCGCGAGGACGACGATGGCTCCCAGCCAGATGCGCGAATCGGCCTTCATCGCAGCGCTCCCGAACATGCGCTGAAGGCCGGGTGGGCGGCGGGTCCCACCGCGGCAACCGTGATCATCACTGGTAGGGCGCCTCGTTCGCGGCTTGCGGGCCGCGGCGAAGGCACCCGCCTCCTTCCGGAATGCGTGCCCTGTACGAGTCGTGCGGACCGTCTCGGCCCTGCAGGGCGGATCTGGGGGATGACCGGGGGCGCACCCCCGGAGGACGCCGCAGCGGCCTGCGCGTGCGGCCGGTCGTGTGCCGCCGCGCACCGGGCCCGTGCCCGGCCCGCCCCGCAGGGCAGGAGGTGCGGTAAGGGCGCCCGGATGCCGGCGCGTTCGGCGAAGCGGTCAACGAAGGGCTCCTCCTCCCGCACGGCCGGCGCGCGACAGCCGGGTCCGGCCCGCGGGGCCGGGCCGCGGTCTCGGGGCCCGCCCTGTCCGGCGCCGGGGCGTCGACGGCGGGAACCGGCGATGTCGCCCCGGGCCGCCCGCTCCGCGACGGGGAGCGGCTCGGGCACGCCGCCGGGACGCCGAATCGCCGACCGCGCGACCGCCGGTGCCTCCGGTTCCCGCGCAGTCAGGCTAGTCACCCAAGGTCACGATGAGGTAGAGATGCAGCAGAGACACGGCGACAACCCGGTCACCGTCCGTGATACACCCACGTCGCGCGGCAGACACGCGCCCACCGCCGCGGCACTCCCCGTGTTCAACGGCTCCCCCTGGTTTCCCGCAACCGTGCACAGCTCGGCGGCTCCCCCGAACCGGTCGTCCTACCGCGTCCGCCGCGTAGCGGGCTCGCGTGAAACCGGCACGCCGCCGACGCGGTCGGCCGTCCGGCCCCGCCCGGGCGGACGCTACCGCTCCCGCGACGCGGATGCGACTTCCGCCACCGGCCCCGGGCGGACGGACACACCCCCGGCCTCTCTAGGACGCGGACACGGCCGCCGGCATCCCCCACCCGCGGCCCCGGAGACGAGGCCGTGTCGACCGCGTGCCGCGGACGTGCAGCCGAACCTGGGCGCCCACCTCCGCCGCCGCTCCCGGAAGGCCGGGCAACGGCGGCGTGCACCGCATGCGGTGCACGCCGCCGGGTTCGGCACCGTCACTGGGCGCCGAGGCGCTCCAGGATCAGTTCACGGGCGCGACCGGCGTCGGCCTGCCCCTTCGTCGCCTTCATCACCGCGCCGACGAGCGCGCCGGCCGCCGCGACCTTCCCACCGCGGACCTTGTCGGCGGCGTCGGGGTTGTCGGCGACGGCCTGGTCGACGGCGGCCCCCAGCGCGGAATCGTCGCTGACGACCTTCAGACCGCGCGCCTCGACCACCGCGTCGGGATCACCCTCGCCGGCGAGCACACCTTCGACCACCTGGCGGGCGAGCTTGTCGTTGAGCGCGCCCTCAGCCACCAGAGCCGCCACACGGGCCACCTGGCCGGGCGTGATCGCCAGCGCCGCCAACTCGACCTCGGCCTCCGTGGCACGGCGGGACAGCTCGTTGAGCCACCACTTGCGTGCCTCGTCCGGGGTGGCCCCGGCATCGACCGTGGCGGCGACGAGGTCGATCGCCCCGGCGTTGACCAGGTCGCGCAGCTCCTCGTCGGCGAGGCTCCACTCGGCCTTGACCCGGGCGCGCTTGGCGGCGGGCAGCTCGGGCAGCCCCGCGCGCAGCCGCTCGATCCACTCGCCACCGGGGGCGACCGGCACGAGGTCGGGATCGGGGAAGTAGCGGTAGTCCTGAGCCTCCTCCTTGCTTCGGCCCGATACGGAGCCTCCGGTGTTCTCCTGGAAGTGCCGGGTCTCCTGCACGACCCGCTCGCCCGCACCGAGGACGCCCGCCTGGCGCTCGATCTCCGAGCGCACCGCGCGCTCCACCGAGCGCAGCGAGTTGACGTTCTTGGTCTCGCTGCGCGTGCCCCACGCGTCGGCGCCGCGCGGCATCAGCGAGACGTTGACGTCGCAGCGCAGGGACCCCTCCTCCATGCGCACGTCGGAGATGCCCAGCGAGCGCACCAGGTCGCGCAACTCGGTGGCGTAAGCGCGGGCCGCCTCCGGGGCGAGGTCGCCGGTGTCCTCGATCGGCTTGGTGACGATCTCCAGCAGCGGGATGCCCGCACGGTTGTAATCGACGATGGAGTAGTCGGCACCGTGGATGCGGCCGGTCGCGCCGCCCATGTGGGCGGTCTTGCCGGTGTCCTCCTCCATGTGCACACGCTCGATCTCCACCCGGATCTCGCGCGGGCCGTCGGGCGTGTCGACGGTGACGTCGAGGTAGCCGTCGGTGCACAGCGGCTCGTCGTACTGGGAGATCTGGTAGTTCTTCGGCATGTCGGGGTAGTAATAGTTCTTCCGCGCGAAGCGGCACCACGACGCCACCGAGCAGTTCAGCGCCAACCCCAGCCGGATCGCGCTCTCCACCGCGGTCCCGTTGACCACCGGCAGCGCCCCGGGCAACGCCAGGCACACCGGGCAGACCTGGGTATTGGGTTCGGCGCCGAAGGTCGTGGAGCAGGAGCAGAACATCTTCGAGGCCGTGCCCAGCTCGACATGGGTCTCCAGCCCCAACACCGGCTCATAGGAGCGCATCGCGTCGTCGAAGGCCACGGGGGCCGGACCGGCACCGCTCGTGGCAGGGCTACTCGTTACCGCGCCAACCATCGCCGCAACCCGTTTCCTTATCCGAAATCCGTATCCGTAGGGGTCCGCACCGGCGGCCCCGGACGGGACCGCCCCGCAACCCGCGCGTCGCGGTCCCGCGGCGGCACAACCGCCGAGAGGTGCGCCGTGCCCGCCTGCGAGCAGGCCGCGGACCGCCCCTTGCAGCCTACCGATGCACGCGGAGGAGCGGGGACACGCCCGCCCGTCACCCACCACCACCCTTCGCACGAGACGCTCCGCGCCACCCCCACACCGGTCACCCACCACCACCCTTCGCAGGAGACGCTCCGCGCCACCCCCACACCGGTCACCCACCACCACCCTTCGCAGGAGACGCTCCGCGCCACCCCCACACCGGTCACCCACCACCACCCTTCGCAGGAGACGCTCCGCGCCACCCCCACACCGGTCACCCACCACCACCCTTCGCACGAGACGCTCCGCGCCACCCCCACACCGGTCACCCACCACCACCCTTCGCACGAGACGCTCCGCGCCACCCCCACACCGGTCACCCACCACCACCCTTCGCACGAGACGCTCCGCGGTCCGCCCGTTCCCGCTGAGCGATCGGCCGGACACGCACACGGGCCGCGATGTCACGGCCTGCGCACGATTCGACGTCACCTCGTCGCACATCCCCGGGCCGAGAGCCGGGACGCGGTTAATCTGAATGCGCTCGCGCAGGTCCGCCGGTATCCGGCGGCGCTCTGCACGCCCGTGCCCGCCCCGGTCCCGCACCGGCCCGCTCCTCGGGGAGGGATCGCGCCCCATGCCCGGACTCGTGCGGCGATTCCTCGCCGCGGCCACCGCGGCGCTCGCCGTCGCGGCAGGCGTGCCCGCTCCGGCCACGGCCCAGGACCTGTCGCGTGTGGCGCCCGAGACCGAAAAGGGCGCCACACTCCGGCTCGACGGAGGCGAAGCCGCCACGACGTCGCTGTACCGGCTGACCGTGGACGGCGACGGCTCGGTCCAGGCCTACTGCGCCGACATCAGCACCAGCGTGAACAGCCAGGCGGCCTATGCCGAGGCCGAATGGGGCTCCGGCACGGCGCCGCAGGCCGACTCCTCCACACCGGGAGCGGTCGCCTGGATCACCGAGAACTCCTACCCGAACGTGGGGATGGAGCGGCTGCGCGAGGAGAGCGGTGTACGCGGCATCGGCCGGCGCCAGGCGATCGCCGCGACCCAAGCCGCGATCTGGCACCGCACGAACGGCGTCGAGCTCAAGCGCGGCTCCGAACGCGGGCCCGGAAACGCCGCGCAGATCACCGGGCTCTACGACTACCTGGTGCGGGGGGCGCGGGCGCACACCGGCGAGGTACCGGCGTCCGCGCTGGAACTCGCGCCCGGCCGGATCGAGGGCGCCGACCCGGACGCGCCGATCGGGCCGCTGACCGTGCACACCACCTCGCCCGGCCCGGTGGCGGTATGGGTGCAGGGCGCCGACGACGGACAGCTCACCGGCGCCGGGGGCCGCGCCCTCGACCTCGTCCAGGACGGCGAGGAGTTCTTCCTGGCGCTTCCCTCGGAGGCGCCGGCGGGCGTGGCCACCGTCTACGCGAAAGTGACCGACGCCCGGATTCGGCCGGGCCGGCTGTTCGGCGGCAAGGACGGGGTCGAGACCCAGCCGCTGGTGACCGCCGGCTCCGCCGTATCCACGGCCACGGCCGCGGTCAAGGTCGACTGGGCGGCCCACACCGGCGCGACCGACGCGCAACCGGATCCCGCTCCCTCCGCGTCGGTACCCGCCACCGCCGCTGCGCCCGGTGTCGGCGGGTCCGCCTCGGCCGCGCCTTCGGCTCCGCCGACGCCGACGCCGACACCGCAGGCGTCGGCGTCGCCCAGCGGGGTGGTCGTCGCCGAGGACCGCCGCCCCGACGGACACCTCGCGCATACGGGCACGTGGCTGGGGCCCGTGATCGCCGCCGGGCTGATCCTCGTGGCCGCCGGCGCCGCGGGGCTGTATCTGGCTCGGCGGCGCCGCACGATGTGACGTTCGGCGTCGTTCCGGGAGTGGTTTCGGATGACAGAGTGGCCACCTGCGGCCAATGTTTCTCCGATTCCCGACGGTCGGATGGCCGGTCGTCCTACCTGTTCCGCGCTCCGGCGGACCGGCGCCGAACACGAACACACAGGTCCCGGGCGGTACACGGGCCCTCGACGACCTCCGATACCCACGAACGCCCGGATAACGGACAGGGCAAAACAACTCCACTATCCCTGACGGAACGGGTTGGAAGACCCGAACCGGGTCGCTAGGATCAGCCCTGCGGTAGACGAGAAATCGCCGTCGCGGCCCCCGCTACCGTCCTCGGCGATCGACGCACCACGCCCCACGGCGTCCGATCCACGTCGGCCGAACACCGCACCAGCCGTCGGCGTCGACGCGCCCCTGGTCGGCCGAACACCGTTCGCATCGCGAAGCGCGAACGCCGCATAGTCCGGTTTCCCCTATATCCACCGGGACACGATTTGAGCGTAACGAGTCACCTCCTGCCCGACACGCGCAGCAGCCGCGCGGTCACCAAAGCCGCCGCCACCGTCGCGGCCGCCACCCTCGCCCTCGGCCTCACCGCCGCCCCGGCCGCCGCTGAAGGCGTCGAGGGTGAATACGTCGGCAACGCCGAAGGTGGCCACAACGTGGCGACCAAGGGCGGCGCCGAGATCGGCACCAAACTCTTCAAGCTGGAGCTCGACGACGGCACGGTCCTGCGGACCTACTGCATCGACTTCGAGACCGGGATCGTCGGCGGTGCCAAGTACGAAGAGGACGCCTGGGACAACTACCCCGGCAAGGGCGACTTCGCCGCGCCGGCCAAGGTCCACTGGGTGCTGCAGAACAGTTTCCCGAAGGTCGACGTGGCCACTCTGGCAGACGAGTCCGAGGTCGACGGGCTCACCGAGAAGGACGCCGTGGCCGGCACTCAGGCCGCCATCTGGCACTTCAGCAACGACGTCGACTTCGGCGACAAGGGCAACGACCCCGAGGTCAAGGCGCTCTACGACTACCTCGTCGGCGACGCCCAGGACGAGGCCCAGAGCCAAGAGCCCGAGATGTCGCTGAGCATCACGCCGCAGCAGGCCGAGGGCACGGCCGGCGAAACCGTCGGCGAGTTCCTGCTGGAGACCAGCGCCGACGGCGTCCAGGTCGACCTGGACAGCCCTGAGGACGTCGCATTGGTCGACCTCGACAACGGCGAGCCGATCGAGGGTGCCTTCACCGACGGCACCGAGTTCGGTGTGCAGGTTCCCGAGGACGCCGATGCCGGCGCCGCTGAGCTTTCCGCCTCGATCTCCACCGAGCTGCACATGGGGCGCCTGTTCAAGGGGTCCGAGCAGGAGACCCAGACCCTCATCTCGGCCGAGCAGAAGACCGTCTCCGCCGACACCGCGGCGGCGGCCAGCTGGAGCGCAGCCAGCGAGCCCAGCCCGAGCCCGTCGCCCAGCGAGAGCACCGAGCCGCCCTCGAGCCCGTCGCCCTCGGAGACCCCGGACGACAAGCCCACCCCGTCGGAGTCCGCCGAGGCCCCGCCTGAGGACGACGAGGACGACGACGAGGCGGACGGCGGCCTGCCGGTCACCGGTGCCGCGCTCGGCGGCCTGGTCGCCGCAGCCGTCGCCGCTCTGGGTGCCGGTGCCGCGGTCATGTACCTGAGCCGCAAGCGCCGCACCTCCTCCATCGGCTAAGACCGGCCCCGACCGGTTCCGACGGATCCGGCCCCGTCCCCGGAGTCCCGGGGTCGGGGCCGGAGGCGCCCGTCGCCGCGACCACGCGGCGGCGGGCGCTTCGCATGGGCGGGACCGGGCCCCGCCCCGGTCCCGCCGCCGCACGGCGAAGGGCGCCCGGTTCCTGCGGGAACCGGGCGCCCTTCGCGCCACGAGCCGGGACGGGCTCCGGCGGCTACACCGCCAGCGCGTCCTGCGACAGCAGCGGGCCGCCGCGCCGCTCGCCGAGGGCCGCCTCGACCGCCGCACCCACGCGGTAGGTGCGGTCGTCGGCCAGAGCGGGAGCCATGATCTGCAGCCCGACCGGAAGGCCGTCCTCCGGCGCGAGGCCGCAGGGCACCGACAGCGCGGCGTTGCCCGCCAGGTTCGTCGGGATGGTGCACAGGTCGGCCAGGTACATCGCCATCGGGTCGTCGGCGCGCTCGCCGATGGGGAAGGCCGTGGTGGGCGCCGTGGGCGAGACCAGCACGTCGACGTTGTCGAACGCGGCGTCGAAGTCGCGCTTGATCAGGGTGCGCACCTGCTGGGCGGAGCCGTAGTAGGCGTCGTAGTAACCGCTGGACAGCGCGTAGGTGCCCAGCATGATACGCCGCTTGACCTCGGGGCCGAACCCTTCGGCGCGGGTCAGCGACATGACCTCTTCGGCGCTGCGGTTGCCGTCGTCGCCCACGCGCAGGCCGTAGCGCATGGCGTCGAAGCGGGCCAGGTTGGAGGAGCACTCGCTGGGCGCGATCAGGTAGTAGGCCGAAAGCGCTGCGTCGAAACTCGGGCAGGAGACGTCGACGACCTTGGCGCCCAGCGACTCCAGCAGCTCCACCGACTCCTGGAAGCGCTGCCGGACGCCCGCCTGGTAGCCCTCGCCGCCCAGCTCCCGGACCACGCCCACCCGCAGGCCGTCCACGTCGGCCCGGCGGGCCGCCTCGACCACGGGCGGCACGGGGGCGTCGACCGAGGTGGAGTCGTGCGGGTCGTGTCCGGAGAACGCCTCGTGCAGCAGCGCGGCGTCCAGCACGGTACGGGCGATCGGGCCCGGCGTGTCCAGGGACGACGCGAAAGCGATCAGCCCGTGGCGCGACGAGCCGCCGTAGGTCGGCTTGGCGCCGACCAGGCCGCACACCGCCGCCGGCTGGCGGATGGATCCGCCCGTGTCGGTCCCGGTGGCGAAGGGCGCCTCGTAGGCGGCGACCGCCGCCGAAGAGCCGCCCGAGGAGCCGCCGGGGATGCGGTCGAGGTCCCAGGGGTTCCGGGTGGCGCCGAACGCGGAGTTCTCCGTGGAGGAACCCATGGCGAACTCGTCCATGTTGGTTTTGCCCAGGATCACCATGCCGGCCTCCCGCAGGCGCGCGGTGACCGTGGCGTCGTAGGGCGGGTGCCAGTCTTCGAGGATCCGGGAGGCCGCCGTGGTGGGCATGTCCACGGTGGTGAAGACGTCCTTGTGGGCCACCGGCACGCCCGCCAGGGGGCCGGGGTCCTCGCCGGCCGCGATCCGCTCGTCGACGTCGCGGGCCCGGTCCAGCGCGGCCTCGCGGTCCAGGTGGAGGTAGGCGTGCACGTCGCCCTCGACGTCGGCGATGCGGTCGAGGTAGGCGGTCGCGGCCTCGACCGCGGTGGTCGCACCGGAGCGGACGGCCTCACCCAGCTCCGCGGCGCTCTTGTGCAGCAGGTCGGTGGCGCTCACTGCTCCTCCCCCAGGATCTGCGGAACGCGGAAGCGCTGGTCCTCCACCGCGGGCGCACCCGCCAGCGCCTGGTCGGGCGTGAGCCCGGGGAGGTCCTCGTCGGGGCGGTAGACGTTGGTCAGCGGCAGGGCGTGCGAGGTCGGCGGGATGTCGCCCTGGGCGACCTCCTGCACCTTGGCCACGGACGAGATGATCTCGTCGAGCTGGGCGGCGAGCTGGTCCAGCTCGTCCTCGCGCAGCGCCAGCCGCGACAACCGGGCGAGGTGCGCGACCTCATCGCGGGTGATGGCGGACATGTAGGCAAACCGTTTCTTCGGCGGAATCGGACGTGTCGGCTCCGCAGAGCCGCCGGGTGGGGCCGCGCACCGCGGCGCGGACCGGTGGCCGGGCGGCTCGGTGGATTCGGACAGCTCAATCCTATTGCCGCTGGAACGGCGCCGGGCGCGCTCCGGGCCACGCGCCTCATCCGGCGCGGGACGCCCCGGAGGCTGCGGCGACCGGATTCGGATGGTTCCCGGAGGACGCCTCACGCCGAGCGGGTGTGCTCTTCGCTGGAGGCGGGGGCGATGTAGCTCGCGGGCGGTTCCAGACCGCCGTGTTCGACCAGCCAGCCGACCACGTCGCCGGCCTGCAGCGGAGCGGCGAAGTAGCGGCCCTGAGCGGCGTAGCAGCCCATGGAGCGCATGTCGTCGACCACACCCTGGGACTCGACCCCCTCGGCGACGGCGCGCATGCCGAGGGTGCCCACCAGGTCCACCGCCGACTGCACGATCAGGTGGCCGTCGGGGTCGGCGAGGCTGCGCCGGACGAAGGACTCGTCCATCTTGATCTCGTCGACGGGCAGGCCGTTGAGGCGCGCGAGGGTGAAGTAGCCGGTGCCGAAGTCGTCCAGCACCAGCGCGACGCCCAAGTCGGCCAGCGCCAGCATGGTGGGCGTGATCGCGTCGGCTTCGGCGACCATCACGCGTTCGCTGATCTCCAGGCGCAGGGCCCGAGGGGCCACGCCGTGCCGGCGCAGGGCGGCGGCGACGATGTCGGGCAGGGTGGGGTCGAGCAGTTCGCGCGCGGACAGGTTCACCGCCACGGGCAGCCGCACGCCCTCGTCCCACCAGCGGGCGATCTGGGGCAGCGTGCGTTCCAGGACCTCGTGGGTGAAGCTGCGCATCAGGTAGGACTGCTCGACCAGTGGGACGAAGTCCTCGGGATTCAGCACGCCGCGCTGGGGGTGGTTCCAGCGCACCAGCGCCTCCAGCCCGACGGCGCGCTGATCGGCCAGTCCCATCTTGGGCTGGTAGTGCATCAGCAGCTCGTCGTCGACCAGGGCGCGGCGCAGCTCGCCGAAGAGGCTGAGACGGGCCGTGGAGTTGCGGTCCTTATCGGGCTCGTACAGCTCGACGCCGGTGCGGCGCTCCTTGGCGACGTACATCGCGACGTCGGCCCGCTGCATCAGCAACTCGAAGTCGGGTGCGTGGTTGGGGTAGAGGGCGATGCCGACGCTGGCTTCGAGGTCGAAGTCCATTCCGTCCAGGCGCATGGGCTCGGCCAGTGAGACCCGCAGGCGCGCGGCGACCTCGCGGGCGGAGGCGGCGTCGCGCACCTGCGGCAGCAGCACCGCGAACTCGTCGCCGCCCAACCGGGCCACCAGATCGCCGGGCCGCACGCTGTGCGTGAGCCGGCGCGCCACCGTCTGCAGCAACCGGTCGCCGGTGGGGTGGCCCAGCGTGTCGTTGACCTCCTTGAAGCGGTCGAGGTCCAGCAGCAGCAGGCCCACGCGGTTGCGCCGCTGCTGGGCCTCGGTGAGCGCCTCCTGGGTGCGCAGGATGAGCAGCTTGCGGTTGGCCAGACCGGTCAGTTCGTCGTGGTTGGCCTGGTGCTCGCGCTTCACCGACAGGGTGGCGCTGGTGTAGAGGGCGGCCAGCGGGAAGAAGAACAGCGGCACGAGCCAGATCTCGTGGGTCATCGACACCGACACGAGCGGGGCGAGGCTGAGCAGTACCCCGTGGACGAACAGGCGCTGGGTGAGGTCCTTGCGCAGGGTCGCCGCCATGGGGACGCGCTCGTGGACGGCCACGGCGGAGTCGACCAGTGCGAGGTTGCACACGAAGTAGACGGCACCGGCGAGGCCGACACCGGCCAGATCGGCGCCCGAAACCGGGCGGGGCGCGGCGGCCTCCTGCGACACCAGCAGGCTCAGCACCGCTTGGGCGACGCCGAAGCTGAGGACGTACTGGGCGATGTTGAACGCGACGCGGTGCGGGGCCTGGCCCCGGGCGACCCCGGCGATGACCGAAGCCACGGCCTGCACGAGGGCGGCGACGGGCAGGCCGAAGGAGACCAGCAGCGCGAACGAGAACGGCAGCGAGGTCGGGGCGCCCTGGTCGGGTGTACGGCGCGGCGACGCGATGGGGCGCAGCTCGCCGATCACCACCATGCACAGCATCAGCCAGACCAGCGGCATGGTGCTCAACTGCTGCAGCCGGTCCAGCCCGTAGAGGTAGAGCGAGGCACCCAGGAGCCCGCCTCCCGCCGTGGTGACGACGGCGAGGTAGAGCCACAGCGGCGTCCCGGTCCGGGGTCCGACGTCCCGGGTGCTGTTGGGATCCAACATAGACGTCCTCAGGGGGATTCACGGTGCCCGGCGCCGAGCTTGATCCCCCCGCGGCGCCGCGGCTTTCGGGTCGAAATCTGTCAACTCCTCCGGAGGGCGGTCCCCCATGACCGACCCGGTCGTTGCGTCTGCGATGCACAGTTACACCCGATCGATTCCGTTTTCAGCTTACGACCTTTCATAACCAGGTGTCGCCGACCGGGAACTTTCGGTAAAACGGGCGCCGCCTGGGACGATCGCCCGATTCACCCCGAAATACTGCGACACGTAGCCTAATGACAACGGATCGTAGACGCCACTACCTGCACGAACGCCGCCTACCGGCACAGGCGCGCGGACGCGCCGGACAGCGCTCTGCGTACGCTCAATCCGTATTCAGCCGGTGTTTCATGGCCGCATCCGGCCCGTCCCCGAGCAGTACGCGGAAACCGTCCTCGTCGAGGATCGGGACCGCCGCTTGCACCGCCTTGTCGTATTTGCTCCCCGGGTTGTCGCCGACCACGACGAACCCGGTCTTCTTGGACACCGAACCCGTCACCCGGCCGCCCCGCTCGGCGATGGCCTCCTTGGCCTCGTCACGGCTGAAACCGTCCAGCGACCCGGTAACCACCACCGTGGTGCTGTCGAGCGGCCGCGGCCCGCCGGCGCCCTCTTCTTCCATGCGCACCCCGGCCTCGCGCCATTTGCGGACGATCTCGCGGTGCCAGTCGACGTCGAACCACTCCCGCAGGGAGGCCACGATCGCCGGGCCGATCCCCTCGACCGCCGAAAGCTCCTCCTCGGAGGCTTCGGCGATCGCCTCGATCGAGCGGAAGTGGCGCGCCAGGTCCTCGGCGGCGCGCGGCCCCACGTGCCGGATCGACAGCGCCACCAGCACCCGCCACAGCGGACGCTGTTTGGCCTGCTCCAACTCCTCGAAGAGCTTTTCGACGGCCTTCTTCGGCTCGCCCTCCTTGTTGGCGAAGAAGGTCACGACCTTCGGTTCGCCGGTCTCGGGATCGCGTTTGGGCTCGGTGGTGTCGGGATCGAGGACCAGCGACCGGATCGGCAGCAGGTCCTCGACCGTCAGGTCGAACAGGTCGCCTTCGTCGCGCAGCGGCGGGGTCGCGGGCTCCAGCGGCTGGGTGAGCGCGGTGGCCGCCACATAGCCCAGTGCCTCGATGTCGAAAGCCTTGCGACTGGCGATGTAGGAAAGGCGCTCGCGGCGCTGGCCCGGACAGTCGCGGGCGTTGGGACAGCGCAGATCGACGTCGCCCTCCTTCTGCCGCCCCAGCGCGGTACCGCACTCCGGGCAGGCCCGGGGCATGGCGAACTCGTACTCGGAGCCGTCGCGCAGATCGGGCACCGGCCCCAGGATCTCGGGGATGACGTCGCCCGCCTTGCGCAGCACGACCGTGTCGCCGATGAGCACGCCCTTGCGGACGACCTCCTGCTCGTTGTGCAGGGTGGCGAACTCGACCTCGGAACCGGCCACCCGGACCGGTTCCATCACGCCGTAGGGGGTCACGCGGCCGGTACGCCCGACGTTGACCCGGATGTCGGTCAGGCGGGTGGTGACCTCCTCGGGCGGGTACTTGTAGGCGATCGCCCAGCGCGGGGCGCGGCTGGTGGAGCCGAGCCGGCGCTGCAGCGAGACGTCGTCGACCTTGATGACCACGCCGTCGATCTCGTACTCGGGGTCGTGGCGGTGCTCGGTGTAGTAGTCGATGTAGTCGCGGACCCCGCCGCGGGTGGACAGCACCCGGTAGCGGTCGCTGACCGGCAGCCCCCACTCGCGCAGCAGGTCGTAGACGTGGGACTGGTGGGTGAACTCCACACCGGCGTGGGCTCCCACGCCGTGCACGAGCATGCGCAGCGGGCGGGTTGCCGTGATGCGCGGGTCCTTCTGCCGCAGGGAGCCGGCGGCGCCGTTGCGGGGGTTGGCGAAGGGGGCCTTGCCCTCGTCGGCGAGCCGGGCGTTGAGCTCGTCGAACTCCGCGCCGGGCAGGAACACCTCGCCGCGGACCTCCAGCAGCTCAGGAGCGGCGCGCGCGGAGGTGCCGATCCGCTCGGGGATGCCGGCGATGGTGCGGACGTTGAGGGTGATGTCCTCGCCCACGCGCCCGTCGCCGCGGGTGGCGGCGCGCACCAGGCGCCCCTGCTCGTAGACGAGGTCGACGGCCAGGCCGTCGATCTTGAGCTCGCACAGGTAGGCGTCGATGGGGGCTTCGGCCTCGACGCGCTGCACCCAGGCCTCGAACTCCTCGGCCGAGAACGCGTTGTCGAGGCTCTGCATCCGCTCCAGGTGCTCGACCGGTGCGAAGTCGACGCTGACGGGCGCGCCGACCTTCTGCGTCGGCGAGTCCCGGGTGATCAGCGAGGGGTAGTGCGCCTCGATGCCGCTCAGCTCGCGCATGAGCGTGTCGTACTCGGCGTCGGAGACGATCGGCCTGCCCATGTAGTACCGGTAGCTGTGGTCGTCCAGCTCCTGACACAGCTGAGTGTGGCGCTCGCGCACCTCGGCGGGGACCCGGTCGTCAGCCGTCGGTTCCTGTGCGCTCACCCTCGGCCGTCCTTTCCGCTGTCACTGGCGCCGCGGCTCTTCGCGCAGCACTCGGGCCCCCTGGCGGCACGCCGCGAGCGCGGCGCGCGCGTAGTCGGGCGCGGCCCGACCCAGCCCGCAGGCGGGCGTGGCGACCACGGCGCGGGAGAGCGACTCGGGCGCGAACCCGATGCGGCTCCACAGGTCACGTACAGGGTCGACGTTAGCGCCCGGGTCGGACACATCACCGTCGGCACTCGCCACGACCCCCGCGAAAAGTCCCACACCGCTCTCGACCGCCGTGCCCACGTCGTCGTCGAGCGAGCGGCCGATCGCCGCGGTGTCCAGGCCCACGAAGCGGGCGCCCGAGCGCCGCAGGAGATCCACGGGCACGTCGGGGGCGCAGCAGTGGGCGCCGGGAACGGCGCCGGCCCCGGTCAGGGCGCCGAACAGCTCGCGCAGCCGCGCCTCGACGGTGACGCGGTCGGGCGCGGGCAACCGCCCGTAACCGCTGGCGGTGGGCACCGAGCCCGCCAGGACAGCGGGCAGTGACGGCTCGTCGACCTGGACGATCAGCTCGGCGCCGGGCACCCGCTTGCCCACTTCGCCGACGTGGGCGAGCACGCCCTCCAGGTGGGAGGCGGCAAGGTCGGCGACGGCGCCGGAGTCGGCCAGCAGCTTCTCGCCCGAGCGCAGCTCCACGGAAGCGGCCAGCGTCCACAGTCCGGCGGCCTGGATCTTCAACGGCCCCTCGAACCCCTGGGAGCACTCCTCCAGCGCGTCCAGGTCGCGGGAGAGGAGGCTGCGCGCCCGCTGCACGTCCCGGCCGGGCCGCTGGACCGCCCGCCATCCGGAAGGCCGGACCTCCAGCGGCAGATCCACCAGCATCCCGCCGGTGCGGCCGACCGTCTCCGCGCCGACGCCCCGCTCGGGCAGTTCGGGCAGGTGCGGCAGGTCGGGCAGCTCGCCGAACACGGTCCGCGCCGCCTCGTCGGGATCGGTGCCCGGGACGGACCCGACACCGGTGTAGCTCGCCTCCGGCCAGGGGTATCGCTGCTCAGTCACGCCCCCAGGCTACGGGGAACAGCGCGGGCGGCGGGCGGCCGCGCCGCCCCGGGCCCGCCCGGCCCGGTCGCCGCGGCCCGGGCGGCGGGTGTGCGGACGGTTCCCGGCGGGTGGTGCCGGCCGGAGCGGGAGCCGGCGGGCCGACGGGCTCAGGCCGATGCGTCGGGCGCGGTCGGGGCCGGAGCGGAATTCCCGGGGGCGTCGGCTGCGTCGGCACCGGCCGCGGGACTCCGCCGGCGCCGTCGGCGGACCAAGGCGGCGGAGGAGGCCGCCGTTGCGGCGGCGAGGACGACGGCGGCCGCAGCGAGGAAGGGCGAGCGCAGGAAGAGCTCCCACCACACGGCGATCACGGCGAGGCCGCCGAAGCTGTAGATGGCCGCCCATCCCGCGCAGCCGGGCAGCATGGCGGCCAGGTAGCGCCAGTAGGACATGCGCATGGCCCCGGCGGCCAGGTGGATGGCCGACTGGACGCCCACGGTGGCGTAGGAGGCGGTGACCACGGGCGGGCCGAAGCGGTTGATCATGCGCTCGGCGCGCGTGAGGCGGTCGCCGATGCGGTCGGCCGTCCGGGACCGGTGCAGGCCCGCCCCCACCCCGCGGCCGATCCAGTAGATGGTCTGCGTGCGCGCGAAGGCGATGGCGAACAGCGCGGCGTAGACGATCCAGAAGGGGCGGCCGTCCAGGAACCCGTAGTCCATCGCATCCCTCCGTCGCCTCGCCGTACCGACGCACGGAACTATGCTATGCCTAACCTAACTTCCGACGACAGGGCCGGGGAGGCGGTGTGGCCGAGGCCGCCCTCGGCGCGGGCGCCGGGCGGTGCCCGGGGCCGGGCCGAGGGCGCGGGTCCTCAGGAGGCCGGGACGGGCTCGCCGCTGTGCGCAGTGGCCGCGATGGTGCCCGAACCCAGGACGGTGTCGCCGTCGTAGAGCACCGCCGCCTGGCCCGCGGCCACGCCCGTGGCGGGCTCGTCGAGGCGGACCGCGAGCTCGCCGTCGCGCTGCACCGCGGTACAGGAGTACACCTCGCCGTGGGCACGCAGCTGCACCGTGCAGGCCGTGGGCTCGGCGAAGGGCTCACTGCCGCTCCACACCGGGCGTTCGGCGGTGATCTCGTCGACCTGCAGCGCATCGCGCGGACCCACCGTGACCGTGTTCTCCACCGGCTCGATGGACAGCACGTAGCGGCGCTCGGCGGCCCCGCCGAGGTTGAGCCCCTTGCGCTGGCCGACCGTGTAGGTGTGCGCACCCTGGTGCGTGCCCAGCACCTCGCCGGACTCGTCCTTGATCGGGCCGGGCTCCCCGCCCAGCCGGTCGTTGAGGAACCCCGCGGTGTCGCCGTCGGCGATGAAGCAGATGTCGTGGCTGTCGGGCTTGTCGGCCACCGCCAGCCCGCGGTCGTCGGCCTCGGCGCGGACCTCGTCCTTGGTGCAGTCGCCCAGCGGGAACATGGCGTGGGACACCTGCTCGCGGTCGAGCACGCCCAGCACGTAGGACTGGTCCTTGTCGGGGTCGACGCTGCGGCGCAGGCGTCCGTCGGCCTTGCGCACGTGGTGGCCGGTGCACACGGCGTCGAAGCCCAGCGCGACCGCGCGGTCCAGCACCGCCTCGAACTTGATCTTCTCGTTGCAGCGCAAGCACGGGTTGGGGGTGCGCCCCGCCGCGTACTCCGCCACGAAGTCCTGCACGACGTCGCGGTCGAACTCCTCGGCCATATCCCACACGTAGAACGGGATGCCGATGATGTCGGCGGCCCGCCGGGCGTCGCGGGAGTCCTCGGCCGTGCAGCAGCCGCGCGCGCCGGTGCGGTAGGACTGGGGATTCTTGGAGAGGGCCAGGTGCACGCCGGTGACGTCGTGGCCGGCCTCGGCGGCCCTGGCCGCGGCGACCGCGGAGTCGACGCCGCCGGACATGGCGGCCAGTACACGCAAAGTCATAGCGCCTCCCAGACTATGCGCCCGCACGCCCTCGTCTCGACCAGCGTTCCCGCGGCCCGGCGCGCGCACCCGGGCGGCACACCCGGCTGAGTGGCGCGGCACCCCTCGGGCTCTGCGAAAATCACTGCCATGGCTCTGTTCCGTCGCCGCCGCTCAACGCAGTCCGACTCCGCCGTCGCCGTCGACGGTTTCTGGCATCAGTGGCCCGAGTTCCGGGCGCCCTTGGCCGCTCTCGTCGACAACGGCGTTCCGCTGCCCGAAGACGTCGCCGAGCGGATCGGCGAGGCCGTCCGGCGTATCCACTCCGGCCTTACGTGGGAAGTGGGCCGGGCACCGCAGGAAGGCGGCAGCGGCCTGGGCGACACGGGCGACCTCGACCTGGACGAGGAGAGCGACCCCGGACAGCTGCTGGAGCGCCTGGCGGCGCTGGACGACCCGCTGGCCTCGCTGGAAGGCGGGGGCGACTACGCGCTCACGCTCAGCGCCGGCCCCGACGACCAGGCGCGGGTGCTGACCGAGCGCTGGGCCCGCGCGGCGCCGCAGGAGCCGGGCTGGCGGTTCTTCCCCGCCTTCCCCCGCGACCACGACCGGCTGGGCCGGCCGGTCGAATGGGAAGGCCACGAGCTGGACCTGTCCCACTGCACCGTCGCGATGCGCGTCGACCAGCAGCGCAGCAAGATGGAGATCGGCGTCTACCACCCCGATTTCATGTTCCTGTCCGACGAGGTCCGCAACGGCGTCAGCGACCACGTGGCGATGCTCGCCCTGGGCGAGGACGACTACGTGCGCTGGATCTCCAAGGTCGAGCCGCTGGTGGAGAAGCCGCTGGACCCGCTTCCTCCCGCATCCATGCCCTCGGTCGTGGAGCAGCTCGCGAGCACGATGGGAAGCGGCGGCTGGGTGACCTTGCAGGGCCGGGTACCGCTGCGCGGCATCATCGAGATCGCGGCGCGCCACCCCCTGCACCGGCGCGCCTTTCCCGCGCTGACCCTGTACGTGCACGTCGCACTGCCCTATGCCAACAGCGACAGCGACCGGCTGCCGGCCGAGCCCTCGACCACGGCGCTGGACGAGTTCGCCGCCGGCCTGCGCGCCCTGCTGGGCGACAACGGCGCACTGCTGGCCCAGCAGACCGCGGGCGGACAGCGCCAGTTCTACTTCTACCTCGACCCCGACTCGGGCGTGCTGAGCGACTTCGAGGCCGCGGTACGCGAGTGGAGCGAGGGCCAGCCCACGCTGCAGAGCCGACTGGACCCCGACTGGCAGACCATCGACCAGCTGATGCGCCCGATCCGCCGCCAAATGGGCGGCTGAGCGGGCGCACCGGCGGTGACCGGTGTTCAGGCCGCGCGGCGTTTGCGGCGGGCGGCGCGGGCGCGTTCGACGACGGGCCCGATGGCGTCGGCCAGCGCGTCGACGTCGGCGCGGGTGGATCCGCGGCCCAGCGAGAACCGCAGGGAGCTGCGCGCGGTCTCGGAGTCGGCGCCCATGGCCAGCAGGACGTGGCTCGCCTGGGACACCCCCGCCGAGCACGCCGAACCGGTGGAGCACTCGATGCCGCGGGCGTCCAGCAGCATCAGCAGCGCGTCTCCTTCGCAGCCGGGGAAGGACAGGTGGGCGTTGCCGGGCAGGCGCAGCTCGGGGTGGCCGTTGAGGACGGCGTCGGGGACGCGCTCGCGCACAGCGGCTACCAGGTCGTCGCGCAGCCCGGCGAGCCGGCGGACGTGCTCCTCGCGCTCCTCCGACGCCAGGCGCAGCGCCGTGGCGAAGCCGCGCAGCAGCGGAGTCATCAGCGTGCCCGAGCGCACTTCGCGCTCCTGGCCGCCGCCGTGCAGCACGGGCACCGGGTCGGTACCGCGGGCCAGCAGCAGCGCGCCCACCCCCACGGGACCGCCGATCTTGTGCCCGGTCAGCGTCAGCGCCGAGGCGCCGCTGGCGGAGAAGTCCACGGGTTCGCTGCCCACCGCCTGCACGGCGTCGGTGTGGAACGGCACACCGTATTCCCGGGCCACGTCGGCGAGATCGCCGACGGGCTGCACGGTGCCGACCTCGTTGTTGGCCCACATCACCGAGACCAGTGCGACGTCGGCGGGGTCGCGGGCGATGGCGGCGCTCAGGTCGGCGGGCGAGACGCGGCCGTGGGCGTCGACGGGGAGCTCCTCGCAGACCGCGCCCTGGGACCCGGCCAGCCAGTGCACCGGGTCGAGTACGGCGTGGTGCTCGGCCGCGCCGACGAGGATGCGCCGGCGGACGGGATCGGCGCGGGTGCGCGACCAGAACAGGCCTTTGAGCGCGAGGTTGTCGGATTCGGTTCCGCCCCCGGTGAACACCACCTCGTTGGGGGTGCAGCCGAGCGACTCGGCGATGCTTTCGCGCGCCTCCTCGACGGCGCGGCGGGCGCGGCGGCCGGCCCCGTGCAGGGAGGAGGGGTTTCCGAGGCGCCCGAACTCCTCGGTCATGTCCGCGACCGCTTCGGGCCGGACGGCGGTCGTGGCGGCGTGATCCAGGTACACCATGGCGCTTTCCAGGATACGGCGGCGCTGCGGTCCGCCGTGCCGGGCCCCGGGCTCTCGGGCGCGGAACGGCACGCGTGCGGCCCCGGGCGGGCGCCCGGGGCCGCGTCGCCGGTCCGCCTCGGCGGCGGTCGGCTACTTGCGCTTGTCGACCTCGTCGGTGAGCTGCGGCGCAACCGTGTGCAGGTCGCCGACCACGCCGAAGTCCGACAGCTCGAAGATCGGCGCCTCGGGGTCCTTGTTGACCGCGACGATGTTCTTCGAGGTCTGCATACCGGCCCGGTGCTGGATCGCGCCGGAGATGCCCAGGGCGACGTAGAGGTTGGGGCTGACCGTCTTGCCGGTCTGGCCCACCTGGAACTGGTTGGGGTACCAGCCGGAGTCGACCGCGGCGCGGGATGCGCCGACGGCGGCACCCAGCGAGTCGGCCAAGGCCTCGACGGCCGAGAAGTCGTCGGAGCCGACGCCGCGGCCGCCGGAGACCACGATCGCGGCCTCGGTCAGCTCGGGGCGGGCGCCCTTCTCCTCCACGACGCGCTCGACGACCTTGGCGCCCGTCGCGGCCTCGGACAGCTCGACCGCGGCCTCCTCCAGCTCGGCGGAGCCCGGGGCGGGCTCGGCCGGAACGGAGTTGGGCCGCACGGCCACCACCGGCACACCCGAGCGCACCCGGGAGTGGGTCACGGTGGCGCCGCCGAAGACGCTGTGCTCGGCGACCGCCTCACCGGTGATGTCGACCACGTCGGTGAGCACGCCCGAGCCCAGCTTGGCGGCGGTCCGCCCGGCGATCTCCTTGTTCTCGGGGGTCGCCGAGACGAGCACGGCCGCGGCCGACTTCTCGCCGGCCAGCTTGGCCAGCAGCTCGGCCTTGGGCGCGACCACGTAGTCGTTCAGCTCGGCCGGGGCCGAGTACACCTTCCGGGCGCCGTACTCGGCCAGCTTCTCCGTGCCGGACTCGGCGCCGTCGCCGACCCACACGGCCGCGGGCTCGCCGATGCGGCGAGCGGCGGTCAGCAGCTCGGTGGTGACCTTCTTGACCTCTCCGTCGACCTGGTCGACGAGGACGAGGACCTCAGCCATCTGTCAATCCTTCCTTCGTCTCCGCCGGACCTAAACGAACTTCTTCTCGGCGAGGAACTCCGCGGCCTTGCTGCCGCCGTCGCCCTCGTCCTTGACGACGGTGCCGGCGGCCCGCGGCGGAGCCGGCGCGAAGTCGGAGGTCTCGGTGGCGGCATCGGACAGCCCGACCTGCGCGGCGTCGATACCGGCGTCGGCGATCGACAGCTTCTCCACCGGCTTCTTCTTCGCCTGCATGATCAGCTTGAACGAGGGGTAGCGCGGTTCGTTGATCTTCTCGACGACCGAGACGACCGCGGGCAGCTGCGCATCGACGACGTCGTAGCCGTAGTCGGTGGCGCGCTGGATGCGGATGGCCGAGCCGTCGACGTCGACCTTGCCGGCGAGGGTGAGCTGCGGCAGGCCGAGGTACTCGGCCAGCGCCGCGCCGACCACGCCGGTACGGGCGTCGGTGGATTCCGAACCGAGCACGACGAGGTCGAATTCGACCGTGCCCAGCGCCTTCGACAGCGCGTAGGCGGTCTGCAGCGCGTCGGAGCCGTGCAGCTCGTCGTCGACGAGGTGCACGGCCTTGTCGGCGCCCATGGACAGCGCCTTGCGGATCGAGTCGGTGGCCTGGTCGGGTCCCATCGTCAGGACGGTGACCTCGCCGCCGTGCTTCTCCTTGAGGAGCAGCGCCTCCTCGATGGCGTACTCGTCGAGTTCGTTGATGACGCCGTCCGACGCCGCGCGGTCCAGCGTGTTGTCGTCGGACGAGAGTTTGCGCTCGGTCGCCGTGTCGGGGACCTGCTTGACCAATACGACAATATTCATGGCCGGTGGCCGACCTCCCTGCACTCCCATGCGTCGCCCACTCGGACGGCGCGGACGCCTGGCGCGCCCGTGGCCCCTTGACGGTGCCAGATGCACTGTTGCCATCGGGTGGCGGGCCGCGTTCCCGTCACGCTTCCCGCCTGCGGATATCGCTCTACCACTCCGATGTTACTGGCTAGTAGCCCCTGCGGCGAACGCGCCCCCGGTCCGACCGGACCGGGCTGCCGGCGACGCCGGCGGCTCAGCCGCCGAAGAGCGCCCAGCCGGAGGGCCCGCTGCCCATCAGCCACCACGACGGCGCCGATCCGATGCCGTACGAGAGCACCAGCATCGCCAGCAGGACCGACGCCACGATCACACCCCAGTAGACATAGGGGTTGCGGATCGTGGCGGAGTCGACGGCGGCGCGCGCCTGGCGCACCGCCCCGCGCCCGTTGGGCCCCAGGAAGCTCAGCACCACGACCAGGGTGAAGGCGTAGGAGCCCACGAAGTTGGGGGTGTTGGTGCCGTCGCCGGTCAGCATCGTGATCGCGATGCCGACCACGATCCCCACCAGCAGATAGCCCAACCCGTAGAGCACGTGCGTGCCCAGCGTGCGCACCAGCGCCCAGGGCATGCTCAGCGCGACGACCATCGTGTCGGAGCTGCGCGGCCCCCGGGTCTGCAGCCGCCGGGCGTGCTCCGCCTTGACCGTGTCGAGCGCCCCCAGCAGGCTCGCTGTGAACAGTCCCACGATCAGGCCCAGCGGCGGCACGGCCAAGCAGATGCCGGCGAGGAACACCAGAACCGGGATGAGCACCAGCCACGGCAGCGGGCGGCCCTCGGGCTCGGCGTCGTAATAGCCGCCGTCGTGGTCCCCCTTGCCCTGGGAGTCGAAGTAGTCGTCGAGGCGGTCGCCGCCCGACCCGCGGAACCGGTCGAACAGACCGCCGCCGGATTCCTCGGCCTGGCCCGAGCCCCGCCCGGCGGGCCGCTCGTCGACCGGGGTGAGGATGTCCCGGAAATCCTCGGGCCGCAGCGTGGAGTTGAAGTACCGGGTGGAGGGGCCCGCGCTCTCGTCTGCCTCGTAGCTGCCGAGCATGCCGGTCTGCTGCGGGTCCCGGGCCTCAGGGCTCGCGCTCTGCTCGGCACCGCCGACCCGGGTCCGGTCGGCACCCGACTCCGCCCCGGCCACGTAGGTCTGATCGGCACCGCCGCCGACCCGGGTCCGGTCGGCACCCGGCTCCGCCCCGGCCGCGAAAGTGCGGTCCGCGCCCGAATCGGCGCCGGGGCCGTCGCCGCTCGCGGCCGCAGCGCCCGCCGCGCCCGCGGCCACGGCTCCCGGGGCGCCGCCGGAGGCCGCGCGGTCCTCCCGGCCGGACTCGGCGGTGGGTGCCTGCACCGTGTGGTTGCCGGTCAGTCCGCTGCTGACGTAGGTGGCGACGTCCTCGTCCAGCGGCAGGTCCAGGTTGAGCCGGCTGGTCTGGGCGACGAGGTCGGCGGCCGAGGGGCGCGCGGACATGTCGCGCGAAACCGCGGCCTGGACCAGCGGCTTGAGCCGGTCGGGCATCCCGTCGAGGGCGATCTCGCCGTTGAGGATGCGGAAGAAGATGACCTCGAAGGACCCCGCGCCGTAGGGCGGGTTTCCCGTCGAGGCGAAGGCGACCGTGCCGCCCCAGGCGTGGACGTCGGTGGCCGGGCCGAGGTCGGTGCCCTCGATGACCTCCGGGGACAGGTAGCTGGGAGTGCCGACGAACGTGCCGGTCTGGGTGAGCTTGGCGCCGTCGACGGCGTGGGCGATACCGAAGTCGATGACGATCGGCTCGCCGTTGGAGATGATGACGTTTCCGGGCTTGAGGTCGCGGTGGACGACGTCGGCGGCGTGGATGTCCTCGATCGCGCGCGCCAGGCCCGCCACGTACCGGCTCAGCGCCCGGCCGCGCAGCGGGCCGTGGTCGGTGACGGTGGAGTCGAGCGTGGGGCCGGGGATGTACTCGGTGACCACCCAGGGAAGCTCGGCGTCGGTGTCGGCGTCGATGACTTCGGCGACGTTGGTGCTGTGCACCCGGCGCATGGTCGCGACCTCGCGCGCCAGCCGCGCGCGGGCGATGTGGTCGCCGGCGACCTCGGAGCGCAGCACCTTGATCGCGACGAGCCGGTCCTGCCGGGGGTCGACGGCTTGATACACGACGCCCATCCCGCCCTGGCCGATCCGGCGGCGGATCACGTACGGGCCGACGCGCTCCGGCAGCTCCTCTCCCTCGGGGAAACCTGCCGACATTGCCATTGCGAATTCATCCCCTCAAACCTGGCACACCACGACATCAAGCCTATCCGCTGGGAATGGCCGGACCGGCAGGGCGGGACCCGCCCGGCGGGCCGAACAGCCGCCTTCCCCGCCGCACGACGGTCACGTCCCCCGGCGCCGCGGCGGAAGGCTCCGATCCGCGGGCGGCTCCCCGAAGAAAAGCCGACCGGGCCGGGCCGGCGCGGGAGGACCGCGGCGGCGACGGGGCCGCACAGGTCCCGAACGTCCAAGCGACCACACGAGTATGACGCACGTTTCGCGCGCGTGGTTCCCCTGCGGCGCACCGGCTCCGGCAACCGGCCGGAGCCGGTCGGGTGGCGGGTTCCGGGTGCGGCGATCCGGCGTGCGCCGGCGGACCGCGAACCCGGATCATTCGGCTCAGTCCGTGGGCACCCCCAGGCCCGCGATCGGCTCGGCGCCGGGCAGCTCACCCAGATCGGCGCCGGGCAGCACCAGCTTGGCGGACCGCAGCCCGCTGCCGATCACCACGGGGCCCGCCTCCAGCACCGCCGGGTCGACCAGGACCGGCCAGTCCTCCGGCAGGCCGAGCGGGGTGATCCCGCCGTACTCCATCCCCGTAGCGGCGACCGCCTCGCCCTGGGGCGCGAAGGACGCCTTGCGCGCCCCCAGATGGCGCCGCACGACGCCGTTGACGTCGGCGCGGGCGGTGGCCGGCACCATGCACGCCGCCATACGCACCTGCCCCGCCCGTTTAGCCGCGATCACCACGCAGTTGGCCGAGCTGCCCAGCGGGATGCCGTAGGCGGCGGCGCACTCGGCGGTATCGGCGAAGTCGGGGTCGATGGGCGCCGCCAGCACCCGCTCGGCCGGCTCCCAGCCTTCGAGCCCGGCGGCGACCGGGGCCGCCAGCAGGTCGGGTCGCTCCCGGGCCGGTTCCGTCGTCAATCCCCACATGTGCCTGTCTCTCCTCCTGCGCGTACGTGGCGGGCCCGCCGCGGGGCCGGCGGGTCCCGCGGCGGCGGAGCCGGGAAGGCCTAGCGGCCCGAGAAGCGGGCTTTGCCGGGGCCCTCCTCGACGAAACTGCGCATGCCCGCCTTCTGGTCCTCGGTGGCGAACAGCCCGGCGAAGTGCATCCGCTCGATCTCCAACCCGGTGGCCAGGTCGGTCTCCAGACCGCCGTCGATCGCCTGCTTGGCGGCCCGAAGGGCGAGCGCGGGGCCGCCTGCGTAGCTGGCGGCCATGGCGATCGCCCGGTCGTAGACCTCCGACGGTGCGACGACGGCGTCGACGAGACCGATGGACAGCGCCTCCTCGGCCGCGGCGTGGCGCCCGGTGTAGATCAGATCCTTGGCCCGGGACGGGCCGACCAGCCGCGCGAGGCGCTGGGTGCCGCCCGCGCCGGGGATCACGCCCAGGCGGATCTCGGGCTGGCCGAGCCGGGCGTCCTCGGCGGCCACCCGGAAATCGGCGCACAGCGCCAGCTCGCAGCCGCCGCCGAGCGCGAACCCGGTGATGGCGGCGATGACCGGCTTGGGGATGCCCGCCACAGCTGTCATCGCTTCCTGCAGGCCGCGCGCGTGGTCCGAGATCTCGGCGAAGCCCATCTCCGCCATCTCCGTGACGTCGGCGCCGGCGGCGAAGACCCGTTCCCCGCCGTAGACGACCACCGCCCGCACGTCGTCGTCGGCGCCGACGCGCTCGGCCGCGGCTCTGATCTCCCGCTGCATCCGCGCGTCGAGGGCGTTCATCTTCGGCCGGTCCAACCGGAGCACGGCCACCGCCGGGTGCTCGGCGTCGCGCTCCACCCGCACGGACCCGCCCGTGCCCTCGTCCAGCGTCGTCATAGGCCCCTCTCCCGCCATCGGCTGCCCCGCCGCGGTCCGGCCGGACCGGCTGCGCCGTCCGGCGCCCGCGCCCGGCCGCGCGACGCTCGCCCACCAATACCTACCACTGCCCACCCGGCGGACCGCCACCCCGGCGAGGCCGTCGTCGGCGCGGCCTCCCGGGATCCGGACGGCGTCAGAAGGTGAGGGGAGTCCAGGTGCCGGCGGCGAGGGAGACGGCGTGGGCGGCGGCGACCAGGACGACGGTGCCGGCGACGAGCGCGGTGTCGGTCCCGCGCCAGACGCTCACGCGGGCGTGGCTGCGCGGACCGCCCGCGAATCCCCGGGCGTCCATCGCCATGGCCAGCAGCGTCCCGGTACGGATGGCGCGCACCAGTAGCGCGAAGATCTTGCCTGTGAAGATCGCGACCGCGCGCGCCGGGTTTCCGCCGGCGTCCAGGCCGCGGGCGCGGCGGGCGCGGCCCAGCGTGCGCCACTGCTCCACCAGCAGCGGTACCAGGCGCAGCGCGGCGAGCACCGCGATGGCCGGGCGCTCCGGTACCCGCAGCCGCTGCACGAGGGAGTCGGCCATGTCGGTGGGGTCGCTGGTGATCGCCGCGAGCAGGCTCGGCAGCGCGATCGCCAGCAGCCGCACCGCGGCACCGAGCGCCCCCATCGGCCCCTCTTCCCCGAAGACCAGGTTGACCAAGCCGATCGAGGCGCCCATCAGCAGCAGCGGCACGCTCAGGGTGAGCAGCCGCGCCCGGTCCAGCCCGGCGAAGGCGACCAGCACCAGCCCGGCGGCCAGAACGATCCCGGGGGTCACCGGGTCGACGACGGGTACCAGCCCCGCCACGATGAGCACGGCGGCCAGCAGTTTGCCCGCGGGGTCGGCCCGCGGCAGCCACGCCCGCCGCGCGGGCCGGGTCGCGCCGGTGGCGGCGGCACCGGCGGCACCGGCGGCACCGGCGGCACCGGCGGCACCCGGACGGTCGGGCCCGGGTACGGGCTGCGCACCCCGGCGGGTCCCGGCGGCGCTCATCGGGTCCCCCTCTGCCCGCGGTGACGGTCGTTCCCCTCGGCGTCTGCGGGGCCGCCACCCGCGTCGCCGCCCGGAGCACCGTCGGCGACCGCCTCCGCGCCCGCGTCGGTGCGGGCCTCCGGCGCACGGGTGCAACCGCCGATCAGAGGTATCTCGACATCGGCGAAGCGGTCCAGCAACACGGCGTCGTGGGTGGCGGCGACGACGGCGCGGCCCTCGGCCCGCAGGTCCGACAGCAGCTCCACCAGCTCCTGCCAGGTGCGCATGTCCTGGCCGAACGTCGGCTCGTCCAGCAGCAGCGCATCGGGGGCGTGGGAGGCGCCTGAGCTCAGCGCCGTCGCCACCGAGAGCCGCCGCTTCTCCCCGCCCGACAGGGTGAAAGGGTGCACGTCGGCGAGGTCGGCCAGCCGCAACCGCTCCAGGAGTTCGCCGACCCGGCTGCGGATCTCGCGCGGCCCCATCCCGGCCCGGCGCGGTGCGAATGCGAGCTCGTCGCGGACGCTGCCGGTGACGAACTGGTCCTCGGCGTGCTGGAACACGGTGCCGACATGGCGCGCCAACCGGCGGGCCGGCCACGCCGCCAACGGGCGCGTGCTGACCTCGGCCAGGCGGCCGTGCGGCGCGACGGTTCCGGACTCGGGCGCGTCCAGCCCGGCGAGCAGGCCCAGCAGCGTCGACTTGCCCGCACCGTTGGGCCCGGTCAGGGCGGTCGCGGTACCCGAGCGCACCACGGCGTCGGCCCCGTGCAGCACCCGGCCGCCCGCGGAATCCAGCAGCCCGATCCCGCCGGGTGCCCGGGCCGTGCAGCCGGCGGCCTCGATCACGGCCGGACCCGGAACACCCGGCCGCACCCGCGGGCACGGCTCGCGGCCCGGCACCCATACGCCCCGCTCGGCCAGACGGCGGCCGTGGTCGGCGAAAACCGCACCGGGCGCACCGTCGGCGACCACCCCTCCCCCGGGTTCGACCACCACGACCCGGTCGACCAGCTCGGCCACCGCGTCCTCGGCTTCACCCGCGCTCGCGGCGTCGCCGACGACCTCGGCCACGCGGTGCTCGACGAGGACCATGGTGGCTTCGCTCCTGCGCAGCAGCCTCTCCAGCACACGCCGGACGCGGGCGGCGCCGGCGCGGTCGAGGTTGGCGGTGGGTTCGTCGAGCAGCAGCAGGCGCGGGCGCATCGCCAGCGCCCCCGCCAGTACCAGCCGCTGCTTCTCCCCACCCGACAGCGCCGCTGTCGGCCGTTCGGGCCCGTAACCGAAGCCGACCTCGTCCAGAGCGCCGCGCACGCGCTCCCGGATCTGCGCGCGCTCCAGTCCGAGGTTCTCCGGGCCGAAGGCGACGTCGTCGCCGGAGCGGGCCATGACGAGCTGGGTATCGGGGTCTTGGCTGACCAGGGACAGGGACCCGCGCGTCGCCTCGGCGGGGCCGCCGTCGACGCGCAGCCGCCCCTCCTCGTCGCCGGAGACGGCGCCGGAGGGGCCGGTCAGCCCGGCCATGGCGTGCAGCAGCGTGCTCTTTCCCGCCCCGGAGGCGCCGAGCAGCAGGACCCGCTCGCCCGGCTCGACGGCGAGGTCGACGCCGCGCAGCGACCATCCGCTGCGGCCGGAGTGGCGCCAGCCCCAGCCGGCCAGCTCGACCCGCGCCCCGCCGGTGCCGGCGGTGCTCATCCGCGTGCCGAGGGGAACGCCGAGAGCGCACCGGCGCGGGCCAGGGCCGAAGTCAGCAGCCGGGCGCCCGCGCCGGCGACGACAGCGGCGCTGACCACGACGAGGACCCCGAAGGTGAGCTGGAAGGACAGCGGCCAGGTGGGGTAATACCGGACGTTGTCCCATACGGCGGGGGCGATACCGGCGGCCGCTCCGGCCAGGACCGAGACCGCCGCGCCCCAGCGGCGGTAGCGTCCGGCGGCGAAGACCAGCTCGGGCAGCAGGCCTTGGACGAACCCGGCCAGGACGGCCTCCACGCCCCAGGGGGTGCCCAGCATCATGGACACGAACGCCGCAGCGGTGGAGGTCAGTACGGCGGCGCCGGGTTTGCGGACGACGAGTGCACCCAGGACTCCGGGCAGCAGCCACACGCCGTAGATGAGGGCTTGGGCGGGCGGGAAGAAGGCGAACAGCGGGGCGGACACCTGCCACAGCAGGTTCCACGCCCAGAAGACGACGCCGAAGGCCACACCCAGTACCGCGGGCACGACGATGTCCACGGTGCGGTAGCGCGCGGGTCCGCCGGCGGCCGCGGTCGACGCGGCGCTCATGTCGTGGATCGGCCGCTTCTGTTCACTCACAGGACGTCCCTTCGCAGTCGGCGCGAGGGAGACCAGGCCAAGAGCGCCGGCCCGGCTCCGCGTGCCCCGCGTCGAACGGGATACACGGCCGCGCCGAACCGGCGGACGGGTTCACGACTCCCTGCGCTGGCATTACCCAGATCAGGTGTGTGAGGGTCTGCGGTCGCGGCCGCACTCTCAGCGCCTCAGCGCTCCCCTGTCGGTTTCGCCTCCATTATGGGGACCGGTGCATGCCGGGGGTCAAGGCGGGCCGGGCCCGCGCAGCCCGCACGGCCGCCGGACCCGCCGGACCCGCCGCTGCCGCCGCCGGTTCCCGCGTCGATCTTGTAGCTACGGTGAGTGAAAGCGATTTCCCGTAACGTTAGCTACAAGATCGACGCGGCTTCGGGGGTCAGCGCAGGACCATGGCTCCGCTGCCGCCGTCCGGGGACTCGGGAACGGCGACCAGGCCCATTTCGGCGCAGTCGCCGAGCAGGCCGTGGTCCGGCAGCACCCGCACCGTGAAACCGCAGCTGCCCGCGCGCCGCAGCGGCACCGATCCGTAGTAGCAGCGCGGCCCTCCGCCGGCGCCGTCCGCGCCGTCCGCGCCGTCCGCGCCGTCCGCGCCGCCGTTCGCCGGCGACAGCGCGGCCGCGACCGGATCCACCAGGGACTCGGCGTCGGAGACCCGCCCGACGGCCACTTCGACCCGGACGTCCTCGGGACTCAGCCCGCCCAACTCGACCGACGCCCGCACCCGCAGGTCGCCGCCGACCAGCGGCGGCCCTTCGCTTCCGGTCATCTCGACGTGGTCCACCCGCACCCCCGGCCAGGCCTCGCGCACCCGCCGCTTCCAGTCGGCCAGTTCGCGCGCACCGCGCATGTCCCCGGCCGCCAGCGCACGCGAGGAGTCGGCGGCACCCTGGTAGAGGCGGGTGACGTAGTCGCGCACCATCCGGGTGGCCAGCACCTTGGGGCCCAGTGAGACCAGCGTGTGCTTGACCATCTCCAGCCACCGCTTGGGCAGTCCGCGGTCGTCGAAGTCGTAGAACTGCGGCACGACCTGCTGCTCGATGATGTCGTACAGCGCCGCCGCCTCGATGGCGTCGCGCCGGTCGGGGTCCTCGACGCCTTCGGCGGTGGGGATGGACCAGCCGTTGGAGCCGTCGTGCCACTCCTCCCACCAGCCGTCGCGCACCGACAGGTTCAGCCCGCCGTTGAGGGCCGACTTCATGCCGGAGGTCCCGCAGGCCTCCAGCGGGCGCAGCGGGTTGTTCAGCCACACGTCGCAGCCCTGCACCAGGGACCGCGCCAGCGCCATGTCGTAGTCGGGCAGGAACACGATCCGGTGGCGTACCCGCGGGTCGTCGCAGAAGCGCACGATCTCCTGGATGAGCCGCTTGCCGCCCTCGTCGGCGGGGTGGGCCTTGCCGGCGACGACGATCTGCAGCGGCCGGTCGGGATCCAGCAGCATCGAAGCCAGGCGCTCGCGGTCGCGCAGCATCAGGGTGAGCCGCTTGTAGGAAGGCACCCGGCGGGCGAAGCCGACGGTGAGGACGCCGGGGTCGAGCACGTCGTCGACCCAGCCGAGTTCGGCTTCGCTGGCCCCGCGGCGGCGCCAGGACTCGCGCAGGCGCGCCCGGACGTCGGTGACCAGGCGTTCGCGCAGAGTGCGGCGCATCTGCCACAGTTCGGCTTCGGAGGCCCCGGTGACTTTGCGCCAGCCTTCGGCGTCGGCGAACTCGCCCGAGTCGGGCACCGTCCGGCGGGCCAGTTCCTGGGCCTCCTCGGCCACCCAGGTACGGGCGTGCACACCGTTGGTGACGGCCGTGATGGGCACTTCGGCGGTGTCGAAACCGGGCCACAGGCCGCGGAACATCTCGCGGCTGACCGCGCCGTGCAGACGGCTGACCCCGTTGACGCGCTGGGCCGTCCGCATGCCCATGACCGCCATGTTGAACACGGCGGGGTCGCCTCCGGAGAAGTCCTCGGCGCCCAGCGCGAGGACGTCCTCGCCGTCCAGCCCCGGCGCCACGGAGTCGCCGACGGCGAAATGGCGGCCGACCAGGTCGCGGTCGAACCGGTCGATTCCGGCGTCCACCGGTGTGTGGGTGGTGAAGACGGTGCCGGCGCGGGCGGCCTCGGCCGCCTGGGTGAAGGACAGCCCGCGGTCGACGAGTTCGCGTACGCGCTCGACGCCGAGGAAGCCGGCGTGGCCTTCGTTCATGTGGAAGACCTCGGGCTCGGGGTGGCCCGTCACCCGGCAGTAGGCGCGCACGGCGCGCACACCGCCCACGCCCAGCAGCAGCTCCTGGCGCAGGCGGTGCTCCTGGCTGCCGCCGTAGAGGCGGTCGGTGACCCCGCGCAGGTCGGCGGGGCTGTCCTCGTGGGCGGCGTCCAGCAGCAGCAGTGGTACGCGTCCGGCCCGCGCCACCCAGACGCGCGCGCTCAGCCGCCGCCCGCCGGGCAGGTCCAGGCCGATACCGACGGGTGCGCCGTCCGCGTCGCGCAGTTGGCACACCGGGAGTCCGCGCGGGTCGACTTCGGGGTAGTCCTCCAATTGCCAGCCTTCGGGCGACAGCGCCTGGGTGAAGTAGCCGTGCTGGTAGAGCAACCCGACCCCGATGACGGGCACGCCCAGGTCGCTGGCGCTTTTGAGGTGGTCGCCGGCCAGGATGCCCAGGCCGCCGGAGTATTGCGGCAGCGCGGCGGTGAGGCCGTATTCGGCGGAGAAGTAGGCGACGGCGGCGGGGGCGTCGTGTTCGCGGCCGTAGTGCTGGTACCAGCGATCGCCTTCGAGGTAGGCGGCCAGGTCGGCGTCGGCGGCCCGCAGCCGGGCGAGGAACTCCTCGTCGGCGGCGAGTTCGGCGAAGCGGTCGGCGGGGACCTCGCCGAGCATGCGGAAGGGGTCCTGGCCGCAGCGCTGCCAGACGGCGGCGTCGACCGAGGCGAAGACGTCGCGTGTGGGGGCGTGCCAGGCCCAGCGGAGGTTGGCGGCGAGCCGTTCCAACGGCGCCAGGTCGTCGGGAAGGGCGGTGCGGACGGTGAACCTGCGAATGGCTTTCACGCGGGGTGAGGCTACTCAATCCGCGGCCCGCGGCGCGACCTGCGACTCCCGTTTTACGGCAGATCGCGGAAACTCTTCGTTGCCCCCCGGTTTCGGGCCTCCACATCTCCGATAGAACCGGCGGAAAAAGGATTGCAGTCACCTTCTGGGGCAATCTTTGACACCCGCCCCTGCAGCAGCACTGTCGGACTTGTGTAACCCGTTCTCCCACACCCGAAACCCCTGGTGCGCGAGTTGCGCCACCCCGAAAGATACCCTTTGCCCGGTTTGCCGACGCCGTGGTGCCACGGAATCCCCGCAGGTCAGGGGAACATCAACAGAGTGTGATGACAATCACAAAAAATGCCCGCCTCGGGTTGTCGGCGCAGCCCGTGTTCCGGGCTGACGATAGACAGAGGAGCAGGACCGGACCGAAATCCCCGATGCCGATCGAACGGCCATTCGGGAGAACCGGGCTCCCGAAACGGGCTCGGGCGTGTCGCGCGGACACCGCGGCACCCGCGACCCGCACGATCTACGCGGAAAATCCGACAAACCCGACTGAAGCTCGGGCATGACGACAATGATGGTGCATCTGTGATTGGACGTATTCCCGTTCTCGGCGTCTCCCCGGTCCTGGACTACGGCACCGCCAAGGCGGCCGCCGGCGAGACCCTTCCCGTCCGGGCCACGGTGATCCGCGAGGGCCACGCCGCCCTGGGCGCCGCCGTGGTCCTCTACGACCCGCGCGGCCGCCGGCACTCGCTGACCCCGATGCGCGAAACCGAACCCGGGACCGACCGCTACGGCGCCGACGTCACCGTCGGCCACGAAGGCCGGTGGAGCTTCAGCGTCGAGTCCTGGTGCGACCCCATCGCCACCTGGTGCCGCGATGCCGCCGTCAAGGTCCCCCTGGGCCAGGACGTCGAACCGGTTCTGGAGGAGGGCGCCCGCCTGTTCGACCGCGCCGCCCGCCGCGTACCGCGCCGCCCCGAGCCGGCCCGCGCCGCGGCCCTGCTGCGCGATACGGCGCGCACCCCCGAGCAGCGCCTGGCCGCCGCCTGGTCCCCCGAGATCACCGCCCGGCTGGAGGCCGCGCCGCTGCGCGACCAGGTCACCCGGACCCGCCGCTTCCCTCTGGCCGTGCACCGCCGCCGCGCACTGGTCGGCTCCTGGTACGAGTTCTTCCCGCGCTCGGAGGGCGCGGTCATGGACGGCGAGGACGGCTCCTGGCGCTCGGGGACCTTCGCCACCGCCGCCAAGCGGCTTCCGGCCATCGCGGAGATGGGCTTCGACGTCGTCTACCTGCCGCCGATCCACCCGGTCGGCCGCTCCCACCGCAAAGGGCCCGACAACACGCTCGGTGCCGGTCCGGGCGATCCCGGCTCGGTCTGGGCGATCGGCTCCGACGCGGGCGGGCACGACGCCGTCCACCCCGACCTGGGCACCGTCTCCGACTTCGAGGAGTTCGTGTCCGAAGCCGCCGAACACGGAATGGAGATCGCGCTGGACCTGGCGCTGCAGTGCTCGCCCGACCACCCCTGGGTACGCGAGCACCCCGAGTGGTTCACCCGCCGCCCCGACGGCTCCATCGCCTACGCCGAGAACCCGCCCAAGAAGTACCAGGACATCTACCCGCTGAACTTCGACGGCGACCCCGAGGGGATCTACGCCGCGGTACTGGGGGTGGTGCGGTTCTGGATGGAGCGCGGTGTGCGGATCTTCCGCGTGGACAACCCGCACACCAAGCCCGTGGCCTTCTGGGAGCGGCTGCTGGGCGAGATCGCCGCCACCGACCCCGACGTCGTCTTCCTCGCGGAGGCCTTCACCCGCCCGGCGATGATGGCGGCGCTGGCCAGAGCCGGCTTCCACCAGTCCTACACCTATTTCACCTGGCGCAATTCCAAAGACGAGCTGGAGGACTACCTCACCGAGCTCTCCCGGGACTCCGCGCCCTACATGCGCCCGAACCTCTTCACCAACACCCCCGACATCCTCTCGGGCTACCTCCAGCAGGGCGGGCGGCCCGCCTTCGAGGTTCGGGCGGTGATCGCCGCACTCGCGTCCCCGGCGTGGGGCGTCTACTCCGGATACGAACTCTGCGAGAATACCCCTCTAAAGCCCGGCAGCGAGGAATACCTCGCTTCGGAGAAATTCCAGTACCGACCCCGCGACTGGGCCGCGGCCGAATCGGCTGGAAATACCATCGCGCCCCTGCTGCGCAAGCTAAACTCGCTCAGGCGCGAACACCCTGCCCTTCAGGAACTGCGCAACCTGCGGTTCCACCATGCCGACCGGCCGGAGCTCATCTGCTTTTCGAAACGGCTGGCGGGGGCAGGCGACTGCGGGCGCGACGACATCGTGATCGCCGTCGTAAACCTCGACCCGCACCACGCGCATGAGGCTACGGTGCGGCTCGACCTGCCCGCTCTCGGGTTCGAACCCGACTCCCGGATCACCGTCACCGACCAGATCTCGGGCGATTCATACACCTGGGGAGAGGCGAATTATGTCCGCCTTGACCCGCGTTTTCAGTCCGCACACATATTCACAGCAGGCCCCGCCGAATAAGGCTCGTACAAAAGGGCTCAGCCTTCCTTGGGCGCACCGCTCTTCGCGTACCGGGCCGTTGACGCGGCAGGCGCTGGAAAGCCAACTCGTGGAGTAGCCTCGTGACGACACAAGAGCCGGTGCCCGGCACCGATCACACGCCCTTCGCGGCCGTGCCCGATACCTTCACCCACGAGAATCCCAGCGACCCGTACTGGTACAAGCACGCGGTCTTCTACGAAGTGCTCGTCCGCGGTTTCCACGACTCCAACGGCGACGGCACCGGCGATCTGCGCGGGCTGATCGACAAGCTCGACTACCTCGAATGGCTGGGTATCGACTGCATCTGGCTGCTGCCCCTGTACGAGTCGCCGCTGCGCGACGGCGGCTACGACATCTCCGACTACATGAAGATCCTGCCGGAGTTCGGCCACATCGCCGACTTCGTGGACCTGGTCGACCAGGCGCACCGCCGCGGCATCCGGGTCGTCGCCGACCTGGTGATGAACCACACCAGCGACCAGCACCCGTGGTTCACCGCCTCACGCGAGGATCCGCAGGGGCCCTACGGCGACTTCTACGTCTGGTCCGACAGCACCGAGCGCTACAGCGACGCCCGCATCATCTTCGTCGACACCGAGCAGTCCAACTGGAGCTACGACGAGGTCCGGGGGCAGTACTACTGGCACCGGTTCTTCTCCCACCAGCCCGACCTCAACTTCGAGAACCCGGCGGTGCAGGAGGCGATCCTGGAGGTGCTGCGCTTCTGGCTGGACCTGGGCATCGACGGGTTCCGGCTCGACGCGGTGCCCTACCTCTACGAGCGCGAAGGCACCGACTGCGAGAACCTCAAAGAGACCCACGAGTTCCTCAAGCGGGTCCGCTCCGAAGTCGACCGCCTCTACCCCGACCGGGTGCTGCTCAGCGAGGCCAACCAGTGGCCCGCCGACGTCGTCGACTACTTCGGCGACTTCGAGTCCGGCGGCGACGAGTGCCACATGAACTTCCACTTCCCGCTGATGCCGCGCATGTTCATGGCCGTGCGCCGCGAGCAGCGCTACCCCATCTCCGAGATCCTCGCTCAGACACCGCGCATCCCGCGCAACTGCCAGTGGGCGATCTTCCTGCGCAACCACGACGAACTGACATTGGAGATGGTCACCGACGAAGAACGCGACTACATGTACGCCGAATACGCCAAAGACCCGCGGATGCGGGCCAACGTCGGGATCCGCCGGCGCCTGGCCCCCTTGCTGGACAACGACAAGAACCAGATCGAGCTGTTCACAGCCCTGCTGCTGTCGCTGCCCGGTTCGCCGGTCCTCTACTACGGCGACGAGATCGGCATGGGCGACAACATCTGGCTGGGCGACCGCGACGCCGTACGCACTCCGATGCAGTGGACCTCCGACCGCAACGCCGGGTTCTCCCGCTGCGACCCGGCACGGCTGTACCTGCCGCTGGTCATGGACCCCATCCACGGCTACCAAGCGCTCAACGTCGAAGCCCAGCGCGACGACCCCGGCTCGCTGCTGAACTGGACCCGCAAGATGATCCAGATCCGCAAGCGGCACCCCGTCTTCGGCACCGGCGACTTCACCGAACTCTACGCCAGCAACCCCAGCGTGCTCGCCTTCGTCCGCGAATACGGCGACGACCGGATGCTGTGCATCAACAACCTGTCGCGGTTCCCGCAACCGGTCGAGCTCGACCTGCGCCGATTCGAGAACGTCACGCCCATCGAGTGCATGGGCGGGGTGCACTTCCCCGCGATCGGGGAGCTGCCCTACCTGCTGACGCTGCCGGGCCACGGTTTCTACTGGTTCCAACTGCCCCCGGTAGACGAGAACGACGGCCCGGCCCCCGACGACCGCAACCGACAAGCGCGAACGACACCGCGGCCTGGTAAGGCGACCGCTCGGCAGCAGCCGGCGGCCGCGACCGGCGGTGCGGGCACCGCGGCGGCCCACGGGCCCGCCGGCGGCGCCTCGGCCGCCCCGGGCCCCTCCCAGCCGCGGCGATAAGCGGAAGAGGACTCTCGCAGATGACTCAGCTTGAGGAGCTCCTGGCCGACTGGATCCCCCAACAGCGGTGGTTCGCCGGAAAGGGAGCGCCGATCGATACCGTCACGGTCCACGCCCAGCATCCGCTGGTCTGCGGCGACCCGGGCCTGCGCGTCCTGATCGTCGAAGTCGCCCAGCGGGACGGTGTTTCCCGGTACCAGGTGCTCCTCGGGCTCCGCCCGGCGGGGACGCTGCGCGCGGAGCTGGCACACGCCGCCATCGGAGTGTGCCGCATCGACGGCGTCACCCGCACGGTCTACGACGCCTCGCACGACCCCGAACTGACCGCACTGCTGCTGGAGCGCCTCGCCGCCGCCGACGGATCCGGGCCCGACGCCGTCGGCGGTCCCGCCCGGGGCGGGACCGCCGACGGCGCACCTCCGGCACCCGTGCGGTTCCGCCGCCTGGACGACGCCGACGTGCACTCCGGGCACCGCCGCAGCCTGGTGCTCAGCGGGGAGCAGTCCAACACCTCCCTGGTCTACGGCGAGGACTACGTACTGAAGTTCTTCCGCCGGCTGTGGCCCGGCCTCAACCCCGACCTGGAACTGACCGCCGCCCTGGCCGACTCCGACTATGTGGCCCGCCCCCACGCCTGGATCGAAACCGACGTGCGCCAGGACGGCCGGCCCGTTCCCACCACCCTGGCGATGCTGCAGGAGTTCATGCGCAGCGCCACCGACGGCTGGGTGCTGGCCGCCACCAGCGTGCGCGACCTCTACGACGCCCCCGGCCTCGCTCCCGGCGACGCCGGCGGCGACTTCGCCGGCGAAGCCGAGCGGCTGGGGGCGGCCACCGCGGCCGTGCACCGCGCGCTCGCCCGCGAACTTCCCACCGACGTGCTCTCCTCCCACGCGCTGCAGGATCTCGCCCGGTCGATGCTGGACCGGTTGCACCGGGCCGCCACCGAGGTGCCCGAACTGCAGCCCTACGCCGGCGTGCTGCGCAGCGCCTACGAGGACCTGGCCCGGGTGGACGAGCCGCTGCCGATACAGCGCGTGCACGGCGACTTCCACCTGGGCCAGGTGGTGCGCACCGACGGCGGGTGGGTGCTGCTCGACTTCGAGGGCGAGCCCGCCGCACCCGTCGAGGAGCGCCGGCGCCCCTCCAGCCCGCTGCGCGACGTGGCCGGGATGCTGCGCTCGTTCGACTACGCCGCCCGCTACCAACTCGTGGGCTCCGCCGACGCCGCGGACCTGGCCCCCGCCGCCCACGCCTGGGCCCAGCGCAACCGGGACGCCTTCTGCGCGGGCTACGCCTACGGCGGCGGCGTCGACCCCGAGAAGCACCAGACCGTGCTGCGCGCCTTCGAATACGACAAAGCCGTCTACGAGGTGCTCTACGAAGCGCACAACCGCCCTTCGTGGCTGCGCATCCCGCTGGACTCCATCGCGGCGCTGGCCGCGTGAACCGACCGACCCGCCCCGACAGGAACGGGCTCCCCGCCTGCGCACGCCCCGCACCGAGGCGTTCGCCGGGGCCGCCGCAGGCGACCCCCGCCGCGCCGCCGCGCCCGCGGACGGGAACGCCGGTCCCCGCACCGGCCGGGCCGCGGTGCGGTCCGGCGGCGTTCACCACCACCGCCGCGGCACCGTGAACGACATCCGCCGCCACGTCCGCCTCCTCCGACGGGGAGGCGGTTACGGCTACACCAACCGAGAGGAGGGAGCGGCTTCCTCCCCGGCCTGACGACCGGGGTGTCGCCGCAGAACCCTGATGAACGTCCCCACGGCAGAACTGACAGCAGAGATCGACCGGCTGGTGGCCGGCCGGCACCACAACCCGCACGGCCTCCTCGGCGCCCACCCCGCCGCCGGCGGCACCGCCCTACGCACACTGCGCCCCTTCGCGCTGTCGGTGCACGCGGTACTGACCGACGGCACCCGCGTGGAACTGCCGCACGTCCACCAGGGCCTGTTCGCCGCGACCCTGCCCGGCACCGAACCCGGCGACTACCGGCTGGCCGTGGCCTACGGCGACGGCGACGGCGGCGCCACCGAAACGGTCGCCGACGACCCCTACCGCTACCTGCCCACGCTCGGCGACCTCGACCTGCACCTGATCCGCGAAGGCCGCCACGAGGAGCTGTGGCGGGCGCTGGGCGCCCACGTGCACACCTACCGCACCTCCATGGGCGAGGTCGGCGGGACCGGCTTCGCCGTGTGGGCGCCCGGCGCCCAGGGCGTACAGGTGATCGGCGACTTCAACCACTGGGACGGCACCGCCCACCCCATGCGCTCCCTGGGCTCCAGCGGCGTGTGGGAGCTGTTCGTGCCCGGCACCGGCGACGGGACGCAGTACAAGTTCCGGATCCTGGGCCGCGACGGCGTGTGGCGCGACAAGGCCGACCCCATGGCCTTCGCCGCCCAGCGCCCGCCGGAGACCGCCTCGGTCGTGCACACCTCCGGCTACACCTGGCGCGACGACGCGTGGCTGGCCGAGCGCAAATCCCAGGAGTGGCAGCGCCGCCCGATGAGCGTGTACGAGGTGCACCTGGGATCGTGGCAGCCGGGGCTGTCCTACCTGGAACTGGCCACCCGGTTGGTGGCCCACGTCCGCGAGATGGGGTTCACCCACGTGGAGTTCCTGCCCGTGGCCGAACACCCCTTCGGCGGGTCCTGGGGCTACCAGGTGACCTCCTACTACGCGCCCACGGCGCGCTTCGGTTCGCCCGACGACTTCCGCGCGCTCGTCGACGAGCTGCACCGGGCCGGTGTGGGTGTGCTGGTGGACTGGGTTCCGGCGCACTTCCCCAAGGACGAGTGGGCGCTGGCGCGCTTCGACGGCTCGCCCACCTACGAGCACCCCGACCCGCGCCGCGGCGAGCACCCCGACTGGGACACGCTGATCTTCGACTACGGCCGCACCGAGGTGCGCAACTTCCTCATCGCCAACGCGCTGTACTGGCTGGAGGAGTTCCACATCGACGGCCTGCGGGTGGACGCGGTCGCATCGATGCTGTACCTGGACTACTCGCGCGAAGGCGGTGACTGGGCCCCCAACGAGGACGGCGGCCGCGAGAACGGGGATGCGCTGGAGCTGCTCAAGGAGCTCAACGCGACCGCCTACCGCCGCAACCCCGGCATCATCATGGTCGCCGAGGAGTCCACCGCCTGGCCGGGCGTCTCCCGCTCCGTCGACCACGGCGGGCTCGGGTTCGGGTTCAAGTGGAACATGGGCTGGATGCACGACACCCTGGAATACGTCCAGCACGACCCCGTGCACCGGCAGTACCACCACGACGAGATCACGTTCTCGATGGTCTACGCCTACAGCGAGAACTACGTGCTGCCGCTGTCGCACGACGAAGTCGTCCACGGCAAGGGGTCGCTGCTGACCAAGCTTCCCGGCGACGAGTGGCAGCGCTTCGCCGGGCTGCGCGGGCTGCTGGGCTTCATGTGGTCGCACCCGGGCAAGCAGCTGCTGTTCATGGGCTCCGAGATCGGCCACGGCGACGAGTGGTCGCACGAAGACGGCGTGCAGTGGTGGCTACTCGACCACGCCTACCACCGCGGGGTGCGCTCGCTGGTGGCCGAGCTCAACCGGGTCTACCGCGACACTCCGGCGCTGTGGTCGCTGGACACCGAACCCGCCGGGTTCACCTGGCTGGAGGGCGGCGACGCCGCCGGCAACACCCTGGCCTACCTGCGCCACGGCGACGACGGGTCGCAGGTGGCGTGCCTGGTCAACTTCTCGCCCGCGGTGCACGAATCCCGCCGCGTGGGCCTTCCCCGCACCGGAGCGTGGCGCGAGGTGCTCAACACCGACGCCGAGGACTACTGCGGCAGCGGCGTCGCCGCCGGCTCGGCGGGAACCGTGCGGGCCGAGGCCGTCGAGTGGAACGGCCAGCCCGCGTCGGCGCACGTGACCCTCCCGCCGCTGGCGACGGTCTGGATCGCGCCGGCCTGACCGGCCCCGAAACGCTGCGGCGCGGCCGCCCCCGGGGCGGGGGCGGCCGCGCCTACGCCTACGACGGGCCTCAGTCGCGCTCGTAGTCGTCGGTGTTCATGGACTCCGCGATCTCGTCGTAGAGCGCGGCGTACTGGGCGTCGACCGACCACACGTACACGGCGATGTCGCTCTCCGGCAGGAACCACAGCCGGACCTCGAACGTGTCGCCGTTGTCGCAGGACACCTCCCACTCGCGGTGGTGGGACCGCAGACCGTCGGCGTGCTCGGTCAGCCCCTGGGGGTTGTCGACGTCGAGTTGCTCGGCGCCGGCGACGCCCGCTCCGCCCGACTCGGCGGTGCCCAGGCTGCGGCAGGCGGAGGGGTCCGAAGCCCAGCCGTCGGGGTCGTCGAACTGCTCCGCGGGCCAGGTGTTCGGGTCGTTCTCCGCCGCATGCGGGATCACCTGCACCGCGCCGTAGCCGCAGGCGTCCTGACCCGGCGGGCGCATGCACAGCAGCCCGCTGGCCTTGTCGATGCTCCAGTTCTTGGGAGCGCCGATCCTGATGCCCCCGATCTCGACCACGCTGAAGTCGTCGGTGGCCGCTGGCGGCTCGGCGGCGGCGACCACGGAACTGTAGGTCGACTGCGGGCTGGGCGCGGCGCCGGAGTCACCGGAACCGCCGCCTGCGCACCCCGACACCAGCAGAGCCAAGGCCGCGCCTGCGGCCGCGGTCCGCGGCCGCGGTGAACCGGACGTGCCGGACATGGGCTTCCCTTCTGCATCCACGCTTGACCCCACGACGATAGCGGCCCCAACCGACCGCCGCGCCACCCGATGAGGCCGGGCGGGCGTTCCGGTCCTCAGGCCGGAGACGGGGTCCGGCTACCCCGCTTGACTTCCGCTCCCCGGCCTGAAAGCCGGGGATTCCTACCACGGTCGGCTGACCGTCTCGGTGGGTTCCTGCTTCACCGCGCTGCGCCCGAACGGGTTCGGGTCTTACCTGCGCTCCCTCCCCTACTGTGCGAGCTCCGCGAACTCCGCATATTCGCCCAGCGGGGGCCCAGCGGGGGGGGCGAACCAAGTAAGCCCGAAAGGGGCAATGGCCTCGCTCACCGGTGATGTGAGCCCGTGTTGGGTTGCGGTTCGGTGAAGGCCCCGCGGCCCTGACCGGTCCCTGGCTACCGTGTCCGCGCCCCCCTACTCCCGTTCTGGAGAGGGCCGCCGGTGACCTCGATCGAGCGCACGGCCTACCCGCAGTTCAAGAAGCTGACCTCAGCGCGAATGCTGCACGGGCTCAGGCGAGTACGCCGACTGGACCGAGCACCTGCTGCCGTGGTCCGAGTGCGAGCAGAAGCTGGCCGCGTTCTGCGCCGAGGTCGGCCTGCCCGACGCCGCCGAAGGGTTCGTCGCCTACCTCAAGCACCAGCACCTGGACGCGGCCACCGCGCTGGAGGTCGGGTACGCCGACAACACCGACCTGTTCATCGACGACGGCGTGCCCCGGCTGCGCAGGCGCCGCGTCCCCGGTGCTCCGCAGGCGGTGGAGAAGCTGGCCGAGGCGATCGAGGTACGCATGCCCGAACGCTCCCTGCTGCAGATCGTGGCGCGCACCGCCTACTGGCTGGGCTGGCACCACTGCTTCGGCCCCGCCTCGGGCTCGGACCCCAAGATCCCGGACATCCTGGGCCGCTACTCGCTGGCGGTGTTCACCGGCGGCATCAACATCGGCCCCTACGAGGCGGCCAAACACATCGCCGGGGTCTCGGCGAGGGAGCTGTCGATGGTGCGCAACCGCCACATCGACCTGGCCAAGCTCAACGCCGCGATCGCGGTGGTGGTCAAGGCCTGGGGCGATGGCACCTCGGTGGCCGCCGACGGGACGCAGGTGGAGACCTACATCGACAACCTTCTCGCCGAGACCCCGATCCGCTACGGCGGGGCTGGACATCGCCGAGGTGGTGCGCGACCTGGTCAGGCAGGGGTGGACCATCACCGCCGAAGAGACCGCCGCCCTGTCCCCCTACATCCGCGCCCACATCACCCGGTTCGGCGCCTACGCCACCGACGTGCCGGGGATCGAACCGGAGGCGTTCGACCCCGCCCTGGACGAGATCGACTTCACCGTCCTGGACCTGGCCGCCTGAAGGACGGACCAGTCCCGTCACCCCTTCGGGCTCCAGGACCGAGCCGCGCGCAAGGACCGTAACCCCGAGACCGGCGAGCCGATCGAGAACGCCGTGGCCTGGGCCCGCCTGCACCTCGGACAAGAACCTCCGCGAAATGGCGGGGCGTCCCTCCGGGGCGACCGGGACCCGTAGGCAACTCCGGCCACGCGGGGGGCCGGTGTTCCCCTGGCCGCACCGCTACACCCGTTCTCGAAGGCCGCAGAATCCGCTGTCGCTACTCACGGGTTACTTGTCCCGTCGCCGGGTGTGCAGGGAGACGCCCCTCCTTCGACGGCGGGGTGGACGGGTGCCTCGCGGAAGCGAACTGTCCCGTGGCGATCAGGACGACGACGAGCGCGAGCGGCACGATCCACCCGCTCCAGCCGAGGACCGTCGCCTGCGTGGTGTCGACGTGCTCTCCCGCCGCGGCGAAAAGGAGGTGGGTCCCGCCCGCCCCGTTGAACGCGGCATGTGCCAGGGCTGCGGGCCACACGGATCCCGATCGGAGCCTCAGCCAGCCGAAGACCGCCCCGATCAGAACGCACATGGCCACCATCGCGGTCAAGCCGAGCCAGCCTGGTGCATCGGGGTAGTTGTACCCGAGGAGGATGAGCGGGGCGTGCCAAAGGCCCCAAATCACGCCAGAGACCAGGAGGGCCGGCAGAGTGCCGAGCGGCATCAGTTTCGGGAGCAGCCACCCGCGCCACCCGAGTTCCTCGCCCAGCGCCGGGATGAGGTTGATGAACGCCGCCAAGGGGAGCAGGGCGATCTGGAGGGCGATGAGCGCGCCGATCGGTATCGGGATTTGGGCCGCTCCTGCGGTGTCCGCCTGCTCGTCGAGGGCCTGCTGGAAGGCGGAGAAGTTCGTGAAGTCGGCCGGATAGACCCCCAGCAGCGCGCCGACCGGGAGCGCCACCAGGACCAGCGCGATGGACACGAAGATTCCCAGCGCCGAGTAGACGAGGAGTCTGCGCACCGGTCTCAGCGGCCACAGTCCGAGCGTCCACGCCTTCTGCTGCGGCCGCTCCACGAAGAACACGACGATGAGGGCGGCGATCGCGGGGGTCATCATCGTGGCGGTCGCCACGGGGGTGAACCAGGGGCTGGCGAGTCCGTCCCCGAACCAGAGAGGGAGCGCGAAGAGCCAGGCGAGCCCGAACGCCAGGGCGGTGAATACGCCGATGGGTCGCAGGTCTCGGCCGCTCATGCGGGGGCCGCTACGAGGCGTGGTCGTCTTCGATCCGCCCGGAGATTCGTTGGTCACGACATCTGCCCTTCGAGGATGTGCAGACCGGCGATGGTGCGGTCGTCGCGGAACGCGATCCGTGCCGTGTAGTCGCCCGCCTCAAACGAGAGTGGCGTGTTCGTGATGGTCACGTCGCCGACCCGGGTGGCCTCCGGCTCTCCAGGCCCCTCGAAGGCTCCTGACAGGCCGACGACCTGTGCCCACGCGGCCGCGAGCGCGTCCTCCGACAGGGCATCGCGCATGGTCGGATCGAACTGTTCGGTGACACGCGTCCATTGCCCGGAAGCGAGGTCCTCGATCGTGGAGGCGGCCAGTTCGGCAGCGCCGGAGAGTGGCGTGGTGTTCATGGGTTCTCCTGTTCTGGGATCGATTGGTTTGCCGTAGCGCTGAAACGCCGCTTGCCTGCTCACGCCGAGCGCGTCACCGATGACCTGCCATGTGGCGCCGTTCTGGCGCGCCTGCTGCACGACGGCACGCACGACGTCATCGGCGGCCGCCTGCATGCTCACGGCACGCCCTATCGAGTCGGCCCAGTCGTCGTCCTTCGTCGTGACACGTGCCGCGAGGAACGCCTCCATGCGCGCTTTCAAGGCCCGCAGCGCATCTGTCAACTGTTCTTGCATTTGTAAAGGATAGCTTTACAACCGGACTGTGCGCCAGGAGGGTGCGCGCAACGATGTGCGACGCTGCCCAACCGGCGGGGGACACCATGGCGCTGGTCGGACTGGTACGGGTGAGCACGAGCAGGCAGGAGACCGCCCGCCAGCACGAGGACCTGGCCCCGGTCTGCGTGAAGGTCTTCGCAGAGAAGGTCAGCGGCAAGCTCAAGGTGAGCGACCGGCCCGCGCTGAAGGCCGCCCTGGACTACATGCGCCCCGGCGACATGCTCACCGTCCAGGAGGCCGACCGGCTGGGCCGCAATCTCCTGGAGGGGCTGATCGTGCTCAACGACCTGTTCGAGCAAGGGGTGGCCGATCAAGATCCTGGACGGCATCGCCGCCGGAGAGCACACCGAGCGCAGCCTGATCCTGGACCTGGCGCTCGCCCTGGCTGGGGACCGCCGCCGCGACATCGCCCGCAAGACCCGCAACGGGCCGGCCTCGGCCGCCCGGGCCGGCCGCAAGGGCGGCCGCCCCCGTGTGGTCGACGACGACAAGCGCCGCACGATCCTGGCCCGCCGCGCCGAGGGCCAATCGCTACGCGAGATCGCCCGCGGGGTCGGGGTGAGCCTGGCCGTCGTGCACGGCGAGGTCAAAGCAGCGGAGAACGCCCCCGAGCAGCAGTAGCGCAGGTACCTGACGACCTGGCCATTGCCCCTTTCGGGCTTACTTGGTTCGCCCCCTAGCGGGGGCCCAGGCCGACACCGCCAGCCCGGCGGCCGTGGCGACCGAGCACACCTGGGACGTGGGTTCGAACCGCCCGATGCGCAGGAAGGTGCGCCCGAACTTCGCGGCCTTGTACTCCAGCATGGCCACGAACGCCGACCACCCCGCTTCGTGCACCGACGCGGCCAGACGCGTACGGGCGAGTCCCTTCACCGCCAGGGTCTCCACGGCCACCGCTTGGTTCTCGCGGAACAGCCGGGTGGAGAGCCGGTGGTGGAAATCGCGCCGTGCGTCGGCCGCCTTCGCGTGGGCGCGGGCGAGCTGCAACCGGGCCTTGTCCCGGTTCCTGCTGCCCTTCTGTTTGCGGGACAGGTTGCGCTGTTCCCGCTTGAGCTTCTTCTCGGCCCGCCTCAGGAACCGGGGAGGGGAATCGATCTTCGTGCCGTCGGAGAGGACGGCGAAGTGGCCCAGGCCGAGGTCGATGCCGACGACGGATCCGGTCTCGGGCAGCGCCTCGGGCTCGGTCTCGACGACGAAGGACGCGAAGTACCGTTCCGCGCTGTCTTTGACCACGGTGACCGACGACGGCACCGACGGCAGGGTGCGCGACCATTACACCCGCACGTCCCCGACCTTCGGCAGGGACAGGTCGCCGCCGGTCGTGATCCTCCAGCGGGCGTTGGCGGTGAACCGCACGGCCTGACGGTTGTCCTTGCGGGACTTGAACCGCGGTGCGCCCACGCGGGGGCGCGTGCCCTTCAGCGCGTCGACGAAGGTGCGGTAGGCGGTGTCCAGGTCCCGCAGCGCCTGTTGCAGGACCACGGCCGACACCTCGCCCGACCATGCGCGCTCGTCGGTCTTCTTCGCTTCGGTGATCAGCGTCGTGGACAGGTCCCCGGTCGTCGGGAACGCGTCGCCGCCGGTGCGGGCGGTCTCCCGCGCCCGCAGCCCGTCGTTGAACACGACCCGCGCGCACCCGAACGCCCGCGCCAGCGCTTGGCGCTGGGGGCCGTTCGGGTACAGGCGGAAGGAGCACCGGAGCTGCATGCGAACCCACGTACTACCGGGGGGCACGGGCACGCACGCACGCAAACACCGGAACCGGCAGACACCGTGTTTCCGTTCCGCACGCGCATTCGGCTTTCCCCACCGAATACAGCCACGAGGGGGTCTCCGACGTTCGCCCCGCTCGTGGAAGGGACCATGCACGCGGTGCGCACCGGCTCCGAGGCCGATCCGGCGGTGTTCGACGGCGCGGGCGAGCACGTGCACCCGCCGGTGCACCCCCGCCCGACGTCGCGGTCTCCACGCCGGCCGCCAGCCGCACGAGCGTGTCCCCGCGCCGGTCGCGCCGGGAGTTCTGCGGGCGTGTCCGGCACTGTCGGCGCGCCGCGCGGATCCGGCCGGGCGCCTCCTCCGTCGACCCGTCCGACGGTGCCCCGTCGACCGTGGTGCGGCGCTACATCCGACAGCGGAACCGCCCCGTCCGAGCCGCTGGACGCCGGTCCGCCCGGCGGCGGATCGGCTTTTCTTGTTCCGCTACGCGGGGGTGTCGGCGTCACCTCCGCCGCGAACGGCGGAGCACTGCCGACGATCCCGGTAGCGGCGCGGAGAAGACCGATCCGGCGAAGCGGCTCCCGCCCGCGGCTCGCCCGTTCGCCGGCAGTGCGGAACCGCGTCGGCCGGCCCCGGCGCATCCGACGCGGCGAACCGGGGGTTCAGTCCGGGGAGCGGAAGTCAATAGCCTGGAGGCATGGTGCATCCGGTGAAGCTTCTCGGCCCCTTCTCCCGTATCCAGAAGCGGCGCAGCGGCCCGCTCATATTGGAACTCGACCTCACCGACGGGCTCGCGGAGGAGGCACCCAGCGACCCCGTCGGCCAGGTCCTGGCCCGGCGCCACCAGCAGCTGCGCGACGTCGTCGAAGGCATCCGCCGCGGCGCGCACGACCCGCGCGTCACGGCGCTGGTGGCCAAGATCGACGGGCGGCCGCTGGGCTTCGCCAAGGTTCAGGAGGTGCGCGACGCGGTGGCGTCGTTCCGCGCCGCCGGCAAGGACACCGTCGCCTGGGCGGAGTCCTTCGGCGAATTCGGCCCCGGCACGGTCTCCTACTACCTGGCCTGCGCCTTCGCCGAGATCGCCGTGGTGCCCACCGGGGCGGTGGGGCTCACCGGGCTGAGCGTGGGCACCACGTTCTTCGGCGGTGCGGCCGAGCGCCTGGGCGTGCGGTTCGAGGGCGGCGCCCGCCACGAGTACAAGAACGCGCCCGACCAGTTCACCGAGCGGGGCTACACCGAACCGCACCGCGAGATCACCGAGCGGCTGGTGGCCTCCCTCGGCGAACAGGTCGTCGAAGGCGTCGCCGAGGGCCGCGGACTCACCGCCGAGCGGGTGCGCGAACTCGTCGACCGCGCTCCGCTGCTGGCGGAGGAAGCGCGCCAGGCCGGACTGGTGGACCGCCTGGCCTACCGCGACGAGGTGTACGCCGACCTGCGCGGCCGCCACGCACCCGACGCGGCGGCGGCCGATGGCGGCTCCGCGGACGGCGGCGGCGACCGTACGGGCCGCCCCCGCGAGGACTCCGCGGGCGCACGGCTGCTGTACGTGGGCCGCTACCACCACCGCGCCCTGGTCGCCGAGCGCGTCCCCGTGCGCCCCGGGGGCTACGTCGCGCTGATCACCGCCACGGGCATGATCACCAGCGGGCGCAGCCGCCGCTCCGCCATGGGCGGGACCACCATCGGCGCCGACACGGTCGCGGCGTCCCTGCGCGCGGCCCGCCGCGACCGCAACGTCCGCGCCGTCGTGCTGCGCGTCGACAGCCGCGGGGGCTCCCCCGTGGCCTCCGACGTCATCCGCCGCGAGGTCGCCCTCACCCGCGAAGCCGGCACCCCCGTCGTCGCGTCCCTCGGCGACATCGCCGGCTCCGGCGGCTACTACATCGTGATGGACGCCGACGCGATCGTGGCCCGCCCCGGCACCCTCACCGGCTCCATCGGCGTCTACATCGGCAAACCGGTGCTGTCGGGCCTGATGGAGCGGCTGGGGATCAACAAGGAGTCGGTCGACAGCGGCGCCCACGCCGCGATGCTCGACCCCGACCGCGGGTTCAGCGAGTCGGAGTGGGAGCGCGTCGACGCCGCGCTGGACAGCACCTACGCCGACTTCACCGGCAAGGTCGCCCGCGCCCGCGGGCTGAGCGGCGAGCAGGTCGACGCGGTGGCGCGCGGGCGCGTCCTCACCGGGCGCGACGCCCGCGAGGGCGGCCTGGTCGACGACCTGGGCGGGCTGCCCGCGGCGGTGCGCCTGGCACGCGCGAAGGCCGACCTGCCCGGCGGACGGCTGCGGTCCTTCCCCGTCACCGGCCCATGGGACCGGCTGAAGCCGGCCGAGTCCAGCGAGGACCGTGCGACCGCTCCGCAGTCGGCGCTGGCGCCGGACGTGCAGGAGCTCGCGGCGCGCGCGGGCCTGCCCGCGGCCGTGTCGCTGACCGTGCCCGGCGATTGGGAGGTCCGTTGAGCCTCGACCCGGCGGAGTTCACCGAGACCATGTCCCGCGTCGCCACGGGCGTGACCGTGGTGACCGTGCAGGACGACCGCGACGACGTCGGCAGCACCGTCAGCGCCTTCACGTCGGTTTCGGCCGAGCCGCCGCTGATCATGGTGGGGTTCTCGGCGCAGAGCTACCTGTGCGAGGTGATCGACACCCAGCAGACGTTCGCCGTCAACGTGCTGGGCGAGGGCCAGCGGGCGGTGGCGGGCCGGTTCTCCGCGGAGGGGCGGCCCAGCGCACGGCTGCTGCTGGCGAACGAGGAGCACCACCGCGGCGAGCACACCGGCGCCCTGGTGCTGGAGACCGCGATCGCCGCGCTGGAGTGCTCGGTCCGGCAGCGGGTGGAGGCCGGCGACCACGTGCTCTACATCGCCTCGGTCGAGGCCGCGCCCGCGGTGGGGACCGGGCGCCCGGCCGATGCGCGGCCCCTGATCCGCTACCGGGGCCGGTACCGCACCCTGGGTTGAGCCAAACTCGCTAGAGAGATAACCCTTCGCGTTGCGCCCGCCACGGGGTTGTGTGCGGACGGGCTAGTTCACCCGTGCGGCCGGTGCGTCGTCCAATGGAGCCATGGACGCCTTCTACACCGCGCTGGGAATCCTCGTGGTCGGGCTCATCCTGGCCATGATCCTCTGACCACCGCTCCGCGGCCGCGAAGGACCGCTGCGGCCGCGGCGCGTACGCCCTCGACCCCCGTCCCGACCGCAGTGCTCCCGCCCGCTGCGGGCGCAGCCGACGACCGGCGCCGGCGGCGCGGCACCTCCCGCTCCACGGGCCCGGTGCCGCGCCGCCGGACGCGCTTCCGCCCGTAGCCGGTGGATTCGCCGGTCGCGGCTAGGCCATGTCGTTCTGGGCGAGCCAGTCGGCGGCGACCTCGTCGGCCTCCTCGTGGTCGAGCTGCACGCGGGCGTCCAGCTCGATGAGCGCGTCGGTGGTCAGCTCGGCCGAGACCGCGTCGAGGACGTCGCGGGCCTGCTGGTCGACCGCTTCCTCGTTCACCAGCGGGGTGACGTTCTGCGAACCGAACAGGTTCTCGGGGTCCTCCAGCGCGACGAAGTCGCCCGTGGTGAACGCCGGGTCGGTGGTGAACAGGTTCGCGGCCTCCACGTCGCCGCCGCGCAGGCCCTCCACCAGCAGGTTGCCCTCCAGCGGCCGGAACCCGCCGAACTCGACCCCGTAGGTGTCGGCCAGCCCGGGGACGCCCTGGGGCCGGGTCTCGAACTCGGCGGGGGCTCCCAGGGTCATGCCGCCGGCCACCCCGTCCAGATCGCCGATCGCGGTCAGACCGTGCTCTTCGGCGGTCTCCCTGGTCACGGTGATGGAGTCCTTGTTCTGGGCCGGGGAGGACTCCAGGACGGCCAGTTCGTCCGGCAACTCCTCGCGCACCGCCTGATTGGTCTCCTCGGTCGTGCCCGAGGCGGCTTCCGGGTCGAGGTGGTAGAGGATCCCCCCGTTGTACTCGGGGAAGACCGACAGGTTCCCCTGGATGATCTGGTCGTAGTAGACCTCGCGGCTGCCGATGTCCAGTTGGGTCTCGACGGTGATCCCCTCGGCCTCCAGCGCTTTGGCGTAGATGTGGGCCAGCAGCGTGCTCTCGGGGAAGTTCGCCGATCCCACGACGAGGGCGCCGCCGCCCGCGCCGCCGCCTTCGTCGTCACCGGAGTAGGGGTCGCCGCCACCGCCGCAGGCGGCCAGGAGGAGCAGGGGCGCTGCGGCGATCGCGGTCCGCGTCGGAGTGCGCATGGTTCACCTTCTCGTGTGCGGGTGCTGTAGGTGTGGTCAGGCAGTGGCGGAGGCGGCGGAGCGGGCGCGCAGCCCGGGGGCGATCAGCCTGCGGCGCAGCAGGGCGAACAGGGCGGTGACCGCCAGGGCCAGCACGACCACCAGCAGCGCTCCGGCCAGGATCTGCTCGATGCGCTGCTGGGACTGGCCGTCGACGATGAACCGGCCGAGCCCGCCGATGCCCACGTAGGCGGCGATGGTGGCTGTGGACACGACCTGGATGGCGGCGGTGCGCAGCCCGAGCAGGATCAGCGGCATGGCCAGCGGAACCTCCAGGCGCCACAGGACCTCGCGGCCGCGCATACCCATCCCCCGGGCGGCGTCGGTGAGCTGCGGGTCGACGCCCCGCACCCCCTCGTAGGTGTTGACCAGTACCGGCGGTACGGCCAGCGCCACCAGCGCCGCCTGCACCGGGACCAGTCCCAGCCCCATCGCCAGCACCGCCAGGGTGAGCACGCCGATGGTGGGCAGGGCGCGGGCGAAGTTGGCCAGGCTGATGGCCGCGAAGCCGCCGCGGCCGGTGTGGCCGGTGAGCAGGCCGGCCGGGACCGCGATCACGGCTGCGGCCAGCAGCGCCAGCGCCGAGTAGTAGACGTGTTCGGCGAAGCGCACCGGGATTCCGCTGGGGCCGCTCCAATGCTCGGGTTGGGCGAGCCAGGAGGCCACGTCGGCGACGAGGGTCACGCCGGCGCCCCCTCTCCGGACCGCGCGGCGGCGGCCTCGGCGGCTCGGCCGCGCGCGGAGCGGCCGTGGCGCCGGGCGGGGCCGCGATCGCGCGTCCACGGGGTGAGGGCGCGCTGGGCCAGTACCAGCAGGCCGTCGGTGGCGAAGGCCAGCGCCACCGACAGCGCGATGCCCACCACGACCGGGGCGGCGAAGTCGCGGGCGAAGCCGTAGGTGAGGATGATGCCGCCCAAGCCGCCCAAGCCCACCAGGGAGGCGACGCTGACCATGCTGATCGTGGCCACCGACGCCACGCGCAACCCTGCGATGATCACCGGGACGGCGACCGGCAGCTCCACCCGAAGCAGCCGGCGCAGCGGTCCGAACCCCATGGCGACCGCGGCCTGGCGCACGTGGTGGGGCACCTGGTCGAGTCCGTCGACGACGTTGGGGACCAGGATCGCCAGGGTGTACAGCGCCAGCGGGATGACGGCCGTCCACGCGCTGAACGCGGTGTAGGGCAGCAGCAGGAAGAACAGTGCCAGCGACGGGACGGCGTAGAGCGCGTTGACGCCGCCGAGGACCGGCGCGTAGAAGGCGCGGAAGCGCACGCACAGCACGCCCAGCGGCACCGCCAGGGCCAGCCCGATGAGCACGGAGGCGTACGACAGCAGCACGTGTTCGGCCAGCAGCGGGCCGACCGGGTCGTCGAGGTTGCGCAGGGCCCACTGCCAGGCCTCGACGGCCCAGGCCCACACGGGATCGGCTGCCGCCGCGGCGGCGGCGTTCTCCGGCTCAGCCATGACCGTCCGCAGCGGCGGGGTGCTCGTCGCCGCCGACCGCCCAGATGGCCGAGCCCAGCTCGGTCTGGGCGACGGCGCCCAGCGCCGTGCCGTCGTCGGCCACGCCGACCGCGCGCCCGGCCGGGGAGAGGACGGCGGCGTCCAGTGCGGCCCGCAGCGAGTCGGTGGAGACGGTGAAGACGTGGCCGTATCCGACCAGGTCCAGTTCGGCGACGTCGCGGGTGTCGGCGGCGTCGTCCAGCGTCCGGTCGGAGACCCAGCCCAGGGGGCGGCGGCCGGTGTCGACGACCAGGAGCCAGGGCTCGCCGGTGCGCCGGGCGGCGGTGCGGGCGCCGGCGGCGGTGTCTCCGGCGGTGACGATGACGTCGCTGCGCAGCTGAAGGTCGCGGGCGGGGAAGAAGGACAGCCGGCGCACACCCCGGTCGTAGCCGACGAAGGCCTCGACGAAATCGTCGACGGGTTCGGCCAGCAGCCGCTCGGGGCTGTCGAGCTGGGCCAGTCGCCCCCCGGGGCGCAGCACGGCGATGCTGTCGCCGAGTTTGACGGCCTCGTCGATGTCGTGCGTGACGAACACGACGGTCTTGCGCAGCTCGGCCTGCAGTCGCAGCAGCTCGTCCTGCAGTCCGCCGCGCACGACGGGGTCGACGGCGCTGAAGGGTTCGTCCATGAGCAGCACGGGCGGGTCGGCGGCCAGCGCCCGGGCGACGCCTACGCGCTGCTGCTGCCCGCCGGAGAGCTGGTGCGGGTAGCGGGAGGCGTGGGCGGATTCGAGGCCGACCAGCTCCATCAGTTCGCGGGAGCGTTCGCGTGCGCGCTTTTTGGACCAGCCCAGCAGCTGCGGGACGGTGGCGATGTTGGCGGCGACGGTGCGGTGCGGGAACAGCCCGGCCTGCTGGATGACGTAGCCGATGGAGCGGCGCAGGACAGGCGGGTCCTGGCCGCGGACGTCGCTTCCGTCGATCGCGACCCGCCCGGCGGTGGGTTCGACCATGCGGTTGATCATCCGCAGGGCGGTGGTCTTGCCGCTGCCCGAGGAACCCACCAGCACGGTGGTGTGGCCGGTGGGCACGGTCAGGTCGAGGTTGTCGACGGCGACGGTGCCGTCGGGGTACCGCTTGGTCACGCCCTCGAAGGTGATCATGGGCTCGGTGGTGTCTCTCCTCGGGGCGTCGGCGCCCGGTCCGTCGTCGGTTCGCGTGCCCCCGGCTCCGGCCGGGCGCAACGGCAGCCGCCGCGGCGGGGCCGGGGTCATTCGGCCTGGGCGGCGATCCATCCGGGAAGCTCGGCCAGGTTGTCGAGCACGGTGTCGGCTTCGCGGGCCTCGGCGCGCCCGGCGTGCAGGTAGCCGAGCATGCCGCGGCGCAGCAGTGCCGTGCGCAGCCCGGCCTGTTTGGCGGGCAGCACGTCGTTGTCGATGCGGTCGCCGACGTAGAGGATGTCGCCGGGCGTAGCGTCGGCGGCCTCCACGACCCGCGTGAAGAACGCGGGGTCGGGTTTGGCCACGCCCCAGTCCTCGGAGACGTGGACCGCGTTGGCGGGCAGCTCCATGGCTTGCAGGCTGATCCCGGCGGCGGAGGGCTGGTTGCCGGCGACGACCACGTTCATACCCATGGCGCGCAGCTCGGCCAGGGCCGGGCGCACGTCGGCGTAGAGGTCGCCGGCGTCGAAGTTCTCGCGCATCGACTCGGGTTCGTCGGCCCGCCACGCCGCTGATTCGGCGTCGAGCTCGAAGTCGGGTTTGACCAGGCGGAACGCGTCCATCAACGGGCGGCCCTCGACGAGTACGGCCCCCATGAGACCGAAAAAGGCCAGGCGCGGAACTCCGAGGCGGTCGGCCCACCGCTCGAAGATGCGGGTCTCGTCGACAAGGGTCTCTCCGACGTCGAGCACGACACTGCGAATCTTCACGAAAGGGACGCTAGCACGGGCCGGCGACGCCGCCCGGGGCCCGTCGCCGGGTGTCGGCGGCGCGCCGGCTAGCTCCCCGCGGGCGGGCGCAGCACCGCGAAGGCGTCGGTGATCTCCAGGCGGCGGGTGCGGAAGCGGAACAGCGCCGCGGGGCGCCCGCCCGAGCGTCCCGACGCGACGGAGCCGCCCGTCTCCTCGATCTGGCCGCGGCGCAGCAGCACGCGGCGCAGATTGGTGGCGGCGACGTCGTGTCCCAGCGCGGCGCTGTAGTAGCGCGACAGCTGCGAGACGGTGAACTCCGGCGGCGCCAGCGCGAAGCCGATGTTGGTATAGGAGAGTTTGGCGCGCAGCCGCCTGCGCCCCGAGTGCACGATGTCGGCGTGGTCGAAGCCCATGTCGGGCAGGTCCACGGCGGGGTGCCAGCCGGTGTCCTCGGGCACGACCGGATCGATGCCGGCGGGGACGAGGCCGAGGTAGGCGGTAGCCAGAATGCGCCCTCGCGGGTGGCGGCAGGGGTCGCCGCGGGTCTCCAGCTGCTCCAGATGCGCCAGGTCGCGCACGTCGACCTTCTGGGCGAGCTGGCGGCGGATGGAGCCGTCCAGCCCTTCGGCGCCGCCCAGCCGTCCACCGGGCAGTGCCCAGTGCTCCTCGTAGGGCGGGCGGGCGCGGCGCCACAGCAGCACGCACAGCCGGTCGCCGCGGATCTGGAAGACCACGGCCAGCACTTCGTGGCCGGCGGAGGCGCCGTCGGGAGCCGGTCGGGCCGCCGCCGGCGCCGCCTGCCGACCGGTCTCGGCTCCGCTCACCGGCACCCCCTCGCGATTGCGGCGCGCACTGCGGCTACCGCGGTACGCGCTGCCGTTGTGATCACGCTGAGTTCCCCTGTGCCCGCCATGATCCCCCATGTTAGAGTGAAATCAGTTTTTGACTGCAAGACAAAAACCGGATGCGGGCCGAATCCCGCAGCCGGCGCGAGAGCCGGCCGCAACCGGGCACCGCAGCACCGGGCCCCTCTCTCGAAGGAAGACACGGACATGGCAACCGCCCTAGCAGCAGACACCGCGACCACCCGGGACTGGGCCGCCGAGGTGCGGCGCCTGGCGGCCGAGCGCGACGCGGTCATCCTCGCGCACAACTACCAGCGCCCCGAGATCCAGGACGTCGCCCACCACACCGGCGACTCCCTCGCGCTGTCGCGACTGGCCGCAGAGGCCGACGCCGAGACCATCGTCTTCTGCGGCGTGCACTTCATGGCCGAGACCGCCAAGATCCTGGCGCCGGAGAAGACCGTCCTGCTGCCCGACCTCAACGCGGGCTGCTCGCTGGCCGACACCATCACCGCCGAGGACGTGCGCGCGTGGCGCGCCGAACACCCCGGCGCCGCCGTGGTCGCTTACGTCAACACCTCCGCGGCGGTCAAAGCCGAGACCGACATCTGCTGCACCTCCTCCAACGCCGCCGACGTCATCCGCTCGATCCCCGAGGACCAGGAGATCCTGTTCCTGCCGGACCAGTTCCTGGGCGCGCACGTCAAGCGGGTGACCGGGCGCGACAACATCCACGTGTGGATGGGCGAGTGCCACGTGCACGCGGGCATCGACGGCCACACCCTGCGCGAGCGGATCGACTCCGAGCCCGACGCCGAGGTGTACGTCCACCCCGAGTGCGGCTGCGCCACCTCGGCGCTGTACCTGGTGGGCTCGGGCGCCGTACCCGAGGACCGGGTCAAGGTCCTCTCGACCGGCGGCATGCTCAGCGCCGCGGAGGAGTCGTCGGCCGACAAGGTCCTCGTCGCCACCGAGACCGGCATGCTGCACCAGCTGCGGGGCGTGAACCCGGAGACGGCCTTCGAGCCGGTCAACTCGCGCGCCGAGTGCCATTACATGAAGATGATCACCGCCGACAAGCTGCTCGCGACGCTGCGCGACGGTACGGGCGAGATCCGCGTCGACGACGAGACCGCGGCCCGGGGGCGCCGCTCGGTAGAGCGCATGGTGGCCATCGGAACCCCCTCGCGCGGCGGAGAGTGAGCCACGCGCGGCCGGGCGGGGCGGGCCCCGCCCGCCCTGCCCGCCTCCCGAAGTAACAAAGACCTTACCTTAGCGCTATAACTGCACCATGTACCGGACGGTGTCATCCCCCTGTCGGTAGCGTTATCGGACAACTCCGGCCTATCGCCCGATGCGGGCACTCTTGGCCGGTGCATGTCGCGCTTGGGGAGGGAACGTGGCATCGCAGTCCCCGCTGCCGGGGGAGACCGCCGCACATCCGGTCCGGCCCGTGCCGCCGGACCGCTCCGTACGCACTATGGCGGGCCGGCACAGCTCGGCGCCCGGATCCGAGCTGGCCGCGGCCCTGCGCCACAGCACCGGATACGACCGGTGCTACGACCTGTTCGCCGCACGGATCTACCGCTACTGCTGGAGCCTGCTAGGGCCCGGCGGCAGCGGATCCGAACCCGACCGCGCCGCGGCCGCCCTGCACGAGACGTTCCTAGCCGCGGCCCAGCGCATCGACGCACTCCGCGACGACCGCGAGTTCGCGGCCTGGCTGTTCGCCCTGGCCCGCACCGCCGCCCGCCGCCGGGGGTTCAGCCCCCGCTCGCCCTACGCCCAGCTGGCCACCGCCGAAGCCGAGCAGGCGGCGGTGCACCTGTCGCTGCGGATGGCGCCCAGCAACCGCGAGCTGCTGGAGCTGTATCTGCGCCACGGGCTGCCCGCGCCGCTCATCGCCCGCGTCCTGGGCCTGGACGCCGAGACGGCGGCCGAACTGTGCCGCACCGCGGTACTGCGCGCCGCCGACCACCTGACCCGCTATGCCCTCGCCCCCGACCACACCGACGGGCTCGGCCCCGACCGCGGCGTGCGCGCGGTACTGGCCGACTTCGAACCGCCCGGCCCGCCCCCGGCGCTGCGCGAACAGGTCCTGGAGGACTGCGCGTCGCCGCTGGCCGCGGCCCGCCGCAGGGCCGCGGCCGAGGCCGTGGATCCCCTGGGCTCGAACGGCTTCCCGCTGCACCGCAACCGCAAGCCCGGCGGCGCCGCCTCCGGCGGCGACGCCGGGGACCGCGGCGGCTCCGGCCGAGACGGGCCCGCGCCCTTGCCCGCCGACCGGGTCACCACCGCCGACGTCCCCGCCCACGGCTGCGCCGAGCCGCTGGCCGCACCCGGGGCGGCGGCCGCGGGCCCTCGGCGCCGGCCGCCCGCCCCGCTCACCGCCCTGCTCGCCGCGGCCGCCGTCGTGTTCGTACTGTGGGCCGCGGTGGCCACGATGAGCGACTACGCCGACGCGGTCACCGAAGCGGGCCCTCCGGGTCCCGCGCCCGCGGCGTCGCCCGCATCCCAGGACCCGACCGGCCCGGCCGAGCCCGCCGCCGACGAGGACGCCGCGCTGGAGGACGACCTCGCGCGGCCGGAAGCGCCGCCCGAAGCCACCGTCTCCGCCGCCCCCGGACCCGACGCCGCGAGCGCACCCGGCGACGGCGCCCATGAGCAGGGCTCCGGGCGGGACGCGACAGCGCCCCCCGCTGCGCCGGACTCCCAGGCGAGCGCCGGCGCCCCCGGCGGCGGCACCCCGGACGCGGGCAGCGGCGGCGGCGCCGCAGAAGCGCCCGGCGCCGACGACGGCGAAGACGGCGCGGGGGGCAGCGGTACGGGGTCCGACGGCGCCGGTTCGGGATCCGACGAGGACACCGGCTCCGATACCGACGGCCCCGTCTCGGGGATCCTCGACGGTCTGCTCGGAATCCTCGGCTGAGGCGTCCGGCGGCCCGAGGCTTCGCGGAAAGCGGCCGCCCCCGCCGCTACCGGCCGCCGGAGCCCGTCCTCAGCAGTGGGCCAGCAGGGGCTCGGCGGCCACCTCCAGGCGGCGCTGGACCTCGTCGAGGTCGCGGTCTCCCTTGAGGAGCTCCAGGAGTTCGAAGATCCAGACGCTGGCGAGCGACGCCACGCGGATGTAGGCCGGGTCGTCGCGGTCGGGGGCCTGCGGGTCCTCGGACTGCTCCGCACCGTCGGGCGGCTCGGGACCGCGCGTGGCCACCCGCCAGAGGAGGTCGGTGATACGGACGCCGAGCTCGGTCTTGGCCTCGGCCATGATCAGCGAACGCACGAGCGCGTCGGCCAGCTCGGGTTCGCGCATCAGGCCGCGGGTGGCCCGCATGAGCACGTCGACCGCGCGGCCCGCGGCGGTCTCGGCGGTGGGCGGACGGCGGCTGATGCTGGTCTCGACGAGGTCGAGCTCCTCGGTGACCACCGCGACGACCAGGTCCATCTTGGACGGGAAGTAGCGGTAGAGCGTGCCCAGCGCGACGCCGGCGCGCTCGGCGACCGCGCGCATCTGCATCGCTTCGACGCCGCCGCGCAGCGCCAGGGCCGCGGCGGTCTGGACGATCCGCTTGCGGCGCTGGTTCTGGCTCCGGGACCGCATTCCTATCGCCGCCTGCTGGACCGCCACGCCGGCACTCCCCTCATCGTCGTCCGCGGGGCGGGCGCACCCGCCGATCCACGCGCGCTCGGCAACGGGCGCCGACACCCGATGCGCCCCCTCCAGGCTCGGTTCAGGGGCACCGCTCGGGCCACCGGACGGCGCCCTTGCAAGAACGTGTTATCCAAGCATCCCCTACCGGTCCGATCTCGCACAACTCCGCACGCGACCTCGTCACCCGGAGTTGATATCGTCCTCCGCCGCTCGCCGCTCACCGACCCCCGCACCGCCGCTCCGGGGTGGAATCCGTTCTAGTGACGAGTTTCACTCTCCCGCCACCGCTCCCGCCGACCCCGCGCGGCACACGCGGAACCGTCCCGACTAGAATCCGATTCTAATTCGGTTCGGAGGAGGATGCCATGCGGACGCTGCCACCGGTGGAGGACCTGGGCGAGGGCGTGTGGAGCGTCCCCGTGCCCATCCCCGGCAACCCCCTGGGCTTCACGCTGATCTACGCGCTGCACACCCCGCGCGGACCGGTCCTCGTCGACGCCGGCTGGAACCACGAGGACTCCTGGCAGGCGCTCGCCTCCGGGCTGGAGATCGCCGGCACCCGCGTGTCCGACGTGCACGGCGTCGTCCTCACCCACTTCCACCCCGACCATTCCGGGCTCGCCGGGCGCGTACGCGAAACCTCCGGCGCCTGGATCGCCATGCACCGCGCCGACGCCGACCTGGTCCGCGGCTTCGCCCGCATCGGCGCCGACGAGCAGCACGACCGCCAGCTGCGCCGTACCGCCGGCGCCGGCGCCTCCGCCGCCGAACTGGAACGCCTGGCCCGGACGGCCCCCCGCTTCGAGCCGCCCGCCCTGCCCGACCACGACCTCTCCGACGGCGAACCGATCGGCATCGGCAGCAGCACGCTGCGCGCCGTGTGGACCCCCGGCCACACCCCCGGTCACATCTGCCTGGACCTGGACGACGGCGCCCGCCTGTTCACCGGCGACCACGTGCTGCCCGGCATCACCCCCCATATCGCCCTCTACGACCACGGAGACGGCGATCCCCTCGGCGCGTACCTGTCCTCCCTGGACCGCCTCGCCGACACCCCCGCCGACACCGGGATCCTGCCCTCCCACGAACACCGCTTCACCGGCGCCGCCCGCCGCGCCGCCGACATCGCCTCCCACCACGAGGCCAAACTCGCCGAACTCGCCGGGCTGCTGGACGGCGACGGCGCCAGCCTGTGGGAACTCAGCGCGCAGCTTCCCTGGAAACGCGGCTGGGATGCGATGGAGGTCACCTCGCGGCGCATGGCCGCCGCCGAGACCGCCGCCCACGCGCGCACCCTGGAACGGCGCGGACAGGCGGTGTGCAGCGCCGACGGCGAGGGGGTGCTGCGCTGGCGCACCGCGGGCGCCGACGCCCTCCGGCGCTGACCCGGCCCGGCAAGCGCACCGCGCATCCGCCCCGCCGTCCGGCGCGCGGGCGGCCCCGACCAACTCCGGCGGGCACGCCAGGCATTAAACTGGCGAGTAACATGCGGGCGCGCGATCGACCCCGCCCGGCCAGCGACCCGGACTCAGCGGCCGGCGGCGGCGGAACGCGCGAGCGACGAACGAGGTGAAGCAGTGACCCTGCCGGTGCGACCAGCGTCACCGCGCCCCCGCAGCACCGGCCCCCGGGACTCCGGCACTGCCGCCGCGCCGTGCCCGTTCCGCCCCGCCCCGCGCGGGCACCTGCCATCCGCTACAACGCTGTCGATGGGTTGAGTTCCATGCCCCACCCTGACCGCCCGCTGCGTGTCGCCCTGCTCTCCTACCGGAGCAAACCGCACTGCGGCGGCCAAGGCGTCTACGTGCGCCACCTCTCCCGCGAGCTGACCGCCCTGGGACACGACGTCACCGTCTTCTCCGGCCAGCCCTACCCCGACCTCGACGACGGAGTGGCGCTGGAGAGAATGCCCAGCCTCGACCTCTACAACGACGCGGCGCCCTTCACCACACCGCCGCTGCGCCGGTGGCGCGACTGGATCGACGTGCTGGAAGTCGCCACCATGTGGACCGCGGGCTTCCCCGAACCCCTCACCTTCTCCCTCCGCGCGCTGCGCGAACTGCGCCGGCGGACGGACGAATTCGACGTCGTCCACGACAACCAGACACTGGGCTACGGCCAGCTCGGCATCCAGGCCGCCGGCCTCCCCATGGTGACCACCATCCACCACCCCATCACCGTCGACCGCCGCATCGAGATCGAGCAGACCAAGGGCCTCAAACGCCTCGGCAAACGGCGCTGGTACAGCTTCGTGGGCATGCAGGGCCGGGTCGCCCGCCGCCTGGACCCCGTGCTCGTCCCGTCCCGCTCCTCGGCCGACGACATCGTGCGCGAATTCGGCGTGCGCCGCTCGGCCGTGGACGTCGTCCCGCTGGGAGTGGACACCCGCCGCTTCCACCCCCGCCCCGAAAGCCCGCGCACCCCCGGACGCCTGGTGTGCGTCGCCAGCGCCGACAGCCCGCTCAAAGGCGTCGCGACCCTGCTGCGCGCCACCGCCAAACTCGCCACCGAGCGCGACGTCTCACTGACCGTGGTCAGCAAACCCACGCCCGGAGGCGCCACCGACCGGCTCGTCGACGAACTGAGCCTGCGCGACCGCGTCACCTTCGTCAACGGCATCGACGACACCGAACTGGGCGACCTGCTCGCCGGAGCCGAGGTCGCGGTGGTGCCGTCCTACTACGAAGGCTTCTCCCTGCCCGCTGTGGAAGCCATGGCCTGCGGCACTCCCCTGGTCGCCAGCCGCGCCGGCGCGATCCCCGAGGTCGTCGGGCCCGACGGCGACGCCGCCCGCCTCATCGAGCCGGGCGACCCGGAAGAGCTCGCCGCCGTCGTCGGCGATCTGCTCGACGATCCCGCCCGGCGCGCCGCCATGGGCGAATCCGCCTGGAACCGGGTCCAGGAGCGGTTCACCTGGCGCGCCGTCGCCGAAGCCACCGCCCGGCGCTACACCGCCGCGATCGACAGCACCCGCGGCGGCGCGGGCGAACCCGCCACCCGCAGCTGAGCCGACAGCACGAACCGAAGGAGCCAGCACTGATCACCGTCGACTTCTCCCTGCTCCCCGTGGGACCCGGCGACCGCGTCCTCGACCTGGGCTGCGGCGGCGGCCGGCACGCCTTCGAGGTCTACCGCCGCGGCGCCGGCATCGTCGCCTTCGACCGCAACGAGAACGACCTGGCCGAAGTCGCCGACATGTTCGCGGCCATGCGCACCGCGGGCGAAGCCCCCGCCGACGGCGGCACCACCGCCGAGACGGTCACGGGCGACGCACTCGACATGCCCTTCGACGACGGCTCCTTCGACCGCGTCATCGCCTCGGAGATCTTCGAGCACATTCCGCACGACACCGCAGCCATGGCCGAGCTGTACCGGGTGCTGCGGCCCGGCGGGATCGCCGCCGTGACGGTGCCGAGCTGGCTTCCCGAACGCCTGTGCTGGGCGCTGTCGGAGGAATACCACACCAACGAGGGCGGCCACGTCCGCATCTACACCCGCGCCGAGCTGGAAGCCAAGCTCAAGGCCACCGGATTCGTGATCGGACCGCACCACCACGCCCACGCCCTGCACGCCCCCTACTGGTGGATCAAGTGCGCGGTGGGCACCTCCGACGACGCCCACCCGCTGGCGTCGGCCTACCACCGCATGCTGGTGTGGGACATGATGAACGCCCCCAGGACCACCCGCACGACCGAGCGCGTGCTCAACCCCCTGATCGGCAAGAGCGTCGCCGTCTACCTGCGCAAGCCCTGCAGCGGCAGCGCGGAGAGCACCGGATGAGCAGCGGCTCCCCTGCCGACCCCGCCCGCGTCCCCGAACTCCCCGGGGTCCTCACCGCCGCCGACGTCTCCGCCTCGGCCGGCTACCTGCTCAGGACGCAGGCGCCCGACGGGGCGATCCCGTGGTTCCCCGGAGGCCACACCGACGTGTGGGACCACGTCGAATGCGCCATGGCGCTGGCCGCCGCCGGCCACACCGGCGCGGCGCACCGGGCCTACGCGTGGCTGTGCGGCGTCCAACTGCCCGACGGCTCCTTCCCGGCCAAACTGCACCAGAACGAACCCGCCGGGGGCCTGCGCGAAGCCAACCACGCCGCCTACCCCGCCGTCGGCGCCTGGCACCAGCTGCTGATCACCGGCGACGAGCAGGCGGCCGCCCGACTGTGGCCGACCGTGCGCGCCGGCGTCGACTTCGCGCTGGGGCTGCGCACCGACCGCGGCGAGATCCGCTGGGCGCGCGACGCCGACGGCAGCCCCGGCGACCATGCGCTGCTGACCGGCTGCGCCAGTGTCCACCACGCGCTGCGCTGCGGCGCCGCGCTGGGCGAGCGGCTGGGTGCGCCCCAGCCCGACTGGGAACTGGCCGCCGCCCGGCTGGGCCACCTGCTGTCTGAGCACGAGGCGGTCTTCGCCGACCGGAGCCGCTACTCGATGGACTGGTACTACCCCGTCATCAGCGGCGCCGTCCGCGGCGACGCCGCGCACCGGCGCATCGACGCCCGCTGGGACACGTTCGTGGTGCCCGGCCTGGGGATCCGCTGCGTCAGCGACCAGCCCTGGGTCACCGGCGCGGAGACCGCCGAGCTCGCCCTGGCGCTGGCCGCCGTCGGCGAAACCGACCGCGCGAGCGGTCTCGTCGCCGACATCCAGCACCTGCGCGACCCCGACGACGGCGCCTACTGGACCGGCTACCAGTTCGCCCACGGTGTGCGCTGGCCCGTGGAGCGCAGCACGTGGACCGCGGCAGCGGTCATCCTCGCCACCGACGCCCTCACCGGCACCACCCCGGGCGCCGAGGTGTTCACCGAACGCGTCGAGGCCCCCGACGCGCCCGAACCCGGCATCTGCGGGTGCGCGGCCCTGGTGGGGTGACCGCTGCGCCGGACCCGCAGTGGCCGCTGCCGCCCCGCGTACCGGCTACGCGTGTGCGCCGGACCGACCGTCCCGGCGCACACGCGCGGCTGCGGGTCAGGGATCCGTCTCCTCTTGCCCCTCGGGCTCCTCGTCGCCCGGTCCGGTCGTCGAACCCGGGTCGGGAACGCCCGTGGGCTGCTCCGGCCCCGGCTCGTCGTTCGGAGGCGGAGCGCCCGTCTCCGCCGGCTCCTCCTCCACCGGGGGCTCGACCGTCTGCTCCTCGGGCGGCCGGGACGGCTCCACGGGGGATTCGGCCGGACCGGTCTCCTCCGGGGAGGGCGGCGGGTCCGGAGCGAGGTCGTGCACCTCGCCGCCGAAGCTGGGTTCGGGGAACCCTTCGATCTCCTCGCCCTCCATGGTCTGGCTCATGAAGGCGTTCCAGATGGCCGCGGGCAGGCCGCCGCCGGAGACGTGCCCCCATCCCGGGACGGAGAACGACTCGTTCTCACCGTTGTACACACCGACCGCCGCGGACATCTGCGGTGTGAAGCCGGCGAACCAGGCGGCCTTGCTGCCGTCGGTCGTACCGGTCTTGCCGGCGACCGGCCGGCCGTCCGGCAGCGCCGCCGAGGTTCCCGTGCCGCTCTGCACGACCTGCTCCAAGGCGTAGGTGACGTTGTTCGCCGTCTCCTCGCTGAACGCCCGCTCGCTCTCCGGCTCGGGCCGCTCGTTCTCGCCTTCCTTGTTCACGACCTCGCGCACGACGTGGGTCGCGACGTGCTCCCCGCCGTTGGCGAAGGTCGCGAACCCGGTCGCCTGGTCCACGGCACGCACGTTGGACACACCCAGCGCGATGGCCGGCACCACCTGGTCGTCCTCGATCATCCGCTCGGGGATGCCCGCGTCATAGGCGGTCTGGCGCACGCTCTCCGGCCCGACCTCCTGCGCGAGCTGGACGTAGCCGGTGTTCAGCGAGATCCGGGTGGCCTCCACCAGCGAAGTGGGCCCGCGGCTGGAGTGGTCGTAGTTCTCGATGGTGTCGGGCCCGATCTGGATCGGGGAGTTCCCGTTCACCTGGCTGTTCAGGCTGTAGCCCTGCTCCAGCGCGGTCGCCAGCACATAGGGCTTGAACGCCGACCCCGCCTGATCGGCGCCGTTGAACGCGCTGTCGTACTGGTTGTCCATATAGTCCTGGCCGCCGTAGAAGGCGACGACCTCGCCGTTGCCGGGGTTCACCGCGGTCAGGCCCGCCTGCACTCCGTCGGGCAGCGCGTCGACGTCGACGGTGTCCTCGACCGCGGTCCTGGCCGTCTGCATGGCCTCCTGGTCGAACGTCGTCACGACCTCGTAGCCGCCGCGGTTGATGTTGTCCTCGGTGTAGCCGAGCTCCTTGAGCTCCTGCATGGCCTGCTGGAGCATGTAGCCCTTGGAGCCGCCGAGGTCGACGCTGTTGGCCGGGCGCTCGGTTTCGGGCTCGGGGAACTCCATCCCGTCGGCCTCGCTCTGGGTGAGGGCGCCGCCTTCGACCATCCCGCCGACGACGTAGTTCCAGCGGTTCTCCATCTCCGGCGTGGTCTTGCTGTCGGCCTGGCCGTAGAGGCTCGGCTGCTGGACCGCCGCCGCCAGGAACGCCGCCTCCGCATCGGTGAGGTCGCCGACGTCCTTGTGGTAGTAGGCCTGCGCGGCCGACTGGATGCCGTAGGCGTTGCGGCCGAAGTAGATGGTGTTCAAGTACTGCTCCATCACCCACTCCTTGTCCATGTCGCCGGACTGGTCGACCTTGAGGGCGATGATGATCTCTTTGAGCTTGCGGACGACGGTCTGCTCGCGGCTGACGCCCTCGAAGTAGTTGCGGACGAACTGCTGGGTGATGGTGGAGCCGCCCTGCACCTGCTTGCCCGTCACGGTGAACCACACGGCGCGGACGGTGCCGGTGACGGATACGCCGGGCGAGTCCCAGTAGCCGCGGTCCTCGGCGGAGATCACGGATTCCTGGATGTTGTCGGGGATCTCCTCGTAGTCCACGGGTTCGCGGTCGACGCCGCGCTCGGCGAACTGCGTCTCGCCGTCGGCGTAGTAGAACGTCGACCCTTGGTTGACGGCCTGTTCCTTGGCGACGTCAGGCACCTCGATCGTCGCGTAGGCGATGCCGAAGCCGGTGAGGACGACCACCGCGCAGGCGGCGACGGCGATCAGGACGACGCGCGCCGCCCGCCACCAGAAGGGCTTGGGCGCCTTGGCGCCGCCGCCTTTGCCGCCACCCGGCGGGGTGGGGCCGTCTCCTCCGGAGGGATGCGCGGGCTCTGACGGGCCGGAGGGGCCGGAGGGGCCGGAGAGGCCGGAGAGGCCGGAGGGGTTCGCGCCGGCGGATCCCGGTCCGGCCGAAGCGGCCGAAGCGGTGGGGGCGGCAGGGGTCGCGGGACCGTGGGGCCCCGGTGCCGGCCCCCCTGCTCCGCCGGCCGCCCCTGCGGCGCCGGAGGCCGCACCCGCGGCCGGGGCGGATCCCTGAGGGCGGAAGACGGAGGGCCGGGACGCTGAATCGCCGGATCCGGCGGAACCGGCGGAGGAGGCCGAGGTGCGGTCTTCGGGCTCCGCACCGTCCCGGCCGCCGCCGGACTCGGCGATGCTGTCGGTGCGCGATGAGGGCGCGGCGGGCGTGCCCGCACTGGCCGGCGCCGCACCGCCGGATCCGGCAGCGGCGGCGGCAGCCGTCCCGTCGGCGCCGCCGGCCGACTCCCGGGCCTGCGGGGAGCGGGCGGAGGCGACGCCTCCGGTACCGGAGCCGACCGCGTCCGCTCCGGCCGCCGGTTCCGCCTCGGTCGGTGCAGCCGACGTGTCCTCGGGGGCATCGCCGCTCACGGAGCCGCCGTCGGCCCCGGTACCGGCGGATGCCGCGGCCGCCCCGGCCTGCCGGGGCGCGTCGCCTGCGGATCCGGAATCGTCGCCGGCGCCCTGAGCGGAACGCGTGTGCGGGAGCGTCGTCTCCGCGTCGGAGGTGTCGTCGTTCCGGTCGTCGCCGGCCTCCTCGCCGGCGTCGTCGACCGGGGCACCGCCGGCGGCGGGCTCGGAGGAGACACGGGGGGTGAACCAGGAGCGCGGTTCGTCCGCGGCCGCCGACGATACTCCGTCGCCCGCGGTCTCGCCGCCGCTCTCCTCGACCGGACCGTCCTCGGAACCGTCTCCGCCGGATGCCGTGGAGAGCGGCTCCTCCGATGCGGCCTCGCCGCCGGGCTCGGCGCGAGGGGCCTTCGATGCCTCGGCGCCGAGCCGCTTCTCGTCCCAGGTTCCGTCGCCGCGCAGGTTGAATCCCTGCTCCGCGAGCGTGCGGGCCACCCGGTCGCGGAAGAAGCTTCCGCTGTCCGCGAAAGCCCCGACTGCGGGTTCGTCGGCCGGGGCCGTGTCCGCTACCTCGTCCGCGCCCTCGGAACCGCTGCCGACCTCAGGGCCGTCGGAGGGGGGCGGCGCTGAAGCGCCGTCTGCGGTATCCGGCGCGGCGGACGCGTCCGCCGCCGACTGCCGGGGTTCCGGCTGTGGCTCCTCCCTCTCCGGGGAGTCGTCGTCACGCTCGTTCATCATGGCAGCACCATCGGGTAGTTTCGCGCGATCGTCGGTTGTCCCGCCGGGACCGCGACCGGAGCCACTCCCCCAGCGCACTGCATCCCCCGCAGCACGACCCGCATCAGGTGTCTCAGCGTCGTGGCGCGGCTCGACTCCGTCGCCGCCGCTCGTGCTCTCGCTCAGTTGGTGGCCCCCTGGCATTCTCGATTCGCCACTGCGCTCCTACGTAGGACGCCCGAGCCAGGGCAATCGGTTCAGCACAATCCGGTATCGCGAGCAGGTTCGGCGCAGCGGGGGGACGTGCCGCAACCCGTACAACACGATACCCGCACTGATCACTACGCCCGTCATCACGAGAATCCCGGTGGGAGATACGCAGCGGACCGCTGAAAGGGGGCCGGTGGCGGCGGGAACCGTCCGACAACGCGGCACACCACCCGCCACCACGAACAGCGACACCCCCACCACTCCCCGCAACACCCCCGGACACAAAAAAGAAGGGGCAGGCACCCCGGAAAACCGGAACACCCACCCCTTCTACAAAGAAATGCGGCGGCAACCTACTCTCCCACCCCCACCATGGAGGCAGTACCATCGGCGCAAAGAGACTTAACGACCGGGTTCGGAATGAGACCGGGTGTGACCCTCCCACTATCACCACCGCAAAACCCACCACCCACACACCCGCACACAAGCGGGCGCACAGGCGAAACCTGCGGAACCCGACACCCCGAAGCACCGCACCCACCACCAGCAGGCACAACCCCCCGAACCATCGGGCAAAACATAGTATGCGCGAGCACCCAGCATCCACGGCGGACAAGCCCTCGGCCTATTAGTACCGGTCAGCTCCACCCCTCACAAGGCTTCCACACCCGGCCTATCAACCCAGTCATCACCTGGCGGCCTTACCCCCACCACAGGGCAGGAGACCTCATCTCGAAGCAAGCTTCCCACTTAGATGCTTTCAGCGGTTATCTCTCCCGAACGTAGCCAACCAGCCATGCCCCTGGCGGAACAACTGGCACACCAGCGGTTCGTCCGTCCCGGTCCTCTCGTACTAGGGACAGCCCTTCACAAGTCTCCAACGCGCGCAGCGGATAGGGACCGAACTGTCTCACGACGTTCTAAACCCAGCTCGCGTGCCGCTTTAATGGGCGAACAGCCCAACCCTTGGGACCAACTCCAGCCCCAGGATGCGACGAGCCGACATCGAGGTGCCAAACCATCCCGTCGATACGGACTCTTGGGGAAGATCAGCCTGTTATCCCCGGGGTACCTTTTAGCCGTTGAGCGACGCCGCTTCCACACGCCGGCGCCGGATCACTAGTCCCTGCTTTCGCACCTGCTCGACACGTCCGTCTCACAGTCAAGCTCCCTTGTGCACTTACACTCACCACCTGATTGCCAACCAGGCCGAGGGAACCTTTGGGCGCCTCCGTTACCCTTTAGGAGGCAACCGCCCCAGTTAAACTACCCACCAGACACTGTCCCCAGACCGGATCACGGCCCGAGGTTAGATGCCCGAAACAGCCAGAGTGGTATTTCACCAACGCCTCCACCACCACTGGCGTGGCGGCTTCACCGGCTCCCACCTATCCTACACAAACCATCCCAAACACCAATGTCAAGCTATAGTGAAGGTCCCGGGGTCTTTCCGTCCTGCTGCGCGAAACGAGCATCTTTACTCGTACTGCAATTTCACCGGGCCCGCGGTTGAGACAGCGGGAAAGTCGTTACGCCATTCGTGCAGGTCGGAACTTACCCGACAAGGAATTTCGCTACCTTAGGATGGTTATAGTTACCACCGCCGTTTACTGGCGCTTAGATTCCCAGCCTCACGCACAAGCGCTAACCGGTCCTCTTAACGTTCCAGCACCGGGCAGGCGTCAGTCCGTATACAGCGTCTTACGACTTCGCACGGACCTGTGTTTTTAATAAACAGTCGCTTTCCCCTGGTATCTGCGACCCCGCCCCGCTCACAGGGAAAACCTGATCACCGGACAGGGCTCCCCTTCTCCCAAAGTTACGGGGACAATTTGCCGAGTTCCTTAACCACGGATCACCCGAACGCCTCGGTATACTCTACCTGACCACCTGCGTCGGTTTCGGGTACTGGCCGCACACGCACTCGCTAGAGGCTTTTCTCGACAGCACGGGATCACTCACTTCGCCGAAACGGCTCGGCATCACGCCTCACCCCTGTAACAGGGCAGGGATTTACCACCACCCCGGGCTACACGCTTACCCCCGGACAACCACCGCCGGGTAGAGCTACCCCACTGCGTCACCCCATCACTTGCCTACACACCCCTCGGGTCCCAGGCACACCACCACCCCCGCACCCGAAGGCACGAAGACGGGCATGCATGGTCAGCATCAGGGCTATCGACACGGGCGCACGCGCACGGGTACGGGAATATCAACCCGTCATCCATCGACTACGCCTGTCGGCCTCGCCTTAGGTCCAGACTCACCCTGGGCGGATCAACCTGCCCCAGGAACCCTTAGTCAATCGGCGCCGGAGTTTCCCACTCCGGTATCGCTACTCATGCCTGCATTCTCACTCGCACGCCCTCCACCACACGGTCACCCGGCGGCTTCACCGAACGCACGACGCTCCCCTACCAACCGACACCAACGTGCCGGCCCCACGGCTTCGGCGGCGCACTTCAGCCCCGCTACATTATCGGCGCAGAATCACTTGACCAGTGAGCTATTACGCACTCTTTCAAGGATGGCTGCTTCTAAGCCAACCTCCTGGTTGTCTCAGCAACTCCACAACCTTTCCCACTTAGCGCACCCTTAGGGGCCTTAGCCGGAGGTCTGGGCTGTTTCCCTCTCGACCACGGAGCTTATCCCCCGCAGTCTCACTGCCGCGCTCACTCCACCGGCATTCGGAGTTTATCTGACCTCAGTAACCTGGTCGGGCCCATCGGCCAAACAGTAGCTCTACCTCCGGGGAGCACCACACGACGCTGCACCTAAATGCATTTCGGGGAGAACCAGCTATCACGGAGTTTGATTGGCCTTTCACCCCTACCCACAGCTCATCCCCCAGGTTTTCAACCCTGGTGGGTTCGGGCCTCCACGAAGTCTTACCTCCGCTTCACCCTGGCCATGGGTAGATCACTCCGCTTCGGGTCCACAGCATGCGACTCCACCGCCCTGTTCAGACTCGCTTTCGCTACGGCTACCCCACACGGGTTAACCTCGCCACACACCATGACTCGCAGGCTCATTCTTCAAAAGGCACGCCATCACCCCGCACTCAAGCGAAGCTCTGACGGCTTGACAGCACACGGTTTCAGGTACTATTTCACAACCCCTCACCGGGGCACTTTTCACCTTTCCCTCACGGTACTCGTCCACTATCGGTCACCAGGACGTATTCAGGCTTGACAGGTGGTCCTGCCGGATTCACACGGAATTCCTCGAGCTCCGCGCTACTCGGGGCCACGCCCACCACGATGCCATGCGCCTTCGCCTACAGGACTCTCACCCGCTCCGGCGCCGCTTCCCAACGGCTTCGGCTGACACACACCACCACGGACCGGATCGGCAGACCCGGAACAGACATACCCCACAACCCCGCACACGCAACGACTGCCGCCTATCCCACGCGCACGGTTTAGCCATCATCCCCGTTCGCTCACCACTACTGAGGGAATCACTGTTGTCTTCTCTTCCTGCGGGTACTGAGATGTTTCACTTCCCCGCGTCACCACCGACCGCCCTATACATTCAGACGGCGGCAACCCGACACAACTCGGGCTGGGTTCCCCCATTCGGACACCCACGGATCAACGCCCGGTTGACGGCTCCCCGTGGACTATCGCGGCCTCCCACGTCCTTCATCGGCGCCTGGT